>MHDQ01000076.1 GCA_001803565.1 Nitrospinae bacterium RIFCSPLOWO2_12_FULL_45_22 | reverse complement strand
AAGGAGAGAGAACGGATACTTCCAGTACCTTAAAACCGGACATTTCTATTTTGGTAAAAACCGGACATTTCTATTTTGGCTTGACACCATGATAAAAATACTTGACTTGATCTTAGACATTATGATAACTTAACACCGTTTTTTTGGTCAAGGTTATTTGGTAGCACTTTCACCTCTTTTACTAATAGAAGAAAGGAGGTAAGTGATGAGAAGAAAGTCCCTCACTATTTGGATTGCACCAGATATTTATAGGAAAGTCCATAGCCTTACCTTGCATCATACCGTGATTAAGCTGACAATATTAGCCTTATTAACCGGCGCTATTGGAATAACCACTCTACTTATTACCCTTACAGCAAGATACAAAACCATGAAAACAAGAGTAGCGGCCTTAGATAGCCTAAAGGAAGAGAATAAGAAGCAGCAAGAACAAATAGCTTATTTTACTGATAATTTAAAGGGATTGGAGGAGCAGGTAGGCAAATTAAAAGAGTTTGGCCAAAAATTACGGGTAATGACTTCATTGGAGCCGGTCAAAACCAGTGAAAAACCTAATTCCAAATACGGGTTAGGAGGCCCGCTAGAGGGGGCGGAAGATTTATGGGAGGATGCTGCTTCCCTGGGGTCATTTCTAAAAGAGGGGCAGGATGGTGCCTCAACTAGTATAGAAGATTTAACGGTCCAGATTGTTATACAAGAACAAAGTTTCCAAGAAATAGAAAAGGCTTTAAAAAGACAAAGAAACCGTTTACTCTCTACCCCTTCTATCTGGCCGGTTAAGGGATTGGTGGCATCGGGCTTTGGCAAAAGGGTTTCACCTTTTACAGGAGAGACCGAGATGCATAGAGGAATAGATATCCTGGCGAGGGCCGGTACCTCTGTCAAAGCAGCGGCCAATGGCCTAGTTACCGAAGTAGGTACTATGCCGGGATTGGGTAATTACATTACTATTACCCATGGCAATGGTGTTGTTACCCGATACGGACATAATAAGAAAAATTTAGTAAAGAAAGGAGAACGGATAAGCAGAGGTCAAACTATAGCCCGGGTAGGAAACTCAGGCCGCACTACCGGACCCCACTTACATTACGAGGTTGTGGTAAAAGGAAAGTATGTTAACCCCTTCCTTTATATACCCAATTATGGGGAGGGTTAAAAAATAACAGTTCACAGGGTTCAGCTAACAGGGTTCAGGAAAAGACTTTAAATTTTGTATAGTAATCGCTAGTTGTAGATAATAGCGATAAGGGTTAAGGGAGTGAGTAGTGACCAGTAAGCCGTGAGCAGTTAACTGCTTACTCCTCGTTGCTTACTATTAAGATGGCGGAGAGGGTGGGATTCGAACCCACGGGGCAGGTTTTAGCCGCCCACACGCTCTCCAGGCGTGCCAATTAAACCGCTCTTGCACCTCTCCACGAAATTAACTAATAACTTATGACGTATAACGATTAACGTTTTATGGTAATTTTTTCTTAAATCCACCCAATTGTTAGGATATACTCTTTACTTTTTTGAAGGCCTAAATCAAATCCCTCTTTATTATTGAGCTAGTTACCCCAACTCCAATTTTGCCTCTTCCTCGCGTGGTAAGTTATCCCCGAATTATGCAAGCTTCATTGCAAAGCATTGTAGGGCAATGCCTTTAGGCTTGCGTTTAATCACCACAGCTTCTGTCAGCAATCCATTAATTGGATTTTGACAGGGAATAGCCACACCCAAATTCTTTTATTGACGGAGAGAGAGGGATTCGAACCCCCGGAGCAGGATTAACCGCTCAATTGATTTCGAATCAACCGCCTTCAACCACTCGGCCATCTCTCCGCCTGTCATTATTGGTGTAGCGCGCCCAAGAGGATTTGAACCTCTGACCTACGGATCCGCAATCCGTCTCGGAAATCAGGAATATCAATATCCTCAAGAGTTTCAGGGTATAAATCTTATTAAAAACTAGTAAAATATTAGCAAAAATGCAACCTATGTGCAACCACTTCCCCAGAGAAGAGATCAGTATGGCAGAGGTGCATGATTGTTTTTCCATTACTGAGGCCATTTTCATGGAGGACTTGCAATTTAGTCCCCGGGGTAAGGTTAGAGAAGATATTAATTCGGGTTCATACCCTGAGGTCCATTTCCTTCAAATCATCGGCGACTATCAGGTGGGGCTCAGTCAGCGATTGAACCTCTTCGGAGGACCAGCCAGGAGCAACCTCCTTGAGAATCATTCCCCCAGGGGTCAGCTCAATAGTAGCAATATCAGATATTATCATATCAACACATTCCCTGGCAGTAAGAGGAAAGGTACATTCATTTAAAATTTTGGACTTTCCATCCTTGGTTGTGTGTTCCATGACCACAATGACTTTTTTGGCTCCCACTGCCAAATCCATTGCTCCCCCGATGTTGCCTATCCCTTTGGCTGGATTGAACCAGTTAGCCAGATCACCATTTTTAGAGACCTGCAGGGCACCCAATACTACCAGGTCAACATGTCCTCCCCGTATCATGTCAAATGCCTCTTCATGATTGAACACAGACATGCCGGGAAGGGGTCTTACATATAGCCCGCCGGGATTTATCAGATCAGGGTCTATGTCTTGCCCTTCCTGGATAATAGAGCCATACCCGAGAATCCCGTTTTCAGCATGAAAAAATATTCTCTTTCCTTCGGGGACAAAATTAGCGGCTAAAATTGGCATACCAAATCCCAGGTTGACGACCATTCCATCTTCAAACTCCTGGGCTACTCTCTTTGCCATTGTCTCATTATCAAGGGTCCTCTTCATTTTTTTCCTCCCTTTGGTATCTTGACCATGCGATGGACGTATATACCGGGTGTAACAATAATATCCGGATCAAGTCCTCCTGGATCAACAATTTCATCTACCTCCACGATAGTGACGCTAGCTGCTTTAGCTGCTATGGGGTTCATATTTCTGGCAGCTAAACGGTAGATCAAGTTGCCTGTGGTATCTGCTTTATAAGCCCTGACAAAGGCAAACTCTGGTTTAAGAGGAAACTCAAGGATATATTCCTTCCCATGAATAATCCTCTTTTCTTTTCCCTTTTCTACAATTGTCCCTACACCAGTCGGTATGTAAATACCACCATAACCGGCACCCCCCGCTAACATTCTTGCCGAAAGTGTTCCTTGGGGCAAGGTCTCTACTTCCACTTCTCCCGCCTGCCATTGTTTTTCGAGAGAACTCAGGGTAGTGGGTGAAGGTGAACCAAGATAGGAGCCGATCATTTTTTTTACCTGCTTATTCTGAAACAAGATTGCATGATCGACATAAGTTCCTGCAATAAATCCTCCCAGGGATAGCTCACATAATCCCCCGGTATTACTAATAAGGGTGAGATCTTTGGATCCTTTGTCACGTAAGGCCAAAATAAGATTTTGTGCCATTCCGACCGATCCACCAAACCCACCAATCGCAATAGTCGCTCCATCACCGATATCATAAATGGCCTCTGCAAAACTCGAAAATACTTTGCTTGTCATCCCCGTGGTTCTCCCTCCGTTATTATATTCCCGATCCCATAGCCCTTCATCTATCCTTCCTTGGCCCAGCATTTAATGACATCGTAAGTAAGGTCCTTGAACTCTTTCTCATTATCCAGGGGTTTTTTAAGCCATTCGCGGTAGAAAGTGTCCAGATCAGGGAGGAAATCAAATACTAAAGGATAACCAAAGGGAACCGTTTCTACCTCCAACTGGGTGCCACAGCCGGGACAGTAGAACTCCCTTATTTCACAATACTGGGGATCTGGCTTACTGGGATAGGGATAGAGTTCGTTTATCTCTTCCTCTGTTTCCCTGACATGGATCAGAGCACTTAGTTTCCAGTTTTCTCTGTAATCGCCATATTCATAACCGCAACGGCATTTTATAATTCTTTCCGTCCCCTTCGCCACGATAAAAAGCTCATCGGTGAGCGGGAGAAGGATTTTCTCTTTCCAGGGAGTCCTTTCACTAAGGGCTTCGAGGTGTTTCTCAAAGCGGTCTTCATCTTTGTGACCACTTATGATTGCTTTCGTCCTATGCCAGTCTAGCTTCCCATCCATGAGATCGCCTATTATTTCTTTGTTATACGTAATCTTGGACATCGTTTATCTCCCTATCTTTTTTTATAGAATTAAAAAGTGAAATCATCCCGGAGCATCCAGAACGATTTGAAGTTCCTCGACCAGTGTTCACCTTTGTCCAGGGAACAGTTATACATATCCTTCATGAGTTCCGGCATCTTTCCCTGAAGGAGGTCTTTTCTCCTCTTTTTCCACCATTCCTTAACCGGTATACCCTTCCTGAGTCTTTCCTTCTTCTTTTCCTCCCTGAGTTTAATGGTTTTATCCTGATCTATTATCCATTCCTCTCTATGTTCGTCATAGGAAGCAGCCATGCCGAATATCTTCCCGGAGATTTCAAGGGTGATCAGGCCACTGTCCAGGTCTTTCTTGATTAATCCGGTATCTCTTTTTATGGGGTCGCCAAATCCCCCTGCTTGCTGGCCATAGTGTACCTGAAGCCAGTCGCCATGCCGGAAAACACCCGGTATGGAGACTCCCCGGGAGGTTTCCAGCAAATGTCTTCCCTGGATATTTTTCTCCATATCTGGATTTAAGGGATGTCCATAGTGGTGCAGGAGAGGAAGTTTTTCCTGTAATAACGTTTCGGTATTTGCGCCCTCGACCATCTTGTAGAAGGGTCCTGTCCCGGTGTATCCGCCAAACATACCGGAGTTAGGATAAATTTTATCCAGTAGTACAACGGGTGTGATGTCTAAACCCAGGAGTTGGCTCTTATAAACCATCCAGGTAGCCATGATGGAGAATCCACCCCGGTATTTTCCCCAACCGCAGGAGTTGGGGAGCAACCCCCTTCCGGTCCAGGATAGGGGTAAGAAGAGTTCCCACACCTCCACATTTCCCATATCACTTACTGGTTGCCAGGGTGCGTGCCCGGTAAGCCCATCCCTTATGGCAAAGGCCCCGCTTCCACAGGTTCCGGCTATATCTGTCATGAGGAACCCAAAATCGTTGCCGTAATGGTCTTTACCGGACATGCCAAAAGTGGCAGAAGTTGGGGAACCGGCAATACATTCCTCCACAAAACCCCGAGAAAAAAAGGCCATGGATTGTAACCTCAACCAGGCCCCACCTCCGTTTATGGGAAAACTGAAAAGGTTACCAGTGGCAATGTTTTTGGAACTGGGGTTCACATAAGAGTCATAAGGGAGGTTCATGTCAACACACATCATGGTCCCTTCGTTGGCTGCCCCGGTATAAGCAATGGTCTGAGATAGGAGCAGGCACATAGCCCCCCTCATGGATGAAGGGGTTGTGTTTGATGGATGCCAGCCCCACGGTCCAGCTCCATCAAGATCAAGAAAGTACTTGCCATCGGGTTGGATAATGAAATCCATGGGGACTAACCTGATCTGATCTATGGCATGGTGAGGAGGAACGAAGGTTTTGGTCATGTAGTTCTCAAAGGTAACTGGCACGTGAAATTTACCCGGGACGGTCCGCCTCTTCACCCGTTCCAGTTGCGCCCGACGTTCTATTTCGATCAATTCTCTTTGGGCCTCAATAAAATAATCCAGACCAAACTCTTCGATAATCCTTCTTATATCCTCCCGGACCTTTATATTGGCTGCCAAAGCGCCTTTCCGGTCAAGGAGAAAGAGATCGGGCAAACGTACCCCGGAGCGCACCCTCCGCTCAAAGGATTTGTAGTGAACATCATTCTCCCCGGTCTTCTCAGCAGAAAACCGTATCCCGTCAAGAAACCTCTCTGATGCAGCAGAAGACATGGCCCCCGGGGCAACCGCCCCTAACTCTGCCTCCATGATAACTGTTGCGGCCCAGCCAACTAGCTTCTCATGGTAAAATATAGGGATTATGTCATATACATCCGGGGGATGCATACCGGCAATAACGTTGTCGTTGCTGGTGATGATATCACCGTCATGTATTCCTTCCTCATGTTCATAATCCTGGTTTATCATCCATTTAATCACCTCTCCCATGAGGGGTATATGGATGATGATCCCGGTAGATTGGAGTACACAGTCCCCCTCGGCAGTATAGAGACCCGTAGCCAGCTCTGCTACCTCCCTGATCTGAGGTGAGCCCGATATCATCCGTGTAGTCTCCCTTCCCGCGATGGTTGCCGCAAGGAGGCGTGAAAAAAAAAGTTCCAGCTTCATCGGGTCTCCTTTGTACAATTCAAGTTCCTTAAGGCCATAGTAGTACCCACTTTTGGCCGTTCTTTTATCCCTCTCCTCAAGTAGCTCCTTGATGGTTTTCCCATTATAGGCGATTCCCTGTGTGGATTCTTTTGTTAGCTTCACCCTTAATCCTCCTTTAGCCAGAATCTTATAAATTCATCAATAACGACTTTTTTCCCTTCAGGTATAGGCATGGTCGTTGCGGCCGCTTCCAGTATTGCGAGTCCCTCTAGCTCATTTCCCGGTACGAGTTTATCGAGATCATACAGCTTAGCTTTCTTCCAGGAGCCCTTTACATACACATCTCTATATCCTTTCTCTGCTCCTTCAGGCGGTTTCTTTCCTGCAAGGGGGTATTTCTTGAGCACGGGTTTTGGCTTGGGTACTGAACTTATCAGTCCCAGCTCCAGTATCTGGTATCCTGCTTCAGAGTGCTTAGCCCCATGGGTGTAGACCTTTGTGTAAAGATTTTCGAAGGATTGTAGCAGTTTATCCAGATCGTCACCCGATTGAATCCTTCTCACTGGTGATATGACCTCAAGGTCTTCCAGTTGACCCATAAACCGTAAGTAAGCCACCTGGTTATAGGTTATTTGCTCTTCTCTGAACCCTTCCTCCTTCATTTCTTGCAGGGCTTTCTTCTCTAGCTCCCCCCATATTCCGTTGATAACGGAGCCTATTTGTACTTTTGCCTTTTCATCCAGGGCCGGGGGAATTTGGATAATGGTTGATTTTTGATACCGATGAATGTAGTCTATAACAGTTGTTCCGAAAGAGGAAAAAGCCGCTGCCCAGGGAACTGTAAAGATCCCTTTAAAGGGAAGCCCATGGGAATATCCGGCAAGAAAAAGGGGCCCCGCCCCTCCGTATCCAATAAGGTAGTAATCCATGGGGGAGTATCCCCGAACCGAGAGGACGGTTTTTATATGTTCCCGCATCCTGTCATTGATCAGGTCTATGACTCCTTCGGAGAAGTGGTATGGATCAACCCCGATAACCGATGCGCATTTTTCCTGTATAGCTTTTAAGGCAAGCTCTTTATCCAATTTCACCTTGCCGCCCAGGTAGTTGTCCGGATTGAGGAATCCCAGTATAAGGACACAATCCATCACGGTAGGAATATCGTTCCCCATATTGTAGCTAACCGGACCGGGGTCCGAACCGGTGCTTCCAGGGCCAATCGTTACCCTCTTCGATTCAGGATCAATGGTCA
>MHDQ01000075.1 GCA_001803565.1 Nitrospinae bacterium RIFCSPLOWO2_12_FULL_45_22 | reverse complement strand
AAGGAACTGACTAATATTGAAAAGGAGGAGATAAAGAGATATGGCTATACCGGACTGGAGGTAATGACCTATGTAGATATGGTCAAATATCAACTCTGGGCTAATTGCGACGAGATCCATAGCTGTATCAATGCCAGCCGCTGGGGAGGCATAAGAGTAGGTGATGTGTGGGGGAAAAGGAAATTCTATCTCAAGAATTACCTGGATCGAATAGCCTATAATGGTATCAGACCAGGCGATATAGAGTATAAAGAGGTCTATATAACCCTGTCACCACCGGAGGCGAGAGGTAACACATCCTTAGGTCTCTTTTATCTAAACGGCGATGGTCACTACAAAGAGAAGGCCCAGTGGAGTTATAGCGTGGGCTTGAGAAAGGTAAGCCGGCTTAATCCTAATCATCGCCAGGATAATTACGGCACTATGATAACTACCCGCGATGATGACGATAGCAGGGACCCCTGGGAGGAGAATCATAGTATTATAGGGGAAGATAAGTTAAAGGGGTATGATTGCCTGGTGATAGAGAGCATCCATAAAGACCCCAAATATTACCTGAGCAAGCGGGTTAACTGGGTGGAGCGGAATAATTTTCTCGAGATACATGAAGAGCAGTTTGATCGAAAAGGGGAGATTTTCAAGCTTTTTGATAAAGACTGGTACCAGGTAGAGCCGGGAGGTTTTTGGGCTCCCAGATTGACCAATGTCATCAAGCTCCCCCAGAAGAGGCGCACTATCCATCGAGTTGTTTGGAAATTCAACCGCCATACGGAAAAAGAATTTAGTTTAGGGGCCTTAGCTACTCCGCCGATTCTCAAGGAAGAGATAAAGTTCCATCCAGTAAAGGATTATTCCGATATTGCCTCAGAACCAGCGGTCAGAAGTGAGTTTTGGAAAAAAATGGGAATAACCATAAAGGTAAAGGAGTAGACTAAATGTCCAGGAAAATATCTCTGTACTTGATAGTTCTCGTTGTGTACTTATTAGGAATATATGGAAAGCCGGCCGCGGTTAGGGCCGAAGCACTGGACGTCTTGCGTAGGGTAGGGATGTTTAACCCTATGGCAAATGTCCTGGACCCGATACATCAGGCTATACCAAAATTAAGGCTGAGGGGCTTACTTAGGAACCAGACCTGGGTGTATGCCGAAGGTAAGACCGGCGCGACCGCCACCCATAGACAGCGTAAGAATGACTTTGACCAGATAGAGTGGCTAGGGGAGCTAGAGTTCCGGTATCGGCTTACTAATAGGATTAGCCTGGGTGGGGTAACTAATTATCGCTATGATGCCGTCTATGATTGGGAACCAAAGAGTGGCCTGGCCAAGGGTGGTGGGCAGATAAGAGACCTGGAGAAGGAATATTATTACACTACCAAGCAGATACTGCGGGAGCTCTATGCAGATATCTTTGCCGGTAATTGGTACTTCCGGGTCGGTAAACAGCAGGTAGTCTTGGGTAAGATGGACTTCAGGGTTGTGGATATCATCAACCCTACCATCCAGTGGCAAGGGCCGGCCGAGGTCGTGGATAACTATAAATTCTTACGCATCCCTACCTGGATGGTCAATGCCTTATGGACCAAAGGGACCTTTAATTTTCGCACCATCTGGATACCAGACTTTGAGGAGAGCCAGGGGTTGGTCCCGGGGATGGGAGAATCTCCTTTCCCTTATAATCCCAGCAAGGACTACCGGCCTTATCGCTTAGATAAACCCCCTCAGAACCCGGCTAATTCTGAGATAGCCTTTCTGCTGGATTGGCTTACCCCGATAGAATGGAAGGCTCTGGGCTCCTGGGAGCTTTCTTATGGCTATTTCTATAACTGGAATGACACTCCTACTATATTTCAGCGGGCCCCTCGGATTAATCAGGCCCCGGAAGCAGAATTCACCCGCCTGCACCAGCATATGGTTGGCCTGGTCAGGTCTTTCTGGTGGCTGGATAGGGGCTGGGACTTTCGCCTGGAAAACCTATTTACCCAGAACCTGTATGTCCCAACCAGGGGAGAGCTAGACCCTTTACGCCGTGGATATCTATTGCCCGGGAGGGATGGTGTGACCCGGATCAATACCAACTTCCTCGCCTTCTACCTCAATACCTATATCCATAAGGACTGGACTGTGATGACTATCTTTGCCAATATCCATGCCTTTAAATATGATCAACCGGACATGATGCCGCTGGAGCGAGATGAGACCTTTGTCGTCCTGAACATAAGCCATCCCTTTGAGTATTTTGATGACCGGCTCACCCTTTACAATACCTATTATAATTATTTTAACCAGGGCCAGGGAAAGAACCGGCTCGGTATAAAATTTGTCCTGGGTGACTACGTATCACTTAATGCAGAATATTATGCCTTCTGGGGACACTCTAATGATTTTGTAGGCCGTTGGGACAAATGGGATGTCTTTAAGTTCAATATATCGTATGAATTTTAAATCTCCTCCTAATGGCCTTCCCCCTTCCATATCCCCTATGGCCAGTGGTTTTGCCTTGATATTGATCTTAATTATCCTGCCTATAAATTCTCTGGCCCATTTGCCCACAGAAAATCTGGTCTTTAAGGAAATCTATGCCGGAGTTTTTTTGGTAAAGCTGGCACCATTCCCCGAAGTACCACAGCCGGGCGAGATAGGGGAGATTATAGTATATATAGAAGATTATAAAACGAAGGAGCCAGTCAAAAGCAGGGTCGTAATTTCGGTCTACCCTTCAGGGGAAAAGGATCAGACAAGGCAATACACGGCAAACCGATTTGGCAAGGGGTTCTATGAAGTGCAACATATCTGGCCAAAAAGAGGTAAGTACGAAATAGGGGTCCAGTTCCAGGTTGGGGATAGTGAGCAAAAAGTTCATACTGCTGTTCAGATTGGTAATGGAAAAGGCCCCAGCATGATCTTTCTGGGCCTGATAGGCGTTTTTCTGGTAGTAGCTATAGCCTTAGTGGCCTTTCTCCGGAAGGGGAGATTAGCAATTTGTAATAAGGAGACGAGCAATTAACCAGGCGCATATGCATCACCTGATGCAAATGGAAGAAGAAGCGATGCAGGGCATGCCTGATTACCTCTTCCTATGCTCTTTGGCGGCTATAGGGTTACTGTCTGGTATTATACTTATTATCTTTATCAAAGGGCGGACAACAACAGAGAATTACCCGAAGTATGACCTATTGAATATTACCCTCATTAAGTCCCTGGCAAATAAGAGACCTTTCCAGACCATGATTCAGCTCCCCGGGGTATTCTTATTTCTCCTGATAATCTATGCGGGCTTATATGGCACCAGCTACCCAGCCAGGAATATAGCCCCGATTCTAACCTGGACTATCTGGTGGACAGGGATTATCATTGCTATTGTATTTATGGGGAAGTTGTGGTGTCTTATGTGTCCCTGGGATGCTATAGCTAGCTGGTTGCAAAGGCTGGGCCTTTGGAAAGTAAAAAAAGATATCTTTAGTTTAAATTTGCCTTGGCCCAAGAGACTCAGGAATATTTATCTGGCTATCGGCCTTTTTATCCTGCTTACCTGGCTAGAATTAGGGTATGGGGTAACTTTCAGCCCCAAGGCCACGGCTTATCTGGGTATAGTAATGCTTTCTATAACTATATTACCGGCTATAATATTTGAGAGGAAATCCTTTTGCCGCTATGCCTGCCTGGTTGGGAGGATAAGTGGACTCTATGCGATGTTTGCCTCCAGCGAATTAAGGGCCAGAGATAAGAATATCTGTGCGGCCTGCAAGACTAAAGATTGCCTGAAGGGTAATGACAGCGGTTATGGTTGTCCGACCTTCGAATATCTGGGTAATATGGTGACGAATACCTATTGTATATTATGTACCGAATGTATAAAGACCTGCCCGAGAGATAATGTCTCTTTCAACCTAAGACCCTTCGCTACTGATCTGGTTAAAGCTGTCCAGCCCAAGACCGATGAAGCCATCCTATCTTTAGTTATGCTCAGCCTGACCCTGTTCCATGGCTTGACTATGACCCCTTACTGGCGGACTATTTCAACAAAGTTAGGGAGCCAGTTAAACCTGGGATACCTCCCTTCCTTCACCCTGGCTATGGCGGCAATAATTATAATTCCAGGGCTAATTTACTTCCTCTTTTCCTGGATTATAAAGGGGTCTTTACGACAAGAAGATATTCCGTTAAAAAAGGTCTTTATCAATTTTACTTATCCCATTTTGCCCCTGGCTCTATTCTACCATCTGGCCCACAATAGCCAACACCTATTACAGGAAGGGCAAAAATTGATACCGCTCATATCAGACCCTTTTGGCTGGCAATGGGACCTATTGGGCACTGCGGCCTGGAGCCCAAAACCACTGATCTCTTTATCTGTCATATGGTATATTCAGTCATTGTTACTGGTCATAGGATATGGCTATGCTGCCTATATCGCTGGAATAATGTCCCAGCAGAGCTTTGCTGACCAGAGACGGGCATTTAGGAGCCATATATTGCTGCTAATTTTTTTATTCTTGTGCGCCTTCGTTAGTCTATGGCTGATGAGACAGCCGATGGAGATGCGGACCGCCATGTGAAGGAGGAATTAGGGATATGACCAGGGTTTGTCTGCTACTCAGCATTGCCTTTATCATTATATTTATAACCCCGGAATATGCTAAAGCCCATATAGACATCTCTCCCCAAAAAGGAGAGCCCAACAAATGGGGTGTGTACAGTATAAATGTCCCTACTGAGGTAGAATCACCTACTACCAAAGTCGAGGTGGTCATCCCGGCTGGCTATGAGGTAGAGGCGATAGGAAGCAAAGAGAAATGGTCCTTTTCTACGGAAAGAGATACTGCAGGCTTTGTCCGGAAGATCAAATGGTCCGGGGGTAATATCCCGCCTTTGACCTTTGAAGAGTTTAAGTTTATAGCGAAAACGCCCGCAAAAACCGGCTCCTTTCTGTGGACGGCCTATCAGGACTATGAAGACGGTGAAAGGAGCAACTGGAATTTTCAGACCCTGGTAAAAGAGGGTGGGGATAGCAAGGAATCTGCCTCAGCAAAAGAGGCCCTGAGTAAGGCAAAAGTAGCTACCATAGCTAGCTTTGTCGCTATTGGTGTCACTGTATCATTGATAATAGTTATGGTTATTGCTATTCTCCAGACTTCCCGCAGAGAATACGAATAATTATGATTCCCTATCTGGAATTCATATTTATGCTCTTACATATAATTGGCCTGATGATCTTCGGTGGGGGCCATATATGGTTCGCTGTCTTAACCACAAAAGCGAAAAATAATCCTGGAAACCCATTACCACCACTTATTTCCGGGAACTTGCCCGCCATATCCCACCTTATGGAGATAGGCATCCTATTGCTATTCATAAGTGGCCTTTCCCGGCTGATACTCTGGTCTGATCCCGGCATTATATTTTTACCTCAACCCTATGGCTGGATTATGCTAGCTAAAATTATACTGTATATAATTATCGTTATTAACGGAATATTCATCCAGAAGGACTGTATACCGCTTATTATAGGGGATAGGAGTAAGGCTACCCCTCATGATTCACACAGGGCCTGGATAAAGTTTAAGACCCTGGCAAAGATAAATCTCCTGCTGGTTATGGTGATAGTTGCCCTGGGAGAGACCTTGAGCCTATCCAATATTTAATTCAAATTATGCACCGCAAAGCCGCAAAGAGCACAAAGGGACGCCTTGAAGCCGTCTCGGTGTCCGTGAACCGTCTCCGGTATACAGACACGATGGCACGCCTCCCGGACACGTCCTTGCGTCTGGTTATGAATAATGCTTGCCAAAATATAACATTGCACAATTAGGCTCTTGATAAAAACTGTTCTGTCCTTATTATTCATCGTGCTTATATCGGTACCTTCGGTATCTTTTGCCCATCATGGTGGTCTGGTGGTAGAGGCTGAAGAAGCAGGGGAATATCAAGAAGATGTCCAATGGGAACAGGAAGTCCGGAGTGACGGTTATCGGATAAAATTCTTGTCCTATCCCCAAACCCTTTTTATAAAAGAATCCATTAGGCTGGTCTTTGAAGTACAGTTGGCCGAAACCGGCTTTTATGTGAGCGGTTTAGAAGCCAAGGTCAATATTAAGTACCCAGACAGAAAAGAAAAGACCTTGATCGCCTCTGAACAAAAGGGTGTAGCAGGCTATTATGAAGCCAGGAATATATTCACTCAGGAAGGGGAACATCTTATAACCTTCCAATCAGGTATAGATGATGTGGAAAAGATCGTTGGTATTTTTAAAAAGGGGGCAATAGACAAAGAGAGGATTGGATATTGGTATCGGTTGCTCGGTAGGGTAGTAGTCTTGTTGGCTACTGTAGTTACTATTGTAGGTACAGCCAGTCCTTTTCTCTTCAAACCTGCTAGCATCCGCCCGAGGAAGACAAGATGAAGCCAATCATTTACCTCCCCCGCCGTATTTGCCAGCCAGCCCTGGACTATCTCGGTAGCTTTGTCCACTTACGCATCTTTGCTGAGGAGCGGCCTATTAGCCGGGAGGAGTTTCTACGGGAGGTAAAAGGGGCTGATGCCTTGTTGCCACAACTTTCCCATCGGGTAGACGGAGAAATCCTTGACGCCGCGGGGCCACAGCTCAGGATAGTGGCTAATTACGCGGTCGGGTTTAACAATATTGACCTGAGGGCCTGTAGCGCCCAGAGAATACCCGCCACCAATACCCCAGGGGTTTTGACAGAGACCACGGCTGATCTGGCTTTTTCGGTACTGATGGCCGTGGCGCGCCAAATTCCTGCTGCTGATGCCTTCAGCCGACAAGGTAAATGGAGCGGCTTTAGCCCCACATTGTTCCTCGGGGCAGATATCTTCGGCAAGACCTTCGGAATTATCGGTATGGGGAGGATCGGCCAAGCCGTAGCCCGGCGGGGCTCAGGATTCAAAATGCGGATCCTTTATCTCAACCGCACCCGGCTGCCATGTCAGATTGAGCAAAGCCTTAACGCCACTTACACCTCCCTGGACGAGCTTTTAAGGGAATCGGACTTTGTATCACTCCACTGCCCTCTGACACCCGAGACCAGGGGAATTATCGGAGAAAACGAGATGAGACAGATGAAAAAGACTGCCTTCCTCATCAATACCGCCCGCGGGGAGTGTGTAGATGAAAAGGCGCTGGTCCAGGCGCTAAGAGACGGCCTGCTGGCTGGGGCTGGATTAGATGTATTCGAGAAGGAGCCAGAATTAGCTCCTGGGCTAATAGCGCTCCCTAATGTGGTGATTACTCCCCATATCGGCAGCGCCACCCTGGAGACCCGCACCCGGATGGGTACTATGTGTGGAGAAAACATCAAAGCAGTTTTTGAAGGGAAACGCCCCCCCAACCTCCTCAATCCCGATATTTATGAATAGATAACTCCCTTCTTCAGATCCATATATTTTACCTGGACCAGACGATGACCAACCATATCAATAGCTGCGCGCGATTGCTCTAAAATAATATAGCCGAGAAGCGGCTCGTACCTACCATTGGTGGGTTCCATATTAATGAATACCCAGTAATTCTCGGTCAATCTAAAGAGCTTTGGGATTGCTTCGCTCCGCTCGCAACGTCCGAAAAATTTTTCATAATGTCATTGCGAGGAGCTTCAGCGACGAAGCAATCTCAGGAGAATTTTGACCGAGAATTGCTGCCCTATCTCTCCGTTTTTTGACAGTGGCTTATTTATATGGTAAATACAAAACGCAAAACGAATCGGTTTTGTTTAGATATCCCTTGACAAAAAGGGATGGGCAAATTAAAAATAGTAACATGCAAACCTTAAATAAGGCATACAAGTTTATAGGTAAAGTCCTTCCAGATGGGCATCTGTCTATTCCGGCTGAAATAGCAAGAGATACCGCGGGCAAAGAATTTGAGGTATTAATGACACCCATAGATGACATCAAGAGTTCTATATCTCTTTATCTCGAAGGACGGCTTGAAAAAAAAGGTTGTATAAAAGATTTGAGCCTTGATTCAGCGAAGATTGAAGACGCTGTGAAAAAGGCCTTCGGGACCACGAACATTGATGTTATACTAAGAATATGATAAGGAGGTATCACACTCATGTCTAAAATAATAGATGCTGTTTTTGAAAACGGTGTTTTTAAACCTCTTCAAGAGGTGGAGGCAAAAGAACATGAAAAAGTTACTATAAAGATAATCTATCTTGATGAATGGCAGAGTCGATTTAACCGCATTATAGAGAAGATACACAAAAAAGCTACACAATACACCTCTGAAGAGATAGAATCCGATATTTCCCATGCCATAAAAGAGGTCAGAGAAGAAAAACGTGGCCGTTAAGGCTGTTATTGACACCAACATCTGGGTCTCTTCTTTACTCAATCCTTTCGGCTTTCCTGCAAGGTTACGAAAATCCTTTGAACAAGGCGATTTCCATGTTGTCATCTCTGAGCCCATGCTTCAGGAACTTGCCGAAGTTCTTACCCGTCCAAGGATAATAATAAAAACTGCCTATCTGCTTTACTCACGTAAAAATTTGATATAAAATCATTAGTATTGAGGAG
>MHDQ01000074.1:1199-14216 GCA_001803565.1 Nitrospinae bacterium RIFCSPLOWO2_12_FULL_45_22 | reverse complement strand
AAAGTTATTGCAATTTTTCTTTTGCCCATAGGTACCTCTAGTATTACTTTATATCATACCTGTGTTTTTGTCAATTAATTTGTGTGCATAACGTTTGAACGTGAAAATCAGCCGCGAGTATAACGAGTCGGCTGGATTGATTTGTTCGCTATTTTATTTCTGTCCTTATTAGAAAATGTTCAATTGTTTAAAGTTTATTGATCCTTTTACTGGCAATTGATCTTCAAAATAAATCTCCCATAAAATTTCATGTTTACCATGCTCCACTTTAGACCATATGTTATGATCAAACTCATATTCGAGTTCAGTTCTTCCTTTTGGAGACACGACCTCGAATGTGTCTCCAGGATAAAGCCGTTGTTCACTTTGATAGGAATACTCTGTAAAGTCGTTACCATCCCTAATCACTGTACGACTATTCGTAAAATCTCTATTCATAGTTACTCTTATAAAAGCGGGCCAATATAATCTTACCAGAAAATTCTTTTTAGCTGGTGGGGTATTGAGAGTTATACCAAAAATGAAAGAATATCTATGGAGATCACCAGTAATGCGCACATTCTTAAAAGAAGCATTTATATCGAATGATTTGGATATAACTACTTCTTCTGTTTGTATTGGCAAATCTTCCATAGCCTCAATAAGTTCTTCGGCCAATGCCTTAATGCCTGTCTCGGTTGAGCCTGCTAACCTGCCTGCCAAAATTGGAGAATAAGATATGATTTCACTTCTACGCAAATTATGCCAAATAGGAAGGATTACTTTTCTCCCCCCAACTTCTTTTTGTATTAAACCATCAAGTTCATTTTTGGGCCAGTCTTTCCTTAAAAAGTTGGGGCTTAATACAACTATACCGTAGCGCGACTGTAACAACCCATGGTCGATTTTTTCTAATAAACGATCCCCAATTTTTAAGACCCATTTGTCATACCATACTTTCAAATTTCGACTTCTCAATTCTTTTGCTAGGGGCTCAACTACATCTTTTTTGTCCTCGCTTGCATGCGAAATAAAAACATCCCAATGCGATTCCTGTGTTTCGGCATCCAATGACCCATGTTGAAAATTAGGTTCCCATGGGATATTTCCAGAAGAAACTTGTTTTGATAAATGTTTTTGAAAGTAATCCCAGCCGTGTACAGTCACAATTATATCTGTCGTTAGGGTATACTTATTAAGTTCATTATTTTCGGTACTATCAATCAAATTCCTTTCCAACAGAGATTTTGTATGAAAAACTAATTCATCCTCGTTGATTGCCCATGCAAGAGGGTAATCAAATCTGGGAATGAATAAAATAGGCTTCCCGGGATATTCTGATTTGTTTGCCAATGCATTTAATAGTATAGATTGTTTCTGGAACGGGGTATAGCTAGGTAAATTCTTTAATATTTCAGCCAAAGTACCATCATTAATCTTTATTTTTGGCATGGGCTTCTGAAACTCATTCTGCATTCTAAGCCATGATGAAACCTTGGTACGAACATCGATGCCCTTCTTATTGATTTCAGCAGCGGTTGTTTTGGATATCAAAAACTTGCCACAGCGTGCACAATTGCATATTATTTCCTCACCGTAATCACCAGTACCGTCAGTTATCTGAAATTCTGGTGACTCCAATTTACATATCGGGCAGGATAAATTATCTGTCATCGTTAGTACCTGTTTATTGTCGAACAGATAATGGATAGAAAAAACATATAGTGATATACTAAGTCCGTCTAGTAATTCCGCTAGATACCAATCTTTTTATGGGTATTATTATGAATAGAACAAGAACAGATGTAAAGGACTATTCTGCAAAAAACTTCTGGGATGCGTACAGCCTGTATGGGAGGCAAATGATATTGTATTATGGAGCTATGTGGTAAAGATAGCAGTCCACGGTTCAGAGGTCTTCAATATGGCTGTACCATGGCCGGCGCAGCAGTAATAGCTGAGCAGATAAAAGATAGTATGGTCATAATCCATGGGCCGGTAGGTTGCATCCACCAAAATATTGCTATGCAAGTATCCATGGCCTTGCGCAGACAGATCATAAATGACCAATTAGCCGTACCCCTCTCTCCGCCACGTATGGTCAGCACTTGTCTACAGGAAGCGGATATGGTATTTGGTGGAGAAGGCCGATTAAAAGAGGTTGTTTTAGAAGTCTATCAACGGCACAGACCTAATCTGATCAGCATTGTCTCTGCCTGTGCGGTAGAAGTCATTGGGGACAACATTAGAGCCATTGCTAAAGAGTTGGAGCGGGAGTTAGGCATCCCTATATTAGTTATTGAGTCAGGGGGATTTATGGGTGGTGGGTACGAGAAGGGTGTGAGGAATGCCTGTCGGGACCTGATTGAAAACCTGGTAGCCCCTCCCAGAGATAGGTTCTCTGACCGGGTGAATATCCTGGGTGAGAAGAGCATGTCCTCCGAGGTAGACTGGAACTATAAAGAGATAAAGAGGTGGTTGGACTGCCTGGGTATTAGTGTCCATACCCGCTTTGCTAAAGAAACTACTTTGACAGAAATAAAAACTATGGCTGAATCTCGACTAAATCTTATTAGCTCATACGAAACCGGCCTTTTGGTGGCTCAGATATTAAAAGAAAAATTTGGTCAGGAATATTTAGCGCGAGATTTTCCTACCGGACTGGCTGAGACAGAAGCCTGGCTGGAGGAATTAGGAAAGTATTTTCGGCAAGAAGAAAAGGCCGCAGAACTTATCGGGCAAGAAAAAAGCAGATTTTACCAAACTATCCAACCTCTCAGGATGTTTCTGGCTGGCAAAAGGGTGATAATTAATACCCTGGATAAAAATATAGAGTGGTTAGTAGAGCTGATTGATCAGGCTGGGATGGAGTTCCAGGCCATTAATATTTTCTCCCTTATGCCCGAAGATACTTCGGCAGAAAGGATAAATAATCTAGGAATTTCACGGCCTGGCCTGGCTATAAAAAAGAGGACTTCTCTGGCTGAGATAGAAGAGGAAGTCAAAGAAGCAAAGCCCCAACTCTGCCTCTCCTTCTACCCGTTGGAATTGGACCTTCCTGGCACGGTCTTTTCTACCATACCTATGGTGCCCCGGACAGGTACTGCTGGGACATTAGGGATAGCTAAGGAATGGGCCAGGTTATTACGTAATCCCTATTATAAAGAACGCTGGAGGACAGGCGATTGAGCTGCCCGAAATCTGTTCCTAATAATGTTTTATTACCCTGCTCTTTATCGGGCGCTATCTGTGCTATTGAAGGTATCCGAGAGGCAGTGGCTTTAATCAATGGACCCATAGGCTGTAAGCTCTTTGCCTCATCCTTTATAGACCTGCAAGACCCAGAAGGGTTATCTTTTGACCCTAAGAGGCATGCCAGTTTAAAAAATTTTTTCCAACCCCGTGTCCCCTGCACTTACCTGATGGAAGAAGATGTAATCTTTGGCAGCGAAACCCGTCTGTTAGACACCATGAGGAAGATCAAAGAGGAAGAGTCCCCCGGCCTTATCGGTATCGTCAATAGCTGTACCCTGGGCCTCATAGGAGATAATATTGCGGCAGCAATAAAGGAACTGCCCCAGGATGGAACCTCCACTATCCTCATAGAAAGTAGTGGCTTTACCGGAGGCATGGCAGAAGGGTTTCAACAGGCGGTGAAGATTATGGTTCATAGATTGATGGAGCCCCCAATAAAAAAGAATCCCAGGAGTATAAATATTGTCGGTCTCAGTATAGGGCAATATAACTGGTATAATGATCTACAGGAGTTAAAAAGGATGTTCGAGCGGGTAGGGATAGCGATAAATACTGTCCTGACGGCTGGAACATCCCTGGCCGATATAGTACGGGCACCAGAAGCAAACCTTAATGTAGTCTTTTATGATGAATATGGTGGGCTGATAGCCCGGGAGATGGAAGAGGTTTTTGGGCTCCCTTACCTGGCTGGACGTCTTCCCCCCTACGGTATACAAAACACCCAGGAATGGCTCCGGGCTATTGCTTCTGTCCTGGGTGTATCAGCCGATGGCTTTATAGAAGACGAGGCCCGTCGCTTAAGAGAAAAAGTCCGCCCGCGCCTCTCCCGCATCTCTATGGCCCGGCGGATAAGGGGGCTCTCGGTAGCTATCTTTGCTGAAGGCTCAGCAGCCTTATCCCTGGCCTCATTCTTCTATGATTATTTGGGGTTGGAGCCGGCCCTTTTAGGGCTAAAGACCTATAGCCCCGGGGTAGAAAAGCTGGTTAAAGACTTTTTGCAAACCACCGGCTTAAATCCCCTTATCTTAACCAACTACGACCTTTATGGTGTGCAACAAGCCCTGACCGAGACTGAACCCGAGCTTATCCTGGGTAGCAGCTTAGAAAAAGGGCTTCGACCCCATACCCCTTTTATCAATATAGGCTATCCAGTATGGGATAAGGTTATATTGACAGAGCGGCCTTTCCTCGGCTACCAGGGAGTATTAACCTTACTAGAAGAACTCTTAAATGCTATCCTGAAGCTCCCTTAGAATGTAAGCGTTCAGCCGTCAGCTATCAGCTTTTCCGTAAGTCGTAAGGGGTAAGGCGTGAGGTAAAATTCCATTTACCCCTTATGCCTCACGATTGTTTTTAGCTGATAGCTTATCTTAGAATTTAATTAGGGAAAAGACTTCATAATCTATTAGTTTTTTCCTGCCTTCCAGGAAAGTCAATTCAATTAAAAAAGCCAGCTCTACTACCTCACCTTCTAACTGCCTGACCAGGTTAGCTACCGCGTTGGTAGTACCACCCGTAGCCAGAAGGTCATCAATAATCAATACCCGCTGGCCGGGTTGGATAGCATCCTGATGGATCTCCAGGGTATCCGTCCCGTATTCCAGCTCATAAGTAGCCTTATAAGTCTTATAGGGCAGCTTACCAGCTTTTCTTACTGGAATAAGCCCCGTACCTAATCTGTATGATAAAGCACCACCGAATATAAATCCACGCGCTTCAATGCATACAATACTATCTATCTTTTTGTCCCTGTACCGCTCAGCTATAAGGTCAACTGCCCGGGAAAATGCCTCGGCATCACTTAACAGAGTAGTAATGTCTTTGAACAAAATACCTTTCTTAGGAAAATCTGGTATGTCCCGAATCTTTTGCTTTAACTCTTCTACCATAAATTAATACCCTCCTTAGTTTTACCCTTTGCGTTTTGCGCTTTTAGCTTTCAATACCTACTAGGGAGATAAAACAAAGGGTTATAAGGTATAGCGGCTTTCCTGATCTCAAAATGTAATGAAGGGGAAGGAGATCTTAGGGGAGTACCTATCCGGGCAATCCTTTCCCCTTTTCTTACCTGTTGATCAACCGAGACAAGGTTCTCTAAATTATGAGCATAGATAGTAGTAAACGCATCAGGATGGGCAATGATTATCATCTTCCCTAAGGTACCAGGACCATCCCCACTAAAAATTACCTTGCCAGGCAAAGCGGCTATTATATCACTCCCCAGGGGGGCTGCAATATCAATCCCCGGACGTATCTCCCGGTCTGATTTAGTAAAATAATTAATTATTTCCCCCTTCACGGGCCAGATAAAATCTGGATTCTTACTCCACCCGGTAGTACGGGAAACCTCCTCAACCCCTGGAATCC
The DNA here is from genome assembly GCA_001803565.1 of Nitrospinae bacterium RIFCSPLOWO2_12_FULL_45_22. Taxonomy (GTDB): domain Bacteria; phylum 2-12-FULL-45-22; class 2-12-FULL-45-22; order 2-12-FULL-45-22; family 2-12-FULL-45-22; genus 2-12-FULL-45-22. The sequence continues at coordinate 8,615 of MHDQ01000074.1, read as the reverse complement.
ACAGCTTATGGCCCACTATAATCTTGTTGGGATCGGATAGCTTATTTGCCCTTATCAGGCTTTCTATGGAAACATCATAAGTGTTTGCTATCTGCCAGAGGGTTTCGCCCCTCTTCACCGTATGATAAGTACCTTTTTTAGGTACATAACGTACCCGGTCTGATGGAGTTGAGACCTTATAGGGGCGGGGAGAAGCACAACCCACTATTAAACTCATTACAAAAAGTACCAAAAAATATCTACTTATCGCCCGGTAAGAAGCCATCTTGAACTATTAGACCGTCAGCAGTGAGGAGTAACGAGTGAGCCGAGAGGTGTTAACTCCTGTTGCTGCTTACTTCCCCACTCTTCACGGCTTTCTCTTAGGGGCCAATGGCCTCAAAAATCTTTCTTACCGCCTCTTTGGCGTCTCTGGCCTGAATAATTTGGGGCACTACCTGCCAGGTATTTATCCCTACAATAGGCCTCCCGATCTTTAAGGCAAAGGCAATCTCTGATAAGGTGCCATAACCTCCCTCAATAGCAATGATTCCTTCGGCACTCCTTACTACTATTACATTTCGGGCATGACTGAGCCCTGTTACAATAGGTATATCCACAAAGGGATTGGCTTCATAGGCATCAAATCCTGGCAAAATACCTACCGTCAAGCCACCAGCGGCTTTGGCCCCTCTACAAGCAGCTTCCATCACGCCACTCAACCCGCCGGTAATAAGAACCCCTCCCCTTTCTGCTATCAGGGAGCCAACTTCTTCTGCCAGGGTAGAGGTAGTCGCAGGGCATTCGGCGGATCCTATAACGCCAATCCTTTTTTGCAATACCTCACTCCCCTATAATAGGATTTATAAACCCCTGTGGTGGTTGATCACCACAATCCTAAATTATGCACCAGACACAAAGATATGTCCCTCGTAAGGAGTGAGGGGTTAGGCGTAAGGGGATGAAGAGTTATCGCCTTACGGCTTTTTGCGCCTTTTGCGTCTGGTGATGAATAATTTTGGATAAAAAAAGCCGGGCCTTCTTTATTTAAAGTCCCGGCTTTTTGAAGAACTTCTTATCGCTGGTACCTATTTCTTCCCCCTTTTAGCAAAGGTCTCTTCCAACTTTTGCACTACGGCTTCAGCCTTGCCAGCCGCGCTTTCTGCCCGGGAGGCAGCATTTTCTGCCCGCTGGCCCGCATCATTGGCTTTTTGGATAGATGCTTCCAACTCTTGAGCAGCAGCTAAAGCCTTACTTGAGGCGGTATCAGCCTTATCAGCCGCTGCTACAGCAGCATCCGTTGCCTTTAAGGCTTCCTTACGCCAGGCCGGGGAACAGGCCACTAAATTAACCAGAAATATCAACCCTAGAGGAATAATAAGTAATCTTTTTATCCGCAATTCGGCACACCTCCCTTTTTCTCATCGTAGCGGTAGGCAAGGGTTGAATCCAGCCCTTGCCTAGGTTTATTTTCTACCTAATTTACTAAAGATAGCTTCCGCTTTTTCTGCCGCGGTTTCTGCCCGGTTTGCCGCATCTTCTGCCCCGGAAGCAGCCGCTTCAGCTTTATCAGCCGTTTCTTTTAAGGTTGCTGCAGAAGTCTCAATCTTTTGAGCAGCATCCGCCGCCTTCTGCGCAGCCGCTTCAGCTTTATCAGCCGCTGCTACGGCATCATCCTTGGCCTTCATGGCATCGTTGACATGACCCCGCCAGGAGCAGCCCGTGTTCAAAGCTACCATAAAAGCCACCAGCAATATACAAACCATTAATCCTTTAATATTATGTAATCTAATCACCAAATCTCACCTCCTTTCTTTAAATTAACGCAGGCTAAAACCTGCGACTACCACAAAACCGCATTATTAAAATGAAAATTCCTATACGATTAAATTATTTTCTCCCTCTTTTTTCAAAGGCTTTTTCCATCTTTCCTACTATCGCTTCAGCCTTGTCAGCCGCGGTTACTGCCCGTGTGGCAGCATTTTCTGCCCGCTGGGCAGCATCATTAACCCCTTGAATCGAGGATTCTAAGTCTAAAGCAGCCCCTAATGCTTTATTTGAGACTTCTTCGGTCTTAGCCGCTGCTGCAATAGCATCATCCCTCGCCTTTAGGGTCTCTTTACGCCATTTTGGGCAACAAGCTGTTAAATTAGCCAATAGAAATCCTAGAAGCACAATAATGGCTGTTAATTTTCTTAACTGCACCAAAAATCCCCTCCTTTCTGCTGCCTCTCGGAGACAGAGGTAGGGGCTGGATCGGTTGAACCCAGCCCTTAGCAGATTTACTTCCTGCCCAATTTGTCAAAGATAGCCTCGGTCTTTTCGGCGGCTGTTTCTGCCCGGTTTGCCGCATCCTCCGCCTTCGAAGCAGCCGCTTCAGTTTTATCGGCTGATTCTTTTATAGTGCCGGCAGAGGCTTCAATCTTTTGTGCAGCCTCCATCGCCTTCTGGGCAGCCGCATCTGCCTTCTGGGCAGCCGCTAATGCCTCATCTTTTGCCTTAATGCCGTGACTGCGCCAGGTACAGCCTGTTGTCAAAGTACACATAAAAACCAACACCAGTCCGCACACCATAAATAATCTAATATTATCTCTTCTGAGCACCCTCTATCACCTCCTTCCCTGTCAAAAATTAATCTTATTAAAAAAACCTATACTTTTTTGGTACGCTACTTACAAAAAATAAATCTCCCTACCCTTCCATCTTATGCGGGTCACACAGTTTATCCTGTCGGTCTGAAACCCGACCACAAATCTTACAGTTATATTCGGCTTTTAAGGCCATAGGTTTGCAAATATGCCGGGGATTGGTAACAATCTTCCCACAATAGTCACAATTAAAGGCCTCTTCTTTAGGCAATGGCGCTGGGTCACACAGATGACCTGTCCCTACTGTAGCTATACCACAAGTCCTACATACGTAAAGATTTTTCCCTTTATGGGATGTCATCTGTCCTCTCCTTCCAGTCAGCACTAAAAAATAATGAGGGATTGTTTCCCTCCCTTCTATTAATTAAGCTGGGAAGCGTTCCCTCTGAGTTTTTTTTATGCTAAACCATTATCTATGGGCTGTCAATAAAATTTTTCTCTATCGCACCCATAGCTCTATTGTAAAGGGGTAATTTGGGCCGCTCGGTGGTGAGACCAATAAGGGCTCTCCTATTGGTAGATATCGAAATGTAATGGAGACGCCTATTTATTAGTTAACACAAAATGGGCCCGTCTATTTTGTGACCATACCTCTTCATTATGCCCAGGGTCAAAAGGTTTTTCCTCCCCATAGCTGATAGTAGCTATCCTTGATGGATCAATACCGAGAGATATCAGATAATCCCTGGCCGCATTGGCCCTCCTATCACCTAGTGCCAGATTATATTCTATAGTACCCCGTTCATCACAATGTCCTTCAATCAAAATCTTGGTTTGTGCGTTAGCTTTTAACCATTGAGCATTTTTTTCTAGGGTAGCCCTATGCTCGGATCCAATAATAGCTTTGTCATAATCGAAATATACATCTCCCAACCCCTCCGCCGGCATAACGGCTCCTTCGGCTTCTTCTAATCCCCCTGGCCCCTTTGCCTCCAGCTCCCCAAGCTCCTCTTCTTCTAAGGCTGATGGACCCTCAATACCAGCCGTTGTTCCGGGTTTTACCTTGCCTTTTTTTGCACAACTAGCTGTTCCGAAAAGGGATAAAATAATAAAGGATAAGAGAAAAAGTTGATATTTCTTTAAGCGATATATTATCATGCCTTTTAACCTCCTTTTTAGAAAATTAATAGTAAGCCTTTCTCACCACAGTTTGCAGGGAACAAAAAACTTAAATACCGAGAACACGGAGTATAAAAAGTTTTCTCTCTCCACCCTCTGTCTCTGTGGCAAGTAATTACAGAAGGGAATTTCTTATTGCTAGAGCAAAACCCTTTGTCAGCTCATCACCTCCTCCAGTCTTTCTTGACAGGAATTTTGTTTATAGCCTTTTTAAGTCTGCAAAGAGACATTAAATTTTCCCCAGTTTAGAGAGATAGTAGCTTTTTTAATATTGCCACAGAGGCCCAGATAACTCAGAGGAAGGGTAGTTGCAGAGCCTTGCTCTGCTTAAACCTTTACCTTTATGGCAGGGCAAGGCCCTGCTGTTACTCTGTGTCCTCCGTGACTCTGTGGCTAAATGTCTGAAAAGTTTTAGGGAAAAACTTTTGTCTCTAAATTTTGCTCAAACAAAATTCTTAATAATCCACAAGTTTATACTTTTTTCCCCTTGAATTCAAGTATTCTTATCACTGAAGAGACAGAAAGCCGCTTGCTTTACCCCTCCCTATAATGATAAGATTAGGCTTAGGCTTGGGTTATTGAATAATTGTAACTGTTACTTCATTTTACATATTATTTTTGTTTAATGTTGTTTATTGTGGCACGTAGGGGCCAGGGGGGCCTTCTAAGCAATTAAGGAGGGTTCTTTGTCATGGATATAGAGATTAAGGATCAAGAAGTAGAAAAGATAATGGAACAGATCAAGGAAAACATAGGACGAAAGAAAGCTCTAGGAGTATATTCCGATGAGGAGATAGAATGGGTAAAGAAGATGGATGGTAAAGTAGATTCTGCGCATGGCCCGGCTGATCATGGCTTTCAGGAACAATTACGGCAAATGAATCTTGACTGGGAGTTAAAAAACAAAGTCCCTATCCTGTCCCATCGCAGAATCCTGGGGCCGGTAATTATCTTCTCTAAAAAAGCCTTACGAAGATTAACCAAGCCTTACATAAATCTAATATTAGGTGAGCAGGTGGTATTTAATGCTAACGCTACCAGGGTGATAAATCAGTTAACCGCAAAACTTGGTGGATTAGAAGGGCAAAATAATAACCTTACCAAAAGGCATGAGGAGTTATTTGATAAAGTAGATTTGTGGAATGCTGAGACCAGGCAAGACCATGCCCAGTTGAAACTGGAACATGACCAGCTCTTCGATAAAGTGGATCGCTGGAATGCTGAGACCAGACAAGACCATGCCCAGTTGAAACTGGAACATGACCAGCTCTTCAATAAAGTGGATCGCTGGAATGCTGAGACCAGACAAGACCATGCCCAGTTGAGGCTGGAACATGACCAGCTCTTCAATAAAGTGGATCGCTGGAATGCTGAAACCAGACAACAACAGGCTGAATTGAATCGAAACCATGCTGAGCTGGTACAGCACCACCAGGCCCTGTTTGATAAGGTTGATTTGTGGAATGCTGAGGTAAGGCAAGACCATGCACAGTTGGCACAACACCACCAGGCCCTGTTTGATAAGGTTGATCAATGGAATGAGGGGTTGCAAAAAGAGCTTGCCCAGTTGAAGGATCGGCACCTAACCCTTTACCAGAAATATACTGCCCTACAACAAGAAAATATCCTGTTAAAACGAAGGCTAGATATCATTCTATCCGATCTACGTAAGAAAACCCATTTAAAACCTGAACTAGCCCGCAGTTTGGTTATTCACCAGGAGCGGCTTATGGACCACGCTTATTTCCTCTTCGAACATACTTACCGGGGCTTACCTGACGAGATAAGAGAACGGTTCAAGGTATATCTCCCCTATTTTTCAGGTATGTCTGATATATTGGATGTGGGCTGTGGCCGAGGAGAATTTTTAGAATTGATGAGAGAGCAAGGCATACCCGCAAGAGGCATAGATATTTCCGAAGACATGGTTTATTATTGCCAGCAAAGGGGATTAGTAGTAGAGCAGAAAGAGGCCCTGGACTATCTAACATCATTATCAGACTCCTCCCTTGGGGGGGTCTTCGCTGCTCAACTCCTGGAACACTTACCTAGCCCTTCTCTGCAGGAATTTATTAAACTCTGCTATCAGAAGATGCAGCCCGGTGGTATCTTTATTGCTGAGACCATTAATCCGTTGAGTATTATTTCGGCTATCAGAAATTTCTACCTTGATCTTTCTCACATCAAGCCCTTGCATCCCGAAGCCTTACGGTTCCTCCTGGAATATTTAGGCTTTAAAGAAGTCCAGACCCTTTTCCTGAGTCCCTTTTCCCCGGAGCTTATTCTCCAGAAGCTGATACCAGAAAACAGCCTGGGAAAAGAATACCAGGGGCTCTTAGAACTTATGAACCGAAACATAGATCAGATAAATGAAGTGCTTTATGGCTACCAGGACTACGCCATTATAGCTAAGAGGGGATAATTTGATCCAGATTCACCAACTGTTACCCAATCTAGACTATGGTGATGCTATCAGCAACCATGCCCTGGAAATCCGCAATTTCTTGCGGCAATGGGGATATCAGTCAAATATTTATGTGCAGTATATCCATCCCCGTATGAGTAAAGAATGTTTCTATTACCAGGAGCATAAGGAGGTCAGTTCGCCCCAAAATATAACCATCTATCATTACTCCATAGGTACTGATATACAGGATTATGTCAAAAAGATTCCGGATAAGAAGGTAATGATCTATCATAATATAACCCCTCATTGGTTTTTCGAAGGGTTTAACCACCAGTTGACTCACCTCTTAGAAGCTGGCCGGGCTGAATTGAAAAACTTCTCCGCTATGCCACTCCTCTGCCTGGCAGACTCGGAGTATAACCTACAAGAGCTCAAGGCATTAGGCTATAAGCGGGTAGAAATTCTGCCTATTATTCAGGATTTTTCTAAATTTTCCCGACAACCTGCTCCGGAGATAATGAGCAAATATAATGATGGGAATATCAATATCATTTATGTAGGTAGGATTGTACCTAATAAAAAATATGAAGACCTTATTAAGACCTTCTATTTCTACCATAAATATATTAATCCCAGGTCCCGACTCATATTGGTCGGTTCTTATCAAGGCATGGAGCAATACTTTATTGCCCTGCAAGATCTCATTAAAAAGCTAAATCTTGATCAGGTTATCTTTACCGGCCAGGTAGCCCTGGAAGAGCTTATTGCCTATTATCGCTCAAGCCACATATTTTTGTCTATGAGTGAGCATGAAGGTTTTGGGGTACCCTTTTTAGAAGCCATGTTCTTCCAGCTACCTATTGTAGCCTTTAAGTCCAGTGCGGTACCTTATACCCTGGGCAGGTCAGGGGTATTGGTTAAAGAAAAGCGGTATGAAGAATTAGCTGAGTTGGTAGATACAATCTTAAAGGATCAAGGCTTAAGGGAAAGGATAATAGAAAACCAATCGGCCAGACTAAAAGATTTCGACAAAGAGAAGCTCCTTCCCCAATTAAAAGTCTATATAGAAATGATAACTGATTAGCCACAAATAGACACGAATTCCAGCTTCTTTCATTAATGCTCATTCGTGTATTTTTGTGGCTAATACCAAGTTGCAATGACACTATAGAAATTTTGGACGCAGATGAACATATCGTCATCAGTTACTGGTCATTAGTAAATGACCAATGACCCAATAACCAATAACCAAAAGAGAGGGAG
>MHDQ01000074.1:0-1186 GCA_001803565.1 Nitrospinae bacterium RIFCSPLOWO2_12_FULL_45_22 | reverse complement strand
AATAACCAAAAGAGAGGGAGGTTAGTGGTCATGCAAAGGTTAAGGCTTGGTGGGTTAACACTATTTATTTGGATAAATGCCATTTGCTTCCTTTCAGGAAGCGCTTCAGGTGGGGGGCCGGAAGGGATTTCTCCTCCATCGGGTGTAACGCTGGAAAAGGGCTTATTATCAGTATCGTTGCAAGATAGGCAGTTAAAAGGTGTCCTGGAAGAAATATCCAGACAGGGTGGGATAAAGATCGTTATGGAAAAGCCGGTGGAACGGAAGGTTACTATGGAGTTCAAGAACCTTCCCCTAGAAAAAGGGCTAAAAAAATTACTGGAAGGGACAGATTATTATATGGTGTTCTCCCCAGATCAAACCGGCTCTCCTTATGCAGTTAAAGAGGTCAATATTATTCCCCGTTCATCCGGGCCTGGGCCTAAGGGTTCCACCATAGCTACTCCCCCTTCACCCACACCTACCCCACCTAACCCTTTTATCGAGGCATTGCAGTCCGCAAAGAAAAAGGGTGAGGGTCGTAGGGCGTTGAGCCCAGAGCAAAAAAAGTCTATTATGGAGGTATTTGGCAAAGGCTCAGAAGAGAACCGGAAAAGGGCCGAAGAATTATTAAAGAGACTAGAAGAAGGATCAAAGACAGAAGAAAAAAATAGATGATAAGATGAAATTACTTGTTTCTCGCTTATTTTGACCAAAAAAGGTAATTGCTCAATCTTATGAGTTGGAGACATTCCGGCTTTAGTGTGCACAACGGGGTAAAGGTGGTAAGGGATGATGAAGAGGGAAGAGAGGCCCGATCACAGTATATTATCCGCATATTATCCGCAATACCTTTTCCCTTGAGAAGACGAGCTATATCGAGGAGACGGGCACAGTTATCTACCATTCCAGGATGAGCCGGGGGAAGAATAAAAAGAATTTCCAGATGTACCAGGCTGAAGAGTTCACAGCAGCCATTACCCAACATATCCCGGAGAAATCATTCCCGATGGTACGCTACTACGGCTGGTATTCAAACCTGCCTGTGCGTCGCACGCAGACAAATAAATCCCGGGGGATACGCAAGAAACAGGGTATCCAGAGACCTGATGAAGCGCCTCAAGCAAGACCTGAGGATGAGGTGGAGATAATAGATGTATCTGATTATCAACCCAGACGTATTCCGTCAAAGAAATGGCGAGAGGGT
>MHDQ01000073.1:460-7956 GCA_001803565.1 Nitrospinae bacterium RIFCSPLOWO2_12_FULL_45_22 | reverse complement strand
GGCTGATCTACCAGAGAGCCAGGAAAACTTAACCGTCCTGCAGGAATTATATGGGGAAAGATATTCTATCGTTCCTGTCTCTGCTGAGAAAGGCATTAACCTGGAGGAGCTAAAAAATCAAATATATAACGCACTGGATATTGTCCGGGTATATACCAGGGCCCCGGGTAAAGAGGTAAACTATAATGAACCGTTGGCTATGAAGAAAGGGAGCAATGTAGTTGATGTGGGCCAATCTATCCATAAAGATTTTGCTGAAAGATTAAAATTTGCCAGGATCTGGGGTAAAGATAAATATGCCGGTCAACTGGTCCATAGAGATTATATCCTTCAAGAGGGAGATATCATAGAATTTCATATCTAATTAGGTACCGTTGAAAAGCCCCAATTCCATAGAAATCTTTTTTAGCCTTTATATTTGAATATTTATGAATATAATATAAAACTATATAATTCATTACCAGTAGTGAGAAGCTTGATCGCATGGGAAGGGCACAATGACAGAATCGACTCTGACGATTAAAGAACTAGCTAAGTATCTCAATGTAACAGAAAGGACTATTTACAATCTTCTGGAGCGGGGACAGTTGCCAGGCTTTAAAGTGGGGGGGGCCTGGAGGTTTAAGCGTGAGGATATTAATAACTGGATTGAAGATAACAAGAAAATGAATCACAAGATTAAGACAAAAAAGCGGCAAAAGATACAGAATAGAAAGTGACTATTGGGAGGATTTTTATTATGGCCTTCTCTAAAATACTTCGACCAAGGTCAGAGGCCCTTTCTGATGAGGGAATCGATGGAATCATAGACCTTGCAAATCTTGAAGAACCCACGGGTCAAAAACTTGAGAGGGACCCTCGAAGGTTTTTCTCCCTAACTTATCCTACCGCAGATATTCGCCGGGTTATTCAGAAACTATCTGATAGGTTTTCAGGGCATAAAGACACTCCCGGATTGTTTCTTTTTGAGGGGCTCAAAGGGAGTGGAAAATCTCACTTACTCCTCATGATTTATCATCTATTTAAGAATTATGGAGTAGCCAAGGACTGGCTTGATATTCATAAGCTGAACTGTGAACTTCCTCATGATACCGTAGTAGTCGTAAATAAATTCACAGACTTGCCCCTATATTCAATCTGGGATTTCCTATTTGAGAAATTGTCAAAACGGCGCTCCAAGCAAAGCATCATCCAGCCAAGCTTGCCAGAAGTGGAGAAAGTTTTTGGAGATAAAAGATTGATTCTTATATTGGATGAGCTGGAACAAGGTATCCGGGTAATAAGCGAGCCATCTATAAAAGCACAGAACGTAGCATTCCTTCAGATGCTCTCGGAATGGGCAAACCGCTCCGATAAGGTCACTGTGTTTGCGAGCATCTATAGTGACCAGGAAGAGCCAGGAAGTACGCTCAAAAGGGTTCCTAGTTGCCGTATCCAATTTGCTCATTCTGCCGATAGGGCAAAGGTGGTCCTTCATAGACTCTTTGAAAATTACATAGATTTCAACCATAATGCATGCGCTTCCATTATTGATAGCTACCTGAATACCTGGCGCCGGCAACAAATCTCTTCATCCGAAGAGTACCGGTCAAAGATGCTTCTAACATATCCTTTTTTGCCCGAGGTGCTTGAGCTGATTTTGGAAAGAGTACCTGCCCGAGGTGGGTTTCAAAGCGTTCGCGGGGCATTAGGATTTTTGGCAAATATGGTCAGGTTGACCCATGACAAAGCAGATTTCATAACCGCGGCCCATGCTAATCTACATGACAGGGAGGTAGCTACCAGACTTTCCGATCTTGATCCAAGTGGAGACTTAATTTCAAGGGCCCGGGGGAACCTTGATGAATTAAAAGATCAACCATTAGCATCCGATATCAGTGCAACGGTGATGCTATATACCCTCACCAGCTCCGGCCGCGGCCGTGGTGCTACCCGAGAAGAGCTAATAAGACACGTCCTCACTCCCAGGGTTGATATAAATGACTTCGAGAAGACCCTCCTTAGCTTTCAAAAATATGCCTCACATTTTTGGGTAGAAGAAGGGAGATATTTCTTCGATCTGGAAGAAAATCCCGATGCCAAGGTGGAATTCCGTTCTTTAACCATTGACCCAGATGGGAGCAAGGCCCGCACTTTCCTCCGTACCCTTTGGCAAGACGATATTTTTAAGGAGCCGAACTGTATTATCTACCAGGGCGAAGAGGAGACCAAGAATCTATTGGATGGACTTGACAAGAATCGGCTCCGCTATATTCTTTCCCCACGGAAGTTGAGTCCGGAAGACCGGCATAAGCTATTTTATGGTATCCCAATGCGGAATCAGGTTGTTCTCCTGGAGCCAAAGGAGCCAAGATTTAACCTTGATATTCATAGGGACCTTCTCAAATGGGCCCAGAGACAGCTTGCCGCTCAAGAGCTTGCCGGGACGGCTAGAAATGCGGCGCGTAGAGCTGAATATGAAAGAATTGCCCGGGAAGATAGAAATAACTGTATTGACACTATCAAACGAGCAGGACTTGTTTTTATCCGATGGGAACAATATGGAGACACACCAAATAAGGATCGCATCGAGGAAGAAGCTATTCCTGGAACCACCAAAGAAGATGTTCTCAATTTCCTTTCTCAGCAACTATTCCCTACCCAATTATTTGAGGAGCACCTTTCATCTCGTCTAGAGGAGATTCTCAACCTCACCGTAAAAGAGATAGATAGGCAGTATAGTTCTACCCTGGGATTCCCTGTCCCTACCACGGTGAGATCGGTCAGTCAGGCCCTTCGAGAATTATGCCGAAAAGGGCAGATTAGCATCCGGCATCCACGGGGAAATTTCTCCCACGAGAATCCAAATTTAACAGAAACAGAACTATCAGAGGCAACTATTGGAGAACCCTTGGAAAAACATCCGGACCGCCCTCCATTGATTACATTGCCCGACCAGAGAAAAGAGATTATCCATCCCGGTACGGAACAAGAAGATACTCCGCCGGTTAAGCCTTCACCTATTATAGAGGAGAAAAAGGAGGAGCTTAGCCTTCCACCTCAAGAAAGCAGCGGAGAACTCCGGCAAGCCGTTGCAGTTCGACTCCAGGAATTTCCTGATGCCACGATAATCCGCATCCGCACAACCATATTTTTAGATAAAAGCACGGGGGATCTCAGCGCTCTTCCTACCTCTCTTAGGGGAAGTCTTAGCGGACAAGGGGCCCTCACAGCAGAGATTACAATTACTAAGGAAGGCCCTTTCACTAAAGGAGAAATTGAGAAGATCATCGAGTCGCTCCCATCTCTTTCCGGCGCAAGTTATTCCGCCCGATTAGATATTCTATCATCCGAGGATAAGGAAGAGAAAGATGAGTAATTTGGTCTTAGATAATTTTGAAAGTCTGATTAGACCGGGACCCAGAGTTGCATGGCTGGAAAAGTGGCTGTTAGGAGAAGTCTGGTCGGCTGAACGTTATCAAAACCTTTCTGCATTGCAGTACTTGAATGATGGTGAATTAGAGATCAACACCCTCGAGGAGATTATAGCCCATGCAGCACATAGGCTTTATGATGAATTCCTTGATGAGCCCCTCCATGGGCGAAATATTTTGCATTTCCTCGAAATGGATGAACCAACCGCCCTTGTTATCTTTGATGGATTATCCCTCAGGGAGATTCCTCCGCTTTTGGATCTTGCGAGAAAATCAAATTTTATTGTTCAAGAAATTGGCACATCCTATTCTACCTTACCGACAGAAAGCATTGACTTTATAGCGCACAAATTGAAATTAGGAAGGGTTTCCCCATCTCAACTCCCCAAAAGGGGTCAAATTAAAGAAAAGGACATGGCAGTATATTACTATAACAACCCGAGCCAACAGTTTCCTCTTGATCGACATTCCCCAAAATTACTCCTATGGTCAGCCTTTCCTGATAATACCTATAGTGATAGTGGTGCCCGTTTTCCGCAGCATTTTATACAAATGCATAAACTCCTTGAAACGGCATGGCTTAACACCGTCCAGCAGATCCCTCGCGGGCGCAAGATTTTGCTAACCAGTGACCATGGATACATGTATCTTGGAGCGGGCCTATCGTTTCCGAGATCCAATCTGGAGTTAAGACCATTAATTGCATATCTTGGAGGTGAGCGTTACCGGTACCTAACTGATGAGAATATTAATCCACCGGATCATCCTGACCTGGCAGTATATCGTAACCTGAAGGTTGCGGTTTTAAAGGGACGTATTCAGACCCATCCCCAGGGTAAAACAGCGAGTATGCTGTACAAACATGGAGGCCTTTCCATAATGGAGATGCTGGTCCCCTGGATTGTTTTAGAATAGGTGAAAGCAATGAGTAGAATCAACATTGAACGGCTGCTTCGCCAACCCGAAGGACAGTTTCTGGAACGAAAGAGCTGTTATGGGTATATAGAAGGCAAATGGAAACTTAGAAAAGCTAAGGATGTTGCCAAAGATGTTGCAGAGACGCTATCGGCCTTTGCCAACGCTGACGGAGGGACACTTTTATTAGGAGTCGACGATGACGGGAATGTCTCTGGCGTCGATTTTCCTGATGACAAAATCAGAATTATCCTGGATGCACCTAAGAATCTGATAGCACCTCCCTTAGGCGTTAAAATTGATAAAGCTGCTTTTCCTGGAAAATGGGTTTTTATTTTTAGCACTCACTGGATGCCCGATGCGTATCAGTTATCTGATGGTCGCTATCTGCTCAGAATTGGCGATTCGAATACACCTTTTCCTGCAAATCAAATCGAATTGCTCAAAATGGGGAAAAGAAAGGCTATCTTTGATAGTCGTATTGAACTAACTGCTTTATGGAATGATCTCTCGGCAGAACTTATATCAGATTTCGCTAAAAAGGTAGCTATAAATGGAAGCCATGAGGATATACTTAGCCAGTATCGTTTGATAGATTATGACAATGGGAATCCCAGATTTAATCTAGCCGCGCTTCTCCTTTTCGGGAAAGACCCTCTTCGGTGGCATCCCAGATGCGGTATTGATTTTATCAAATATGAAGGGACGGAAAGAAAAACAGGCAGAGCATTGAATATTGTCAAACGAGTGAGGTTGGAGCTTCCGTTGGTAAGGCTGATTGAGGAGGCATATAAAGCAATTTCTGCCCACATAAAAGAGAGGCAATATCTACATGACCTATTTTTTGTTGAAAAAATCGAGTATCCCTCTTTTGCCTGGCAGGAGGCCATTGTAAATGCTGTTGCCCACAGAGATTACAGTATTCAGGGGTTGTCTATTGAGGTATGGATGTTTGATGACCGGATAGAAATCCGTAGCCCCGGCTTGCCACCCGAACCAGTCACCCTGGAAAAGATTCTTGAAAGGGAACGGGTTCATGCCAGTAGAAATCCTCTTATTGTCCGGATACTGACTGATTTGGGCTACATGCGAGAGACCGGGGAAGGAATCCCACGGATGTTTGAGGAGATGGAAAAGAATGGATTATACCCTCCAAAGATTGAGATTGTAGCTGATTCACTATTTTCTGTTACTTTAAAGAATCAACCGATGTATTCACTCGAAGATATAGAATGGCTTGAGCAGTTTAATTACCTAAAGCTGAATCCTAATCAGAAACGCATGTTGCTCTTTGCTCGATCTCATGGTGGTTCATTCACCAGCAGGAATTGGCAGAAAATATGCAAGGTCGATATTTACACGGCGGCAAGAGAAATTAAAGAAATGATGAAAAAAAGGGTTGCGAGATTATTGAGGAAGGGAGGCAGGGTTTATAAAATAGAGATGCCCTCTGAGAAGCAGATGAAAGACCTGTCTGAGGAATATAGGGCATTGGAACCGATTCTGGTGAAAAAAGGGTATCTTAAGAATGAAGATATCCGGGCCACTCTCCATGTTCCAAGGTATACTGCATTAAGAATCGCTCAAAGGCTGGTTGATCTTGGTTTATTAATAAAGACGGGAACCGGTAAGGGCATGAAATATACAAAGCTCATAAATTAGCTTATGAAACACTCTAATATGCACACTCACGAATTTTAAAGTGTCTCAAAACGGTTTTAAAATGTTGCATAAATACGTACGCAACCCACCTATTAATAAAAATGAAGCAATCTAACCTGCCTGGCGGCAGACAGGAATGTTACTTTTTAAGTTTAAAACTGCTCCATTTGCTATTTAGATTGCTACATTTATCAAGGAGAAATTGAGGGTGAGTGATTCGCATCCAAATTATACTAAATATGCCATTGAGGATTCCTTTCCCATTGTGGAGATAAATCGGCTGGCCATCCCCGAGAGGAATGCCTTTAAACCTATCTATCAAATGCACAAATGGTTTGCCCGCCGGGCCTCCTGTGTATTCCGGGCCATCCTTCTGGGCTGTATGAAACCCCTCCCCCTGGATGAAAATGGCAAGCCCCTCAAAAGTGGTGCTGAGGTCATTATGGAGGAGTTCTATAAAGATCATACCAATGACCCGGATACCAAAGGAAAGGTCATCCTTGACCCCTTTATGGGGGGCGGTACCACGGTAGTGGAGGCATTGCGGCTTGGATGTAAGGTTATCGGGATAGACCTCAATCCTGTTGCCTGGTTTATCGTGAAGACCGAAGTCGAACCGGTCGATATTGACGAACTCAAGGCATCATTTGGGCGTCTGGCAGGGCGTAAGGTTGCCTGGAACGGCAAATCGGTCAAAGAGACTCTTTTGGAACAGTACAAAACCGAGTGCCCCTGCTGTGGCGCCGGCAGAGAAGAGGCAGATACTATCTATACCTTCTGGGTCAAATCGGCTATTTGCACCAATCCGCTCTGCCGTAAGGAGGTCCCCCTTTTTTCGGACTATATCATTGTGCCCAAGTCTCCCTCCATAAGATATAACCGTGATGTCGAATGCCCTGAGTGCAGAAAGACATTTGATTGGGAAGTAGAACCTGCCAGTCTCATTGCTGAACCGAGTCTCTGTATAGCAAGCCCGACCTATTCCGCCGGCATGGGCCGAACTACCGCGCGCTGGAGCTATGCCCCCCTTTCAACTCAAAACTCAAAACTCAAAACTCAAAACTTAGTAAAGTGTCCCTGGTGCAACAAAAATGTAAAACCGATATCCAAATCCTCCAAAATGGAGCGAAAAAAGGTTCCATTAACGGTCCTTCTATGTCCTTATTGCTATGCGGTATGGCAGTGGCGGGGGAATCTTCCCGATCAGGTCTGTTGCCCCGTTTGTGAGGAAACCTATAACCCCATGCAGGGCAATGTCCCTAAGAATGGTTGGTTTCTATGCCCTGCCTGTGGACACACCGATCGAATAATAAATTCTATAAGAAAACTGCCAGAGGATCAGCTTCTTCCTATGCGTCCCTATGCTATAGAAGGCTATTGCAATGTTTGTGCAAGGGATATAGAAGAAGATATTGGTCTCCATCAATTAGCCCTTTATGGCAGAGGCAAAAAATTCAAGAGAATAACTGACCATCCCTGCCTGCTCACGAAGAACAACGGAAAGTT
>MHDQ01000073.1:0-425 GCA_001803565.1 Nitrospinae bacterium RIFCSPLOWO2_12_FULL_45_22 | reverse complement strand
AACAACGGAAAGTTTTTCAAGAAGATTACTCCTCCAGACCTTGCCCGATACCAGAATGCCTGCCAGATATGGGAGAGAGAAAAAGGGATCCTGCCCTATCCCAAACAAAAAATCCCTGATGGGCAAGAAACTCACCGTTTGCTTGAACATCACTATAACTACTGGCATCAGATGTTCAATCCCCGGCAGCTCCTTTGCCTCTCCACATTAGTCAAGGCCATAGATGAGGAACCAGACCAGACATTGAAGGAGATGCTGCTATTAACATTTTCACATACATTGGAATCAAACAACCTATTCACGAGAACGCTTGCGAGAAGAAATACACCTGGTGGTATTCCTCCGGGAGGGATATTTTCCCGTCATGATTACCAACCAAAAGTCACTCTAGCTGAGCAGAACATTTACGGAACCGTTTCTGGCCA
>MHDQ01000072.1 GCA_001803565.1 Nitrospinae bacterium RIFCSPLOWO2_12_FULL_45_22 | reverse complement strand
CCTCAAGCCGGAAGACTTTGGCAAGTACGAAATGTAATAATTTAAAGGTCGGGCCGGATATAGACTTCCCGGGGTTTAGACCCATCTGCGGGACCAACAATACCCTCTTTCTCCATCAATTCAATCATCCGGGCTGCACGGTTGTAACCCACCCTCAATTTTCGCTGGATCATAGAAATAGATGCCTGGCCAGTACGGGCCACCAATTGTATCGCCTCTTCATATTTTTCATCATGCTCCTCTTCCAATTGATCTTCGGCCCCTGCCTCTATCTTCATGATCGTCTCATCATAAACCGGCTGTTGCTGGTATCTGAGGTAGTCCACCAGGCGTTTGATCTCGGTCTCCGAGACAAAGGCCCCATGAATCCGCTGTAGATTAGAAGTCCCCGGGGGCAGGAACAAAAGGTCTCCCTTGCCCAGGAGTCGCTCGGCGCCAATAGTATCCAGGATAGTCCGGGAATCTACCTTAGAAGATACCTGGTAAGAGATGCGGGCCGGGAAATTTGCCTTAATAACCCCGGTAAGGACATCTACGGAGGGCCTTTGAGTGGCTACGATTAGATGAATACCGGCAGCCCGGGCCATCTGGGCCAGCCTGGCAATAGAATCTTCCACCTCTCTGGAGGATACTAGCATCAAGTCTGCCAATTCATCAATAACTACTACAATGTAATAGAGCTTATCGCCTCCTTCTCCCTGGGCTGGGTCTGGGTGCTCCCCCAACATCTGGTTATATCGTTCTATATGCCTTACACCATACCGGGCCATTAAATGATACCGCCGCTCCATCTCCCCGACTATACCCCTTAAGGCCCCAGCAGCCTTTTTGGGTTCAGTAACTACCGGTAAAATCAGGTGCGGTATACCATCATAGATAGATAGCTCTAACATCTTTGGATCAATCAGGATCAGCTTTACTTCTTCGGGCGTGGCATTAAACAAGAGGCTACAGATCATACCATTAAGCCCTACACTCTTACCAGACCCGGTAGCGCCTGCAATGAGTAAATGGGGTATCTGAGCAAGGTCTGTTACCACCGGATTACCCAAAATATCTTTTCCCAGGGCTAAAGGCAATTTAGACCGATTTTGCCGGAAGGTTGGAGAATCCAGGATTTCTTTGAGAGATACCGGACAACGAATATCGTTAGGGATCTCAATACCTACCACAGACTTACCGGGTACCGGGGCGACGATCCTAACGCTTAAAGCCTTCATGGCCAGGGCTAGATCATCACTCAAATTCATGATCTTACTGACTTTCACCCCGGGGCCGGGTTCGAACTCATACATGGTTATTACTGGGCCTTTAAGTATCTGGACAACCCGACCCTGAACCCCAAAATCCTTCAATCTTTGCTCTAATAACCCCGCCCTAGTTCCCAGTTCTTTATTCAAAGACCCTTTATCTATGGATGGAGGGTTATCCAGAAGATTTAAGGGTGGAGGCTGATAATCCCCTCCAGATTTATTAGTTGATGAGGGGATTACTCCCATCGGTTGCTTATCATCTTCTTTCTCCTGCCCATGCCCGATCATAGCTGATGATATTAGACTCCTTTTTGACCCCAGGGATTTTTCTCTTCTCTTATGGTGATAGCCGAACCCTTTTCCTACCCCCGAAACTATTTTTTGACAAAGGCTCAAGAACCCTTCCTGCAACGAACGCAGGGGCAAAGGTATAATCAGGAATAATGAGAGCGAAATAATAGTTACCAGGATAGCTAAGGTTCCACCTAGATTAAGGTTTCTTATCAATACCTGATAAATAAAACTTCCGATCAGGCTGTGAGACCAGGGCGAGTCAGGAAAGTAAAAATATAATAAGGCACTGAGCGACACCAAAAAACCTATAGTCCCTACCATAACCCACCATAAACTCTTGCAGGGCTTATCCCAAAATATTAGCCCGCCAAAAATAAAAATTACCGCCGGAAGGGCATAAGTGGCCAGGCCTAAAAGGCGCAGCATAGTACCCGCCAGGTATGCCCCAGGATAACCCATAAGGTTCTCTATAGACAAAGCTGGTGCAGAGGATTGGTGAAATAGAGAAGGATCATTGGGGCTATAAGTTAAAAGGCTCAGGAAAATAGCGAGGGCTAAAACTATCCATATTATCCCCTTTAACTCCTTTACCCATGCCTTGTTCATTTTCGTTTCAATGCAAAATGCAAAATTAGCAATTAGCATTTCAAAATCAAAGATCTGAGATTAAGAGATTTATAGAGACTAGGATAAATCCAAAACTCAAAATCCAAATGCCAAAATATTTGAGCTTTGACATTTTGGCTTTTATTTTTTAGGAGACTAAATATCTAATCTCTTTTTAGTCTCTTAATCTCCTGGTTTCTCTAATTGTTAATTGCTAATTTTACATTGTTAATTTTGCAATGAAGCCAATACTACTAGCGGGACTTTCTTTGCTAGCAAACCGCTTCAAAATATAGTTTATCCAGATAGATAACCGCATTCTTACGCCAATGCTGATCATCTCTTTGTGGATAATCCAGGTTATAATGAAGGCCCCGGCTTTCTTCCCGGACAATAGCCGACCGAATAATCAACGCTGCTACCGTTGCGATATTACGCAGTTCAATAAGGTCACTGGTAATAATAAAATTCCAGTAATATTCCTTGATCTCTTTCTGGAGCAAATCTATCCGGGTTTTAGCCCGATTTAATCGCTTATTAGAGCGGACTATCCCTACATAATTCCACATGGTGCGGCGGATCTCATCCCAATTATGGGTAACTACTACATTCTCATCACTGTCTACGGCATTACCTATATTCCATTCCAGTAAACGGGGGAGTTCCCAACTCGGCTCTTTTCTTTCTTCTATAGCCCGCAAGAAAGCCCGGTGAGAAAATACCAGTGCTTCCAGAAGAGAGTTGCTGGCCAGTCGGTTAGCCCCATGCACGCCGGTACAAGCGGTCTCACCACTGGCATAGAGTCTTTTTATATTAGTCCGGCCATAAGAATCGGTTACAATACCACCACAAAGATAATGGGCTGCCGGGACCACTGGTATAGGTTCTTTGGCTAAATTATACCCGTAAGAGAGGCAAGTTTCATAAATATTAGGAAAGCGCTCCTTGATCCGTTCTTCTCCCAGGGCCGTGATATCTAGATAGACAAAATCGTCCCCCCTTTTCTTCATTTCATTATCAATAGCCTGTGATACAACATCTCTGGGGGCTAAACAGCCCATAGGGTGATATCGTTCCATGAAAGGAGTACTATCCTGCAAGCGTAACACTGCCCCTTCGCCCCTGAGGGCTTCAGAGATAAGGAAGGATTTAGCGGCTGGGTGGTAAAGACAGGTAGGATGGAACTGAATAAATTCCATATTAGCAATCCTGGCCCCTACCCGATAAGCCATCGCCACACCATCACCAGTAGCTATATCAGGATTGCTGGTATAAAGATAGACCTTACCTGAACCCCCAGTAGCCAATAGAGTTATATCGGCCAGAAATGTCTTAACTATACCGCTATAGCGATCCAGGGCATAAGCGCCTAAACAGACATCCTCGGGATCACCTAGAGGGGTGCATCTATCTAATTTTGCCCGGGTAATAAGGTCTATAGCAATATGATGTTCATATATAGCAATATTGCCCCTGGCCCGCACCCGTTGAAGCAATACCTTCTCTACCTCCTGACCAGTAATATCTCCAGCATGGATGATGCGGCGTTTGGAATGCCCTCCTTCTTTCCCCAGGTCTAGCTCCTGGTTCTCCTTGATACTAAACTTTACCCCCCAATCCATAAGCTCACGGATGCGGGCTGGACCACCCTCTACCAAAATCCGAACCGCCTCTTCTTTACATAGTCCCCCACCGGCCTCTAAAGTATCCCGTACATGGAACTCATAAGAGTCTTCCTCGCTGGTTACCGCCGCAATACCCCCCTGGGCACAATTAGTATTGGACTCAGCAATATCTTTTTTCGTTATGATAGCTACATCGCCATAGTCAGCGGCCTTCAAGGCAAAAGTAAGACCTGCCATGCCACTGCCGATAATTAAGAAATCCGATTTTATCTCCACTTCCTACCCTCCCCCCTCTTTGCGTTAATTTGCCACAGAGACACCGAGGCACAGAGATTCAATGCAAAATCCAAAATTAGCAATTAGCATTTAACAATTCCTCCGTATTAATGCCAATTTTGCATTGCTAATTTTACAATTATAGTAATAATGAGCGACTAAATTAAGTTGTCATTTCGACCGAAGGGAGAAATCTTCGAGATTCCTCGCTTCACTCGGAATGACAGCTTCCATATGTCAACTTATCTAAGTCGTTCACTATAGTCCTAAAATCCTCTGTGACTCCGTGTCTCCGTGGCTAATATTTTTACCCCCTGTAGGGAGCTAAATGCCCATGAAGGGTTCTTCTGACACCGGTAATTATTTGAGTTGCTTTGTAGATAAGTGTTTAGCCTTATAATATGCCGCAGCCTTTTTGATACCTTCAGTCAAAGATACTTTGGGCCCCCAACCCAGGGCCTTTTTAATTTTTTTAGCATCCAGGGCAATATTTTCTATTTCACCGGGCCTTTTGGAACTATAGAGGGGCTCTCCCGGATAATTCAATGCCTTACTTACTTCATCAAAAACAGTATAATCTGAAACTTCTTTCCCCCAACCCAGGTTGTATATCTCACCATCTCCCTGGGAAAGGACTAATATGTTAGCCTCAACAATATCGCCCACATAGACATAATCCCTGGTCTTAGAGCCATCGCCGAAGATGGTAGATTGAACATTGGCCAACATATGCTGGCTAAAAATAGCCACTACGCCAGCCTCACCATGAGGGTCCTGTCTGGGACCATAAACATTGGGATATCGCAAGATAACGAATGCCAGGCCATAATTATGGCAATAGACAGAAATGTACTTCTCTACCATGAATTTACTTATCCCATAAGGGGATAGCGGGGCGACTTTATGCTCCTCATCCACTGGTATATATTCCGGCTCACCATAAACTGCACCACCCGTCGAGGCATAGATAAACTTTTTGACCTTATATGCCCTGGCCAGTTCCAGGAGGTTTAAAGAGCCAAGGATGTTTATCTGAGCATCCCAAAGGGGTTCTTCTACTGACTTAGTAACACTCACCTGGGCAGCATGGTGATTGACGATCTCTGGGGTCTCGGTGGCAAACACTTCCTTTAAGCGACTGTCTCTAATATCCAGGCGATAAAATTTGGCCTGCCTATTGATATTCTCTTCTTTGCCCATAGATAAATCATCTACCACAACCACTTCATGGCCTACCTGGATCAACCTGTCCACTACATGGGAAGCAATAAACCCGGCACCACCAGTAACTAATATCTTCATAACCTCTCCCCTAAAAGATATAGCCACCAAGACTACGTAAAACGTAAAGATTAAACCTGAGGGAATTTATTCCTTAGTTTTGCGCTTTGTGCTTTAATCTTTACCCTTTCTGTGTCTATCCATGACTAAAATTTTATAAATTTTATAATACCACAATGAGGAAAAGATTTGTAAGATTATTTGCATCATTTTAAAACTTTTTGACATAATTAACCTTTTTTGCTAAATTAACCTTTAAGCATTGAACCTAACTTCTACTGACAAGAGGGAATTCTCTATGACGTCTCTGGGAGAAATCTTAGCAAAAGAGCGCGCGGCAAGGGGCCTGAGTATAGACGAGGTCAGCAAAGTTACTAAAATACAGCCAAAATTTATCAAGGCTTTAGAAGCAGAAGATTTTAAGCCTTTCTCAGCACCCATATATATAAAGGGTTTCTTACGCACCTATGCCCAATACCTGGGATTTGAACCAGAAAAGATCCTGACGGCCTATAAAGAGAGTTGGGCTCGGGCAGAACTGGCCAGAAAAAACCTTCTTCTCCAAAAGGAATACCCTTTTGATATCAGTCGTTCTTCACAGAAATATCTAATACCAGTTGTGTCCATTATTTTTATTGTGTTAGCCGTGCTATCCTATCTCTATCAGACTGATATGTGGCGACAAAAAGGACAATACCCTCCACAGACGGAAAAGGGTGCTGAATTACCGGAAACAAAGATTAGCGATAAATTCCAAAAAGAGAAAGAGCCCCTGGCACAACCCCCTTTACAAAGTATTCAAGCACCCATACTAACCCTGGAAGAGAAACCAGGCCCATCTGAGACACCTGCCATACAACAACATCCAAAAGTCTCTGAACAAACTGGAGAAACCACCATCCAGCACCCGGAAGTATTTGTACCTGAAGAAGGAGGTGCTATGGGGCAAGCGGCCAAAGGCGTGATTAAAGAAGCCGGAAAAACTACCCCACCTCCATTAATCTTGACTATAGATGCCCTGGAAGATGCCTGGCTAAGGGTTTCTCCTGATGGGATGAGCCAGGAAGACATATTATTGCGAGCCGGGATGAGTAAGGAATGGAGCGCGCAGGAGAAATTTGTCTTGATTATAGGTCATGTAGCGGGTACTAAGCTCCGGTTGAACGGCAAAGAAATTCCCCTCCCTTATACTAAAATTGATGTCCTAAGCGATTTTGTCCTAACCAAAAAAGATATACCCTAAGTCGTTTGTGATAGTGAATGATAAGAAAGTTTTAGGAATTTTTGGCTATCCCATTGGCCATACCCTCTCACCCTTAATGCACCAGGTTGCTGCTGAATATCATTATTTGGACCTCATCTATCTTGCTTTCTCTGTCAAACCACCGGATCTACCGGCTGCCCTGGCAGGTATAAAGGCCCTGGGCATTAAGGGGGTTAATTTAACCATACCCCATAAAGAAGCGGCTATCCCATTAGTAGATGAACTTAGTGAAGAAGCCAGGCTTATTGGAGCAATAAATACTATTGTATTGGCCGATGGTAAGCTAATCGGCCATAATACCGATGGGCAGGGATTTATTACCTCTTTATCAAGGGATGTGGGCGAGAGCCCTAAAGGAAAGACCATCCTCCTCTTAGGGGCTGGTGGTGCTGCCCGGGCAATAGCTATCCATTTGGCTTTAGCAAGGGCCAAAAGGATAATAATCGCTAACCGCACTTTAAATAGAGCCGAGGAGCTAGCTTCTTATCTTGAAAAACATTCTAATAGAGTCTCAGTTTGTGCAATACCCCTAGAAAAAGAAATATTAATAACTCATATGGAGGAGGCAGAGATCATAATCAATACTACCCCTATTGGTATGAGCAGGGATGACATGGTGATATTGCCTGGGGAAAGGCTCAGACCCCAGCAGTTGGTTTGTGACATCGTCTATCGCCCACTGAATACCCCATTGCTTCAGGCAGCTAAGGCTAAAGGGGGTAAGACTTTAGACGGATTAGGTATGCTGATCTATCAGGGGGCCTTATCTTTTAAACTATGGACCGGACGGGATATGCCGGTAGAACTGGTCAGAAAAAGGCTCTTACAGGAATTACTCCCCTAACCATCGGGTAACAGTTCACGGGGTTCAGTTAACCGGGTTCAGGAAAAGCCTTCCTGACAACTGATCCCTGAGCCCTGCTAACTGTTCCTGGTCCTCTTTAGTAGCCAGTCCTTATGCCACCAAAGCCACTGAGCAGGAGTAAGCCTGATCTGTTCCTCCATCATCTCTAATAGAGTCCTACTCTGTTTGCTAAAATCCCCCTCAAGCTCTAACGGTGGGAATATCTGGATTCTATGGTTTTTAGGCGAGAGGCGGGTTATGGTGATGGGAATTATCGGTGCTCCAGTAGCACTGGCTAATCTTACCGGACCAGTATATACTGGGAAAGGAGAGCCAAAAAACTCTGCCTGGATCTCACTCTTACGGGGAAACTGGTCCAGGAAAAGCCAAAGGATTTCATTACGTTTTAAGGCCCGAACTAATGGGTGATAAGATTGTCCCCGGTAGAGGGTTTTGATGCCAAATTTTTGCCGTACCTGGGAAAAAATATCCTCTACCTTATCATCCTTCTCTCCCCTTACCAATACATTAAATGGGTACCCGGATATTGCTAGCCTTATGGCAATTAAGGGGAAATTACCCAGATGGACACTCACACATACTACCCCTTTGCCCCGGGCCAGGGCTGAGTCTAAATCTTCTAAACCCAAAACCTCTACCCGCTTCATAATCTCGGCTGGACTAAGATAGCAGCACTCGAATATTTCTTGAATAACCATATACATATGGCAGAAATTCTCCCGAACCAATCTCTGGGCCTCTTTACCACCGTCTGGCAAAGATAAGACTTGATGAATGGCCTGGAGGGCTAGAGAGCGCTTTTTCCTCAGTATTACATAAAGAGTATTGCCTACACCTCTTGCTATTACTGGGAAGATAGAAGTAGGCAGGTGACCAATTATTATTTTTAGGCCAGACAGAAGCCTGGCATTTATTAATTTACCCAATCTTTTCCAGAACCTTCTTCTTGGCATCTCCCTTACCCTTTTAAACCCTATCAAACCTTGCAACCGTTCAGCCACAGAGAGCTCGTGTCAGTGTCAGTGAGCCGGGTTCACTTTGGCCGGACACCGACACGCGTCACGGACACGGCATCTCCGTCCTTGGTGTCGCTGTGGCAAGTATTCCTCCTGCGAACGGTTACAAAATGGCTTATCGTATAACAGACAGTAAGGGCTGGTGTCAACAAATTTTTTAAATTTAAATATTGACATTGGCAGACAAATCAGGTAAGAAAAACCACTACAACCGAGGAAATTTTGAGCAGCTTTTTGGGATAACATTAAGAGAAAGATCCTGTGCTTTCTGAGACGATAAGGGATAGAGAAAAAATTCCTTGCCCTTAAAAATTCTCTGCCTCCCTCTCCAGTTGCCTGAGCCTATCCTAAAACGCTCAAGCCTAAACACAAAGCAAATGATAAAGATTTGTCCATAAGCAGATAAGCCTATACCGTTAATCTCTATTGCTGCTGCAAAGGCAATGGATTAATAAGAAAGATATTGAGGAATGTCTGGTAATCCCCCGGTGATATCTACCCTGATCTCTTTTTTGGCCGGATTGCTATCCTTTCTCTCCCCCTGTGTACTACCGTTAGTCCCTGCCTATGTATCTTATATAACTG
Organism: Nitrospinae bacterium RIFCSPLOWO2_12_FULL_45_22; assembly: GCA_001803565.1. Classification (GTDB taxonomy): domain Bacteria; phylum 2-12-FULL-45-22; class 2-12-FULL-45-22; order 2-12-FULL-45-22; family 2-12-FULL-45-22; genus 2-12-FULL-45-22. The sequence goes on along the minus strand of MHDQ01000072.1, from coordinate 803 downwards.
GCATATCCTTCAATGAATTAATAAACCCTCAAGCTAAAGGAAAGATTCGGCGGATTACTTTTATAAACTCATTACTGTTTATCCTGGGCTTTTCCCTGGTATTTATCACTCTAGGGGCTTCCGCCACTTTTATAGGTAAGCTGCTGAGCGACTATATTCATATAATCAGGAAAATAGGCAGCGTGTTTATAATAGCATTTGGGTTATATTTGACCGGCGTATACAAATTAAATTTTTTGTCTCAAGAAAGACGTGTCAATATAGAGATTAATCCCCGCGGATATCTAAGCTCAATATTAATAGGAATAACCTTCGCCGCTGGCTGGACACCTTGTGTAGGGCCAATCCTGGCCTCCATATTGCTCTATGCTAGCTTCTCAGAGACCACGGGTACAGGTATTTATTTGTTAATCATCTATTCTCTGGGCCTGGCAGTACCGTTTCTTATTACAGCTTTAGCTATCACTACCTTCCTAAATGTCTTTAAAAGGATCACTAAATATATCCGATACATAAATCTCATCAGTGGCCTCCTCTTAATATCTATGGGTATTTTATTATTCTCGGATTATTTACAGCTTTTAAGTAACTATTTTGCTGACTGGATAGGGATAGATCTTGGCATCCTTTAGGAATCAGCCGGGCTTCTGGTTTAACAGGTAATGGCTTTTGACCAAAGGTATCCGCATGACAACTGGAAACGATATAATTACTCTCCTCTCCCTCATTGCTAATAGAGACTTCTTAACCCAAACCCTCAAAGGTATCCTATCTGGACTGGGGATATATGGTGATAAGTTATC
>MHDQ01000071.1 GCA_001803565.1 Nitrospinae bacterium RIFCSPLOWO2_12_FULL_45_22 | reverse complement strand
AGTGCGGGACCTTCATCTATTAGAAGCAGCGGCTGCCCGGCCACAAGCCACTTTTGAAGGGAAAGACCTTTATTCAGATATCTTTTCTAAGGCGGCTGCTCTCCTGGACTCTATTATTAGAAACCATCCTTTCCTTGATGGTAATAAGCGAACAGCTATAGGCGCTGCCTGTCTTTTCTTAGAGAGAAATGGCTGAGGCGCTATGCGAAAACATAAAACTCTACCCCAATTCGAGAATTACGAGGAAGCAGCCGAGTGGTTAGATAGCCATTCCACTGCCGATTTGGAGGCCACGGAAGTCGCTTTTGAGGTAGCATCACCCCTTACTATCCAGATTCTGGATTCGCTCACTGAGGTTGAAGAGACTATTGTGGTGGAGAAGAAGCTCAGCCAACAAATCCGGCATATTGCAGACCAAGAGGGGCTATCTCCACAAGCTTTAGTTCATAAGTGGCTTCTCGAAAAAGTGGAAAAGATCTTAGAAGCGAAGTGATTCGCTTGCAGGGTAAAGTTATCCTGGATCTAGAGCGAATCAACCTTTATTGGGAAAACTAGGTGGAATGACACCACAAGTGGTGTCATTCCCAATCACATCTTGTGATGAGCAAATCTTTATCTGGCAATCATCTATTAGCATTGGCTCGGGATTCAGGCAAGAGAGAAGTGAAGAGTGAGGAATAAGGGTTCATATATTAGCCCTGCCATAAGCCCGGGTTCTTTAGGCAGAAGCGGAAAAAAGTGGTGGGATCTATTATTAGCTATTATATAAGCTTCATTAAACATGCTTTTGCTCATTCGGGGTGTTCTTCAATGATCTGAATGAGCGTCTGATAAAGCTCGCGGATGTCGACCAGCTCATCTTGAAGGATCCGGTAAAGGATCTTTAGATCAATGTTGTTATAGAAATAGGCGATACGATTGCGAAACTGGATCATCGAAATGAATCGCTCTCTTTGGTCGATCTTAATGAGGCTATGCTCCACCAAGATGTCGATCACTTCCCCACTGGCGCTCGGAGTCCGTAACCCAAGTGAGGCAATTATGTAACCCCCAATATCTACCAGGGCTTGGATGGAGGTCTGAAGGCGATGCAAGACTGAGTCGATGTTGCGGAAATCGGATTTGAATTCTTCATAGCTCATGGCCCGGAGGATCGCGAGTTTTTCCAGATTCTCCGGAATAATATCGAGCTTGCTCTGCACATCTTCTTTCCTCACCGGATACCGCACCTCCTCAGCCGGCCCCGGGTGTGGAATTTACCCATCAGCTCTAAGGTGGGTTGCAAGTCCAAGTAGGCTTGAATAACTCTTTGGGTGAACCTGATGCGGTACTTTGGGTTAGCATCGTAAATCAACCGTCCTGTCCGCAAGACGGTCTGCTGCAAGGTTAGTCGTTGGTGATTGAGGCTGATGAGGTCAACTTCCGGCACGTTGAGACGTTTTTGGAGCTCATAGGCAAGGATGAGCTCGATCCGCAGAAGGTCAATGCCAGAAGGTGCTTGCTCATCTACTAAGATCGCGATATCCAGATCACTCAAGGGGCCACCTGAACCATGTACCTTTGAACCGAATAGGTAAGCCGCAGCAATAAAAGGGTATGTCCTCAAAAGCAGGGTAATTTCCGCCGTATTGATATTCATCAATGAATGTCGAAGGAGAACAAAATATTTGATATTGAAGAACGTTTAATAGATTTTGCCGTCAGAATTATTCGCACAGCGGAGTCTTTGCCAAAGACAAAAGTTGGAAATCACATTGCCGGGCAACTCATTCGTTGCGGTACGTCACCTGCTCCCAAAAAACTTCATAATTCGAAATTCCTTGTTCGATATTCAATATTTAATACTTGTTTTAATCAGACTGTTAAATTAAGTTAGCGCTTATGCAGTTTACCCTCCGGGGATCTAGTAAGATTAATGTGTTCCACGGTGCTTTTCAGAGATAACCCATTTTTGAAACTTTTTAGGCAGATCGGTTATTACCTCTTTTGGTTTTATTCTACGCTATCAAAAAATAATTAGCAATAATCCTGTCCTGGCATCTGGGCGCCGCCCCCATGCGTTATTGCGACGGTCCCTTCGGCTATGCTCAGGACGGGTATAAGAACCCATGAAGGCGATGGCCTCCCTTGATTTCAGGTATGGGGATCCTATTCTGCTAAACGGCGGATTCTTTTTTATAATACCTGGAGGGATAACGGACATAATACCCGCCATCTTTACTGCTTATGTCGTTCAGAACAACGCCCAGGAGCCGGGCACCGGTTGCTTCCAGATGCTCCCTGGCATCTTTTATTACCTTGCGGGGATAAAGACCGGAACGTACTACCAGGATCACACCGTCAACCAGGCTAGACAGAATACTGGCATCGGCTACCGCCATAACGGGCGGTGAGTCGAGCAGGACCATATCAAACCGTGCCCGCAGCAGCCGTAAGAATTCCTTCATCCTGCTGATTCCAGTATGGCAGTGGGGTTGGGTGGGAGGGGGCCACTGGGCATAACCCAGAGATTGTCTATAATAGTCGGCTGTATTACCCTGGAAAGACTGGTCTCTATATAAGGGCCGCCTGCCATGGGTTCTATCATCGGGGAGAAAGGGTCCGGATCGGTTAAGAGGTTTATGACTTCCTTTTCATAAGTTACATCTTCTCCTTCTTGAAAATAGAATCTTCCTTCACGCCAGCGCATTAGATAGGTAATAGCCTCGCTTATCTGGTGTTGGCATGGGCCTTTTATGTCAGCGGGCGCGATATAGCCGAGCTTGATCATGATATGGCCCAGGGGCAAGGAACTATTGTTTTGATCCTGCCGGTTAAGGGCCTCTTGAAGTTGTTCCCCGGTTATCTTGCCGTCCCTGAGCAGGAGGTTACCGAGCCTCCTGGTCAAAGGCCTGTTCTGCCATGAGGTATCGACTACTGTTCCCCGGTCAAGGGTCAGGGTGAGGGACTCGTCATTGCTTTCAAAGGTAAGATAGCCGGTCCTGGCCTGGAGTTTGAGGATCCTTAAGTACTCAGCCGGACTAATCTCTTCGAACAGGCCATTTTTTATCTCTCTCTCAAAGATATCCCTTAAGGTCCCGGTAATCCCGGGTTCTCTCTTCACACGGAAAAGCTTGTGGAGATCGGGAGCGCGCAGGTCGGTATCGAGCAGGAGTACACGCTTGCCGGCCTGGGCTATCACCATGCCGAGATTAGCCAGCAGGGTAGATTTCCCCTCCCCATCCATGCTGCTGGTAACCAGTATGGTCTTGAGGGGGCCTTCCATCCGACTAAACCGGATATTGGCCCAGAGGTTGCGGTAATAATCTATGGCCGGGGGCCTCTCTTTATCTCTTGTAGCCATTAGGGCGTTATTTTTGTTTTTCATTTTGCTATTCCTAATGATGGGGTATTATGCCCAGGATGGGCAGTTGCAGGTACTGCTCTACATCCTCGGGAGTACGGATGCTATTATCCAGATAGTCCAGGAAAAAGGCCATGCCAATGCCAAGGGTAAGGCCGGAGATGAGGGCCAGAACCAGGTTAAGGATGATTCTGGGCTTTATGGGCCTAGCAGGTACCTCGGCCCGGTCTACGATCCGTATGTTGGTAGTCTTCAAGCCCGCGGTGGCGCTGGTCTCTTTGAGACGCAGAAGGAAGTTCTCATAGAGCTGCTTATTGGTCTCGACTTCCCTTTTCAAGACACCATAGCGGATGACCTTTTTGTTGAGGGACAGGGCTTCTTGCTTTTGTTCCTCCAGGGTATTTAGGAGGCTCTGTTCGCGGGCGCATGCCGCCTGGTATTGGGTCCTTATACTGCGGGCAATCTTGTTTACTTCATAGGCTATCTTTTCCTCCATCTCTTTTATGTGGGAGTGGAGCTGCACGATTCTGGGATGCCTGGGGCCATACTTTTCACTGAGTGTGGAGTATTCACCGAGGAGCCGGGCATAATCGGCCTTGAGCTCCTGGACCAGCAAATTGTTGATGGCTGCGGGCAGTGCCTCCAGCATGCCTGGTTTTTGGGCGAGGCGCTCCATCTCATGGGTCATGGTCTCCAGCGCAATCCGATCGGCCTTGGCCTTGGTCAGCTCGGTATTGAGTTCTGCCAGACCCTGGGCAACAATGTTCTCACTGCCCCTCTCGGCCTTTTCCAGGGTAGGTAAGGAGATGATACGCTCAGCGCTCATAAACTCCTGCAAAGCCCTTTCCGACTCCTCTACCTTCTCTTTTAGCGGTTCTAGCTTCTGCCTCAGCCAATGGGTAGCTTCCCGGGAAGCGGAGAGCTTGGCCTCAAGGTCAGACTGGATATATGGCTCTGCCAGGGTATTGGCTACCCGGGACGCCAGCCCGGAATCACGGGCCTGGAAGTTTATCTTGATAGTATAGGAATTTTCATTTTAATAATGCGGTTTTTCAGGAGATGAATCCCAAGGGGGTAGGGGGAGAAGCAAAGTAGAAAAGAGTTTACCCTCTCTGCTAGATATGGTAGACTTTAATGATTTATAGCCCAATATCTAGAGTATTGATGGAGGGGGTAGAGAAGTGGGAAGAGAACAAGGGGTTGATAAGGAGAGCTTCAAGCAGATATTTAGGGATCATTGGGAAGGATTTAAGCTCTCTTATCCAGGCTATAACGATCCTTATTATGATGGGATTATTGAGAAGATCACCCTGGGGGTACCCGGGGTGTGGAGATGTAGCTTATGGTTACAGTAGCTACATGTGTTTTCATTGTGGATGGGATGAGAAGAAGATAGCCTTTAGTTGTAAGAGTGGTTTTTGTTTATCCTGTGGGAAGGTGTATGTAGACAAGTGGGTAGCACCCAGGGGGTACCCCCGATGTGGAAGAGATACCCTAATGGACCTGTCTGCGTGCCTGTCTGCCAAGGCACAGGCAGGCTACGCACAGGCAGGCAGGCCACCCGCACATTTAATCGGGTTAAGGAGGTAGTCTCAGAGGCGATAAGCCTGTAGTGAGTACAGCGAATCTAACGGATAGGGAGGGCAGTTAAAGGGGCATACCGGATAATAGTCCTTAAGCGCTATAGAGATCGTTACCAAGGGGTATCTGGTAAAGACCCCTTTGTTTGTTCCAGATAAGGTCCTTCATTGCATTCAGGAGTGAGATGGACCTCTGCACGACCTGTCTGCCGTGCCAGCACAGGCAGGTATGGCACCCCAAGTATGGAATAATATACGATGAGTTTAACTAAATGGAGAAGGGGAAGTATGATCAAAGGTTGGGAATTGGGTCCGGAGGAGCTGGAGTTCCTGGGCAAGCCAGAGTATTACAATTATCGCTGCCAGGATTGTAGGTATGAAGAAGAAGTGATGGATGTGGCCTGTATTCTTGATGCCGAGCGTGAAGGAGAGCCTGAAGAATTAGTGTGTCCTAAGTGCGGTGGTGATTTTATTTGGACTAATACAAAAAGCCCGCCCGAAGGGCGATAAGTTCAAATGAGGTCAAGGAAGTTAGAGCCGGGAATGGTTATGCCAGATGGGACAGCTATGAATAGTGATTTATAAAGGTTAAAGAAGCCTATATCTTTGTGGCTTGAATTTCCCTCTACCGTACACCAGCAAACCAACGAGTGCAGTGCCGAAAAGAACCATCGAACCGGGTAGGGGGACAATACTGTTGGGACGGGCTATGAAGTCATTTTCCACATCGCTATTAAAACCAGTAAGCGCTAGCGCATTGTTATAAGCGAAAAGAAAGTCACCACTTTCTTTGCCGTCCTTAGCGTAAAAATTTCCCCATACCGGCAATCGGTTGGTTACCAATGTATAAGTAACCGGACTACCCCCAAATTCGAATTTGATTCCATATATGGCGGCTCCTTCAGGGAATCCCGGGTTGCTATTGCCGTGACCGGGACCCCAGGACGCTGGTCCTTGGTAGGGATCCGATCCGTCGAAAATATCGCCTTCGATATCACCGCTCAGTTCCAATATAAAGTGGGAAATACTTTTTTTCTCACCAGTTAGTGTGTACTTATATGTTAATGTACCATCATTGTTATTCGTGATATCCCATGAGATGGTGAAGCCGCCATTGTCCCAGCTCTGGGTTGCATAAACTCCTCCCCCTGAGGCTGAGGTACGCGATCCCGTATAATCGCCTGGATCAACAGGCGCATCCCACAAGGATGCCTTAGCTGGCAAGACGTTAATCATCACTAAAGATGCAGCCAGTAATAAAATCTTTATAAATCTCACCACCCTTTTCATCTCGCCCTCCTTATTTACGAATATACTCTTTTAATCCTGAATTATGTACTTCCTCCTCAACCCTACCAGGGCTACTAACCCCGTACTAAGCAGGAGAAGAGTAGTGGGGATAGGAACCGGGGAGAAGCCGTCATTTGGATGACTGGTAGTTATTCCTATTGTGATGTCGGGGAATGGTGTAGCCCATGCTATCCAGGCCCCTCTCCAATAATCAGTTGATAGTGAAGGGTTCTCCGAATTCTCCCAATCAATGGGTCCCAAATAAGTGACGGTAGCATCATCAGTCAGTAAGGTCAGGTAACTATCTCCTAAATACAGCGCAAAATTGGGGGCTTCTCCTCCTATAAAGTCATAACTACCGAATTCCCCGCCTCCCGCTATTTCTTCAAAAGTCAAAGTCTCATCCAAAAATCCGAAGGAGTATGGGGTAGCATTGATGAATGTAGCCGTCACCGAATTTTCCGCATCGTCCCCATCCACCATGAAGAATCGGCTATCGGCAACGGTTTCGGTCGAGGAAAATACTATCACCGAGATCAGTAAAAATGTGATGGTGGTAATGTTTCTTATTTTCATAATAATAACACCTCCCATGAACCGTTGGTTTAGAAAAGACCATGAAAAATGATCCCACTTCCCTCAATGTTTCTTATTTTTATCATAGGTCCTTTCAACTAATCAACCATTTTTAGCTACGATTTTTTGATATTTTTTTTACTCTCTCTACTGTTCCAATAAATTCATTAATTTTTTGGCATCCGACAGCCAGTTAGCGGATGTCTCTGCCTTTCTCAGGGCTGCTTGTAAGGCCCCTCTGGCCTTCTGCTGATCGCCTTTTTCATAAAGGGCGGCCCCCAGATGATAATGGAAGATGGGCTCCTCAGGTTTCGCCTCAAGGGCCTTGGTGAAATGTATGATGGCCTCATCGCTTTTCCCAAGCCTGTATTTCACCCATCCCAGGGTATCGGCAATAAAAGGGTTATCGGGGTGGAGGCTAGCAGCCTTTTCTGCCAGGCCCAGGGCCTTAGCAAGATTCTCCTGGGTAGGATAGTATTCCGCAAGGAGATAGGCGAGATTATTCGCTGCCGGGGCAAATTTGGCATCCTTATCCAGGATGTTCCGATAGCAACCCATAGCCTTTTCGATTTCCCCCTTATTTTCATAAATGCTCCCGAGCAACAGGATAATAGAAAAGGAGTCAGGGTTTATCTGTAAGGCTTTTTGCAAGCTATCCTCTGCCGGCCCCAGTTTTCCCTCCTGGATGTATAATTCAGCCAGGTTTCGGTAAGGCAATTGCCAGGCAGGCGATAGCTCTATAGCCTGCTCAAGATTTTGTCCGGCCAGCTCATACCGCCCTTGGAGGCGGTAAAGCCCGCCTAGCTTGAAACTACCCAGGGGGTTTTTGGGGAAGCGCTCTTTTATTTCCTGATAGGTCTTTTCTGCCCTGTCCAGGTCTTTCTTGAGCACGTACAGATCACCTAACCCTTCCAGGGCCGGCAGGTATGCGGGTCTTATAGACAGGGCCTTCTTGTATTGCTCCTCTGCCAGGGCCGGTTCTCGACTGAGGAGGTGGGCCTTGGCCAACAGAACATATCCTTCGATATAGTCAGGATTCTCTTTGATAACTGTCCGAAAATACCCTACGGCATTGACCCCATCCCGCTTGGCAAGATAAATCTGCCCTTTGGTCAGATGGGCCTCCAGGTCCCTGGGATTTTTCTGTATAGCCTCATCTGTTTCCTTCAGGGCCTCATCATATCGGCCCTGGACCAGATGGACCTTTGCTAAGGCATTCTTTGCCCGGGCAGAATTGGCACCCTCCGGCTCCAGGGTGATGATCTTCCGGAAGGTTTCTCCGGCCTTATCCATCTGATTAGTAGCGGCATATAATTCACCCAGGCTGAAGCGTACCTTATAGGCACTGGGTACACTCTCAATAAATTTAATCAGCTCCTTCTCGGCATCCCCAGGTCGCTTCTGACGGATCAAGAATCTCGCTAATTCAATCATATATTTCTCACTCTTGAGATCTGCCTTGACAACCGAGCGCAATATGGACTCCGCTTTTCCCGGGTAACCGGTGGTATTATAGTAGCGGGCCAATAGGAGGCGGTAATCCGGGTTTTCAGGTACTGTTTGCACTATTTTTTGGTATATCTTCTCCGCATCCCGGTAGCGCTTCTGGGTCATATAAAGAGTAGCGAGGGCCAGATGGAGCGAGATATTCTGTGGCTCCCTCTCCAGTCCTTTTTTCAAGGCCGCTTCTGCCTTTTTGGGTTTACCCTGCCTGGCCAGGATAGCAGATATCATCAGATAGGTATCGATCTTTTCCGGGTGTCTTTCTATTATCCCCTGGAGTATATCTATAGCCCCGGCCAGGTCTCCCTGAGCAGTCAGGATAGAAGCCTTAAGAGATAGACCATTCACATCCTGAGATTCTTGTGAAAGGATAATATTCGCCCTCTCCATGGCCTTATCTGGTTGTTTAGCCAATAGTAGTAGTGTACCCAGTTGTAATTGGGCTTCTAATAGATCAGGGTTTAATTCCACGGCCTTAAAAAAACTGCTGTAGGCCTGCCGGATGTCTCGAAGCTGGAGGGCACACAGGCCGAGCCAGTAATAACCCTCAGCAAATTTAGGATCTATCTGGACGGCATTTTTCAATTCTAGCCTCGCCTTTACATAGTTCTGTTCATGATAATACTTTTTCCCTTTCTCAAAGAACTTGTCCCTCCTGTCTTCGATACTGCCAAAGCATCCGACCAGTAGCGATAGAAGAACAATGAGCCGTAAACTTCCTACTTTCTTCATTTGTTTCCCTTCTCAGATTAAGATTAAATCAAAAACCTTTTCCTGAACCAGGCAAGGCCGATCATGGCGGTCCCGAAGAGCCAGAGTGTCGCTGGAACCGGCACTGGGGTCCCGGTGAGATGCATGTCGAAGGCAGTCCATGTCAACAAAAAGAAAGTTACAATACTTAAAAAAAATAGTAATCGTTCAGCCACCAAGGCACAAAGTCACTAAGGAATGGCAAAGGACCTGGATAGAGGCGAGCAAGCCTTCG
>MHDQ01000070.1 GCA_001803565.1 Nitrospinae bacterium RIFCSPLOWO2_12_FULL_45_22 | reverse complement strand
GGGAACTCGATTTGCTAACAGATTGTAATAAAACGATTAAACATCTCCTTCAACCTTTCCTCTTTACCTGGGGATACATGGATACTTTGTGGAAGAATAATCCACAATCATATGCCATCAGGATCATCGCAAGGAAATAGATATGGCAAAACAGTTTGTTACTATCTTCATTCCTACATATAATGATTGCCTAGACTTATCGGCCTGCATCGAATCAATTCGATGCTTGGATTATCCCAAGCAAAGCATGGAAATTCTGATATGGGATAACTCATCGCAAGACAATACCATTCAAATGGTTCGAAAACAATTTCTAAAAATGAAGGAGGAGGGCTGGTCTAATCTTTCCCTAATCGAATGGAATAAGAATGATGGAAGTTACATCCCGTATAACTTGGGCTTGCAGCATATGTCACCCCGTACTGAATTCATATTGGGTCTGGACGCTGATGTAGAATTAGAACCGGCCACGCTTCTGAGCCTAATCGATGCCTGTAAGGATGATCAGGTTGCTACGGTCGGTGCACGCTCCGTATATTACGACTTTCCTGAAAGAACGGCTCACGGAGCCGGATTCGTGAATCTGTGGATCGGAAGTTATAGTGAAAAGGACACACAGAAAGGAATCGAATGCGATTATGTAATCGGCTGTTGCTGGCTCTTGAAAAAAGCAATCTTTGAGGAACTAGGCGGGTTTGATCCCGATTATTATATCAACCAGTGGGAGGTTGATTATTGCCTTCGTGCTAAAAAAAATGGATATAAAATTATTTACGAACCGAAGGCTATTGCGTTACACAAAATTCCCGACATGGGCACCCGAAATCCAGAAAGGCTCTATTACCTTTATAGAAACAAACTACTCTTAATTGAGAAAAATGCTACCTTTTTACAGAAGCTTACTTCTCTAACTTTGTATACCTTATTCTGGCTGCCCAAAATTATTCGGGATTCTTTCCGGGTAAATAAGAGAATTAATGCAGAAGAGATCAAGGTGATTATGAAAGCCATCTATCACGGAATTATAGGTAGGGTAGGAAAACAAAAGATATGATTAGCCCATATAAATGAATTGCACAGAGGTATACACAACGGCAATGTTCAAGCCTAAAGCTTTTTCATGGTTTTTCTTCTTTTTTTCAATTGCTTCTTTTTTAGTGGGAGCTACTGTAAAGCTAGATGTCCCGTTGACTGACTGGGACCGTGTCGCTCTCATAGCTGCTGAAAATTGGGCAAGAGGAATAAATTATTCCTGGCAGTTCGATCATCCCCCTCTTTATCCAGCCTTTTTAGCTTTGGTTTTTCACATATTTGGCTTTATAATAAGGATTACAAAAAGGCACAATCTGGGTGAGGAGGATTAGATGAGTGGAAGATGCGATCGAGAGATTGAGAGGCATAAGGATAAGTGCTTCAATCAACAAATAGAGGTTTCTGCCAATGATAAAAACCCATAAGATTCCGGGAGATATTGTAGACCATATATCTAAGGCCAAGGTCTATCTGGCGTCACACCCAAGGGTGCTTTTTGCCTATCTCTTTGGGGGTCTTGCTAAGGGGAAACCCAGCCCTTTAAGCGATGTAGATATTGCAGTGTATCTTTCAGAAGGTGGGGATGTTGCTCAAGAAAAGATGGAGATACTTGGGAGACTCATGGAGCTTTTGTGGACCGATGAGATAGACCTAGTGATATTAAACACGGCATCTCTTCCTCTTAGGGCAAGGATATTGGAGAAGAAAAGGGTTATAGTGGACAATGCCCCGTTTGTGAGACATAAATTCGAATCCCTAACCCTCAGAGAATATCTCGATTTTTCAGTAAAAGAGATGGAAATATACGAAAGGAGATACTCTATTGATAGATAAGGCCCTTATTCTCAGAAAGCTGTCTGAACTTGAGGAATATTTGAAACAGGTAAAAGAGTTTTCGAATATCTCCATAAAAGACTACCAGAAGGATTGGAAAACGCAGAGGATCGTTGAAAGAACCTTACAGATGATGGTAGAGATAGGCGTTGATATTGCTAACCATATCATAGCGGATAAAGAATATCGTGTCCCCAAGAGTTATGCTGATACCTTCAGGGTGCTTTATGAAGAGGGTGTTTTGGCAGAAGACATCTTTAAAATGATGGAAGATATGGCAAAGTTTAGAAATATTGTGGTTCATCGCTATGACAAGGTTGATGAATCCATTGTTATCGGCATATTGAAAAGGCATCTTGATGACTTTCTGATCTATCGTGATGTGATTATGGGTATCCTTAACCAAATCTAACGACTTGAATACAAATGATACGAATATGGAAATAAGCTGCTTTTGATAAGAAAGAATGCTTCCACTTTGCAGAAGCTAACCTCTCTAACTCTGTATACCTTCTTCTGGCTGCCCAAAATTATTCTGGATTCTCTCCTGGTAAATAAGGGGATAAATGCTGGAGAGATAAAGGTAATTTTGAAAGCCATCTATCATGGAATTATCGGCAAGGTAGGGAAACAAGAGTTATGATCAACCTTTGAGGCAACCATCGCCACTTACATACCTTTGAAAATGACCCGAGCAACAATTATTTTATTGTCCGCGGAAACAAAGACTTCCTTGCTACTGAACATTTTAAATGTAAACAGTCGTATATCGGCCTTCTTTGCCTTGAGGTAGGGTATGTAAATCTCCTTGTGCTTCAGAGCCAGACCTAAGCTGGTGCAAAGATGTATAAAAAATTAAAAAGGAAACATTTTTATAAATACATAGAGCAATGGGAACCGTTACCTAATCAGTTCATGGAGGATCATACTTGGAGAAAACTGAAGAAAAAGCCGATGCACTATGCACTTTTTAATAGAGTAAGGTTTTACCATACCTTACGATTTGCATTGAAATATCTTCATTCGGCTCATCCCGTAATTCTTGATATTGGCGTTTACCCCGGGACTTTACTCTGTATATTATCTGATTTACTCCGTCGGTATGACCTTCACCCCGTTTTTTGGGGAGTAGGATTATCTATAACATCAGAATTTACAACTCTTATGGAAAAGAGATATAAAGCGACAATTAAAACAGTAAATCTTGACCCTGATAACCCTGATTTGAAAGGAAAACCTTATACTAGTAGGATACTTTTTGAAGATAATAGTGTTGATATGATTTTTGCTACTGAAATTGTTGAACATTTAACTAATCCAAATCATCTACTTTCTGAGGCACATCGTCTTTTGAAATCATCAGGTGTCATTATTATTACTACGCCTAATGTTTCACGGATTGGTTCAGTTTTTAAATTACTTATTGGCAGGTCGAATTATGATCGCCTTATGCTAGTTGGTTATTCCAATCCCGAGGATGAGTGGCGTCCACATTTCAGGGAATATTCAATGGATGAGCTAAACCATTTATTAGGTGAGAGAGGATTCGAAGTCATAGATGCAACATTTTTTAGCGATCATACAGAATTTGTATATAAGGATATCAAACAAAAATTGATTGACTTAGCAAAAGCTCCATTTGAACTCATACCTCACTTGCGGGGAGACATTTTAATTATTGGTAAAAAAAATTGACTGAGGTTTGGTTTTGTATGGTTTGCTTGAGGGGTGGATTTGAATGTGCGGTATCTGCGGAATTCCCATTGCTGGGGGGTAGACCGTTGACATTTATAAAGAGTAGTTTCTTTATTATTTGTGAGGCGATATATTATCTCTCCAGAAGGAGACTCCTCTGCGGACCCTCAATAGAAGTCTTTGCTAACAAACCGGCTTAGGTTCATAAAGTAGGTAAGGCGGGGGAAATGAGTTATGAGGTATGGGGTCCTCTATGTGATTGACAATATAGAATTTGGTGGTGGGGAGAGGGTCTTTACTCAACTAATCAGTAGGTTACCGAGGGATAGATATAGGATTCTAGTGGCCTGTCTGCCGGGAGGGATATTTGAGGAGGAGATTAAAGGAAGTGGCGCCCAGCTTGAGCCGGTAGATATGAGAAATAGATTTAATCTGAGAATTATTTTGCGGCTGGCTGGTTTGATGAAAAGGGAGAAGATAGATATTGTCCACAGCCAGGGCGGGCGGGCAGATTTTTTTGCCCGAATGGCTGCCAGGTGGGCCAGGGTTCCTATTGTTGTTTCGACTATTGCCATGCCCGTTGAAGGGTATGATGTGAAGCTAATGAGAAGATTGATATATATAGTCTTAGACCGTTTCTCAGAACGCTTTGTTGACCGATTCATGGTGGTATCAGAGCCCTTGCGACAGACCCTAATACAGAAACATAGGATTGATCCGGAAAAGGTAGTTAAGATCTATAATGGGATAGAGATTGATGAATATAATATAGAGGGTGAGGGAATTAGGGGTCAAGGGTCAGGGGTCAGGAAAGAATTTGGTTTGGGAGATGGTGTGCCGGTTATTGGGGCGATTGGGAGGCTGGTCTGGCAGAAGGGCTTTGAATACTTAATAGAGGCAGTTCCACTGATTACAAAGAAATTACCCGAGACAAAGTTTTTAATTGTTGGAGAGGGACCATTAAAAGAGAGCTTAGCAGTTAAAAGTGAAAGATTAAAGGTCAGAGACAACATAATATTTACTGGATTCAGGAGGGACATTAAGGAAATTTTGGCCTCAATAGACCTTTTAGCTATGCCGTCATTGTTGGAAGGATTGCCTATGGTTCTTTTAGAAGCAATGGCAATGAGAAAACCCATAGTAGCCAGCGATATTGATGGTATTTCAGAGCTATTGGATAATGGAAAAACGGGTCTGCTAGTGTTGCCTAAAGAGCCGAGGGCCTTATCAGAAGCTATAATTGATTCGCTTACACATAGAGATAAGGCCCGCCAGATGGGTCTGACAGCTAGAAGAGTGGTAGAGGAAAGGTTTAGTGTTAACACTATGGTAGGAAAGGTAGAAGGAGTTTATCAAGAACTCTTACAATTATCCTAAGGATAAGGAAGAATCCGACACCTTTCCCGACATGCTTGTGCGATTGATCTAATGTGTGGAATCTGTGGCTTTATAGGAAATCTGGATGATACGGTACTCTCGAAGATGCTCAATGTATTGCGTCACCGAGGGCCGGATGATAGCGGCTGTGTTGTGTTCAAAGGTGAAAGATCAAAGTTGAAAGTTTCTCTGGGGCATACGAGGTTGAGTATTATTGATCTTTCTCTTGCTGGACATCAGCCTATGTCCAATGAGGATGAGAGTATTTGGATAACGTATAATGGCGAGATCTATAACTATAAAGCCTTAAGCTCAAAGCTCAAAGCTCAAGGGCATAAGTTTAAATCAAATTCAGACACAGAAACAATCTTGCATCTATATGAAGAGATGGGTGATGACTGTGTAAATGAGCTGAATGGTATGTTTGCCTTCGCTATCTGGGACAAGGCAAAGGAGAGACTGTTTCTGGCCCGGGATAGATTGGGCATTAAGCCATTGTACTATTTGGAAGACAATGGAAGGTTTGTCTTTGCTTCGGAAATAAAGGCTATCTTAGAATATGACGGGGTTGAGAGGGAGGTTGATTACCAGGCCCTCCTTTATTTCATGACTTTCTTATATATCCCGTGTCCCTTTACCATATTTAAGGGGATAAGGAAACTACCCCCTGCCCATATCCTTACTATGGAGAAGGGGAGGGTGGAGGTTAAAAGATATTGGGACTTAGTCTTTAGCCCTCCATTACAAGTTTCCAGTAGTCAGGCAACCCCGGCTGAGGCTGAAGAGTATTATAAACGGCAGATAATGGAAATCCTCCAGGAGATTGTGGAGAGCCATATGATAAGCGATGTTCCGTTGGGGGTATTTCTCAGTGGGGGGATAGATTCCAGCACTGTGGCAGGTATGATGAGCAAGCTTTCCTCCAATCCGGTCAAGACTTTTTCTATTGGGTATGAGGGGAGAGAAGGAAAGTCTTACAACGAGTTAGAATATAGCAAGGAGGTCTCTAAGTACTTTGGCACAGAACATCAGGAATTTATTCTTAACCCCAGCATAATAGAAGTATTGCCGAATATTGTCTGGCATCTGGATGAGCCTTTTGCTGACTCTTCTGCTATTCCTACCTATCTGGTTTCAGAGGCGGCCCGAAAGTATGTGACTGTGGCTCTGACCGGTATTGGGGGGGATGAGGTATTTGGGGGCTATCCCAGATATTTGGGTGCCCGGGTATCCAGACAATATGCGAAACTTCCATTCTGGCTAAGGAGGTCATTAGCCAGGGGTGTTGAAGTGATTCCTGAATCGAGCACAAGCCGTAATATCCCGGGTTGGATAAAGAGGTTTATCAGAGGTGGTCTCCTTCCTGTGGATGAGAGGTACATTAGTTGGGTCTCTTTTTTGACCGATCGTCAGAAGACACAGTTATTCACGGAGGACTTTTTAGCCCAGACCAAAGATTTTCCTGTCTATGAAGTCCATAAGGCATTTTATTCCGAGAATAACCTCGAGAATATCTTAGACAAGATATTTTACCTGGACATAAAGACCTACCTGGCGGATGACCTACTGATGATGGGAGATAAGATGAGCATGGCCCACTCACTAGAACTCAGGGTTCCATTCTGTGATCATAAGTTAATAGAGTTTGCTGCTACCATACCGGCTGAGCTCAAATTTAAAGGGTTAAAACTTAAATCTCTATTTAAAAAGGCATTGAAGGGATTTCTCCCAGAAGATATTTTGCAGCGTAAGAAGCAGGGATTTATGGTGCCCTTAGCAAAGTGGTTCCAAAATGAGCTTAAAGGTTTTACCCTGGATTTACTATCTGAAGAGAGAATAAAGAAGAGGGGGTATTTCCGACCCGATTTTATCAGATGGGTATTGGATCAACACTATGATGGGAGGCAAAACTTCACTGATCAGATCTACGCCCTCATTTCACTGGAGCTGTGGCATCAGATCTATATGGACTGAAGGGGATGCGGAAACGACCTAAAGCTACAACCCGGAGGGACAGGTGGACAAAGGAAGAGAGACACAAAGTGGGAAGAGGTTAAGAGTCTTATTGGTGGCTGATGTATCACCTACTCAGGTGATTGGGGGTGCGGAGAGGGTACTTTACGAACATATGAGCCGGCTGGCCAGGGAGGGTCATGCGGTACATTGTTTGACTAAAACTGAAGAGAAGGAAGAGAATGTCCCAAATAGGATAGGCGGGGGAGTGCTCCACTGTTTCCGTGGGGTATCGAACTCTACAGCCCTCTTTTTTGTCTCATTCCTGTGGAGGTGTCGAAGGAAATTTAAATATCTCCTTAGAGATAACACTTTTGATATCATAAATTTTCATCAACCCCTCTCGGCAATGGGTGTACTTACTGTCTATAAGAGTTGGAATATCCCCAGGGTCTATACCTTTCACTCCCTCTGGTTTCAAGAATATGAGATTAGGATAACCAAAGACGAGAATAGTATGGGTTTCTTTAAAAAGACCCTATCCTTGTTTTGGATTCAACTCAATATAGGACTAAGGCGGATAATCGAAAAGGTTTGTCTCAAAGCAGCTAACCAGATAATTGTCTTAAGTGACTTCTCTAAGGAACAACTCATAAAATATCATCGGGTTCCTGCCTCCAAGATTTCCCTTATCCCAGGTGGGGTTGATACTGAACGATTCATCCCCTTACCAGACCAAAGGAGGAAAATTGTCAAGCGAGAGCTAGGAGTGCCTGAAGAGGGCTTTTTGCTGTTAACAGTACGAAATCTGGGACCTCGAATGGGACTGGATAACCTGGTAAAGGCTATGGCAATGGTGGTTGCTAAAAGGCAAGATGTCTATTTAGTTATCGGCGGGGCCGGTTCTTTGGAAACGGAATTACAATCCTTGACTTTTCAGTTAGGGCTAGAACCATATATACGTTTCGAAGGGTTCATACCGGAAGCGAAGCTCCCTCAATACTATCAGGCTGCTGACCTATTCCTTTTGCCCACAAGATGCCTGGAAGGTT
>MHDQ01000069.1 GCA_001803565.1 Nitrospinae bacterium RIFCSPLOWO2_12_FULL_45_22 | reverse complement strand
TGCAGTATTTTTACTAGGTTACGTTGTTTTTGTAAGATATTTGCCGGAGACAAGTGCATATGCAAAATTATGAATTTATAAAAGGGATAGAAGACCTGGGTGCCATTGTGGTAGTAGATGAGTTATGTACCGGGGCTAGATACTGTTGGAACCCCGTGGATACCAGTATAGACACTGATCCCCTGGAAGCGATCTCTAAACGTTATCTAAATGGATTCCCCTGCGCCCGTATGGTGCCCCCGACTGATAGAATCAATCAGGTTGTAGGGTTAGCAAAAGAATATAGGGTCAAAGGGGTAATCAATCAGGTAATACGGAATTGTGCCCCTATTGCCCATGATCAGCCTCTGCTGGCCGAAAAGTTGAAGGAAAATGGCGTGCCAGTTATAGAACTGGATTTAGAATATGGAGAAGGCTTTAGTGGACAGATAAGAACCCGGGTAGAGGCCTTTTTAGAGAAATTTATTGAAATGTAAGGAGGGAATGTGAAAGTAGATACTATAGATTTGAGTAAATTTAACCAAGCAGCCACTATTTTGGAAAAGATCCACGAACATAGAAAAAGAAACCCAACCACCCGAAGCGAAGAGCTTTATTATGAACTAATGGCAAAGCATTTCCGGGAGATACTGGCGGCCGAGGACGCAGGGAAGCCCTTCATTTATTATAGCATGGGGATACCTAATGAGATCTTTGAGGCCATGGGTATTGTCGCTATGGAATACGATATGGCCGCTGGCGCTATAGCATCCGTTTTAAAGGCCCATGAAGAAGGCACTGATGCTGCATCGAAGCTAGGCATAAAGCCGGAGATTTGCTCTGCTCAGTTGCTTCCCATCGGCTTTTTTTCCAAGGGGTGGTTCCCCCGCCCGGCTGCTCTTATATATACCAATTTATCCCTGTGCGATAATGTGAGCAAAAATGGGCATCTCCTGGGTGAGCTTTATGATATACCTACCTTTTTTGTTGACCGTCCCTACTATTGGTGGTATGACCGGGGGGTAGAATATATGACTGGAGAATTAGAGGACCTGGTTTATTTTCTGGAAGAACATACGAAACGGAAGTTAGATTATGATAAGCTTAACGAAGCGAACAAATTATCCATGGAGCAGGTGAAGTTAATACGAGAAATCCATGCCCTGGGGATGGCTACCCCGTGTCCTATGCGGGCCAGGGCAGCTACTCAGGCCCACTGGCTTTATTGGCTCTATGCGGGGAGACAGGAAGGCATCAATTACTTTGAAACCTTTAGGGATGAGCTGAAAGAGTTGGTAGATCAAAAGAAGGGGGTTGCGACTGAAGAAAAGTTTCGCCTCATAAGCCTGTTTACCCCTCCTCAGCATCAGATGAAGGTATTGGATTGGCTAGAGAATGAACGTTGTGCGGCCATTGTTTCAGAACCTTATTATTTTAGGTGGGAGGAGTGGATTCCTGATCCCTCAAAGCCCCTGGAGAGCCTGGCGCGTAAATACTATCATGAACCTTACTACCGCTGGTACGGAAAGTTATCCGAATCCTTGGATATGGCGGTAAATGACGCCCTAGAGAGCAAGGCAAATGGGGCTGTTAACTGGTTTAATTCAAAGTGTAGGATGGGCGGTGCGGTAGCAAAGATAATGAAGGATACCTTAAAAGAGAAGGTAGGGATACCTACCCTTACTTTTGATCTAGACATGCTGGACCCTTCATCGGCTACTGAAAAAGCCCTGAAAGAAGCCTTAGAGGAATTTCTTGCCGTTCTCGCCCTTACCCCGGGAGGGAATAAGAATTGAGGAGGAACTTATGGAGCAGATAAAAAAGTTATTTGAACCCATTAGAATTGGAACAATAGAGTTGCCAAATAGGATAAAGTTCCCGCCCTTAGCCCTCAGTTATGCCGTTGATGATATGGTAACTGATCGCTTGAAAAATTTTTATGCCGAACGGGCAAAGGGTGGAGTAGGTTTTATTGGTTTGTCTTTTGGTCTTACCAGATTAGAACAGGGCCCCTTCCCGGGTATATATGATGACAAATTTATCCCTGGCCTCAAGGAGATAGTCGAGGTCGTTCATAACTATGGGGCAAAGATCTTTGCCCAGTTTGGTGCGGGCTATTACTGGTCATTTAGCGATGGCCCTGTGGAGCTGGTGGGCCCTTCGGGTACTTCTCTTTCCAAACGCCCCGGTACCCCCTTTAGGCTAGGAGGTCCCTTGGACCAGAGGCATGCAGTAGAAAGGGCACTAACTATTGATGAAATTAAGAGTATAATGACTACCTATGGAGAAGCGGCCCACCGGGCAAAGGAGGCTGGCCTTGATGCTGTTGAATTTATAGCCTCAACCGGATATATGGTCAGTCGGTTCATATCTCCCCTGACAAATAAACGAACTGATCAGTATGGCGGTTCTTTTGAAAATAGGATGCGATTTCTACTGGAGATTATAGAAAGTTGTAAAAAAAGTGTTGGCGAGGACTATCCCCTTATGTGCCGAATTTCAGGGGCCCAGCTTATTGAGGGTGGCTATACTTTAGAGGATAGTAAATTGATTGCCTCTATGTTAGAAAAGGCGGGTATCTGTGCCATTGATGTGATAGGGGGAGGATGGCACGAGGCTTCCGTTGCTTCTTTGACAAGCTCGGTTCCACCAGGGGCTAAAATCTTTTTTGCTGAAGAAATCAAGCAGGCGGTCAATATTCCGGTAGCAGCCAATGGTAGGATTACCGATCCGATTCTAGCAGAACAAATCATCTCTCAAGGAAGAGCGGACTTGGTTTCACTAGCCCGTGCGCTAATAGCTGATCCCGATCTTCCGATTAAGGCCAAAAAAGGCCGTTTTGATGATATTCGACCATGTATCTGCTGTTGCCGCTGCTTTGAGACAGTGGATACCGGGGTAATATGTAGTGTTAATGCTCGAGCAGGAAGAGAAGGCCAGTATGATATCAAGCCATCCGCAAAGCCTAAGAAAATTGCGATTATTGGAGGCGGTCCCGCTGGGATGGAGGCGGCTTCTGTAGCAGCGCTAAGGGGACACCGGGTCACCCTTTGCGAAAAAGGTTCCCAGTTAGGGGGGCAACTCATTATAGCAGCCATTCCACCATACAAGGACGAGATTAGTAAATTCAGGGATTACCTGAACCACCAGGTAGAGAAAAGTGGGGTGGAGGTAAGGCTGGGAGAGGAAATTACCCCTCAAGCGATAAAAAGTATTATGGCCGATGCCGTAATCGTAGCGACTGGTGCCAGTCCCTTAATTCCTTCCATCCCGGGAGCGGAAGGAAAGAATGTCATTACCGCTTTGGAGGTCTTAACCGGACGTAAGGAAGTGGGCGAAGAGGTGGTTATTATCGGGGGAGGCATGGTGGGCTGTGAGACTGCTGAGTATTTGGCCCAAAGGGGCAAGAAAGTAACTATTTTAGAGATGCTGGAGCGCTTGGCAAGTGATATACCTAAGGCTGTCAGGTGGGAACTATTGCAAAGGCTGGGAAAAGCTGGAGTTAGGATGGAGACTAAGGTAAATATAATTGAGATAACGGAAAATGGTGTTAACGGAAAGCGAAATGGAGAAGTGGAATTTTTTAAAGGAAATAATATTGTAATTGCTGCGGGTATGAAACCCGAGGGGGAGTTAGGGAAGTACTTGACAGGTATCGGGGCAGAGGTCTACACTATTGGAGACCAACTTAAACCGCAAAAGATAGCAGAGGCCATGGAAAGCGGTATTCGGGTAGCCTCGGGGATTTAAGAAAAAGGAAAAAGGACAATGGCCTTTAATGATTTGAGAGAGTGGATTGAAAGGCTGGAAGTAGAGGGTGAATTCAAGAGAATAGAGGCCGAAGTGGACTGGGAACTTGAGATCGGGGCCATAACCAGGAAAGTACTCGGCCAAGAAGGCCCAGCCTTATTGTTTGAAAATATAAAGGATCATAATAATACTAAATGTACCAGACTTTTTACTAATGGGCTTGGTTCCCGTAGGCGGCTGGCATTGGCTTTGGGCCTCCCTAAAGATACACCCTATAGAGAGATTGTCAGGGTAATGAAAGAACGATTCTCCAAGCCCATCAGCAATGTTATAGTAAAAAGTGGGCCCGTAAAGGAGAAAATCGTAAAAGGTGATGAAGTAGACCTCTATCAATTTCCTACCCCTAAATGGCATCATCTGGATGGTGGAAGGTATTTTAATACCTTTTGTGGTGTAGTAACCATGGACCGCGATACCGGAGAACACAATATCGGCCTCTATAGAGGGATGCTGGGAAGCAAAAGCACTATACCCGTTTTATTGGCCGCTTCGCAGCATTGGGGAATACATTTTGCTAAATATAGGGAGCGGGGGGAGGACATGCCGGTAGCAGTGGTATATGGAGGGGATCCAACCCTGTTCATCAATGCCTCAACCCCCCACCAGCACAAGGGATACTCTGAATATGAAATAACCGGGGCATTGAGGCAAGAGCCAGTAGAGCTGGTGAGATGTGAGACCTCAAACCTTCTGATCCCAGCAAAGGCAGAGATGGTTATTGAAGGATATATCTCTGCGGATCCCAATACCTATGAAATGGAGGGACCCTTTGGTGAATATCCGGGATACTATGGCGGGATGAGATCCCCTAAGCCCAGGATCAAGGTAGAATGTATTACCCACCGTGATGACCCGATATTTATGGGGAGCTTGGAAGGGACCAGCCCTCATAGATGGGCTGAAAGTGCCCATTATGCTGCTGCAGGGTTTTGTGCGGTGGCCTGGAATTTTTTGAACCTGGTTGGCGTACCCGGTGTTCTTGGAGTATGGGCCAATCCAGTAACCTGCAGCACTAACATGCGGGTACAAATACATAAAATGTATCGGGGACATGCTAAACAAGTAGCTAATGCCCTCTGGAGTTCCTCCCTGTGCAACTATGCTGCCAAGCACCTAATTGTCGTAGATGAGGATATAGATATATTCGACGAGGAGGCCCTGGAGTGGGCCATGGCTTACCGGGTCAATGCTGGCATGGGTGACGTAATATTATTTCCTGGCACAATAGGTTCTATGTTGGACCCTAGTGTTCCTTTGGAGCAAAGGAATATCTTTAAATATGGTCAGGGAAAATGGACCCGGATGCTTATTGATGCCACAAAAAACTGGGAACTGGAGCGGCAAGAGCAATATGGTGGTGATATCTATCCCCCGTTGGCTACCGATATTACTCCTGAAACGGAAGAGCTTATCACCAGAAGATGGAAGGAGTATGGTCTAGATTCTTGAAAGGGGAGAAGACAAAATGGCGAAAGAGTATCATCTAATTAAGGGAAAGGGGTGGGGTGTGAAGGATGAAGACCCACCGGAAGGCATACCGATAGAGCTTCAGGTCAGGGATGCCGATACCTTTGAAGAAAAGAGGATAAAAGCTGTCCTCCGACGTAGCAAGGAGGACTTGCCAGATAGTGATATCCTATGGTTCTATGGCCGGGCAGGTCATAAGCCAGAAGAACGGCCAGATAATCCCTGGTATCTGGAGATACTGGAGGAGATAGAACCAGATGAAATCGTGCTAGAGATCAAGAAGTCCGATAAAAGCATCGGTAGACGGAGCGATGTAATAAGGTCCCTGCTTAGAGATAGGATGGAGAAAAAATAAAAAATGCCTATTTATGAATATTATTGTGATAATGGTCATGAGTTTGAAGCTATCCAGCGGATAGATGATCCCGTTTTACCGACTTGTAAATTATGCGCCAGTGAAGCCTATCGTAAGATATCCCTCTCTCATGGCTCGAAAAAAGCCGGCGTATACCTATTTGATAGGAGATATGGTGCCCGCGATATCTTGCATGACCCTACCCTGAGCAACAGAGAAAAACAACAGTTCTTCCCCCGCTCCTGATATTTTGATATAATGATTATTGATTTGCATACCCATACCCGGCCAGCCTCTACGTGCAGCATTATGCCGCCAGAGGAACTGGTGCAGAGGGTCAAAGAGATAGGTCTGGATGGAGTATGCCTGACAGAGCATAATAAAGTCCATGACCCTACCTTTATCCAGGACTTATCCCAGAGATACGGCATCACGGTTCTCCAGGGGGTAGAGATGGTTACCCTGGAGGGCGATATACTCCTATTTTCTGAACATATTCCTGAGCTCCTCGAAGAGATTCGGGAGGTCATCTCGGTAAGAAAGATCAGGGGCATTGTCAACCAAATAGGTGGGGCTATAATAGCTGCTCATCCCTTACGGAGCGTCTTCTTATCCCAGGACAGTTACCGGACCGAGATATTTTATAAAAAAATCCAGGAAGTCTGCTCCAGGATCCTCCTGCGCTGGGTAGATGGTATGGAGACATATAATGGCAATGACCTGGATATACAAAACCTTATGGCCTTAGAAGTGAGTAGAGAGCTAAATCTGGTAGCTACCGGTGGTAGCGATGCTCATTGTGCCAAAGATGTAGGGAAATTTTTTACTATCTTTGATGATGGGGTAAGTTGCGAAAGAGAATTGGTGGAAGCCCTGAAAGAGGGTAGAGTAAAGGCCGGGAGTAGGGAACCACTAATGGAAAGGGGGTCTGATAAATGACTGACTGGTATTATGAAGACCTGGATGTAGGCTTTGAATGTACCACCCCGGCCCGCACTGTCACAGAGGCCGATATCGTGACCTTTGCGGGCTTATCGGGCGACTATAACGCCCTTCATACCAACGAAGAGTTTGCCAAGACCACCATCTTCCAGGGCCGGATAGCCCATGGCCTCCTGGGCCTGGCTATTGCCTCAGGACTGTTTACCCGGACGGAGTTTATGCAACGGATCCAAAAATCCCTGATGGCCTTCCTGAGCCTGAATTGGAAATTTGCCGGGCCGATAAAGATGGGTGATACTATCTCTGTAAAGGTCAAACTCATAGAGAAGAAGGAGACTAAAAAGCCAGATCGCGGTATTATTGTATTAGAAAGGACCGTGATGAATCAGCGGGGAGAGGTGGTGCAACAGGGAGAGACTACGATGATGATCGCTAGAAGGTAAAGGAGGAAAAGGGCCATGAGAGTAAAAGACAAAGTAGCAGTGGTAACTGGAGCGGGGAGGGGTCTAGGAGAGGCATCGGCTATCAGGTTGGCAGAAGAGGGGGGCAGGGTGGTAGTTTCTGATATTGACCTGGCATCGGCCCAACAAACCGCCGACAGGATCAAGGCCATGGGCCGCGAGGCTATTGCGGTAAAGACCGATGTCTCTCAACGGAAAGAAGCTGAGGAACTGATCGAGACCGCGGTAAAGACCTTTGGCCGGATAGATATCCTGGTCAATAATGCCGGGATAACCCGCGATACCTCTATAAGGAAGATGACCGAGGAAGACTGGGATATGGTACTCAACGTCAATCTGAAAGGGGCATTCAACTGTGCCCAGTTTGCCGCCAAGTATATGATAGAGCAGAAATATGGCCGGATCATCAACCTCTCTTCCCGGGCCTATATGGGTAACCCGGGCCAGGCCAACTATTCTTCTTCTAAAGCCGGTATCCTGGGCTTAACCAGGTCGCTAGCTATGGAGCTAGGGAGGTACAATATCACGGTCAATGCTATTGCCCCAGGTTTGATCAAAACCCCAGGGGTTATTACCCTGGCTCATTACG
This sequence comes from Nitrospinae bacterium RIFCSPLOWO2_12_FULL_45_22, assembly GCA_001803565.1. Classification (GTDB taxonomy): domain Bacteria; phylum 2-12-FULL-45-22; class 2-12-FULL-45-22; order 2-12-FULL-45-22; family 2-12-FULL-45-22; genus 2-12-FULL-45-22. Next base: position 5,330 of record MHDQ01000069.1, on the reverse strand, counting down.
AAAAGGTGGCTGAACGGGCTATCCAGAGCACTCCCCTGGGCAGATTAGGCGAGCCAATAGATATTGCTAATGCAATACTCTTCCTGGCTTCCGATGAAGCAGGCTATATTACCGGGGATGTGCTTCATGTAACCGGAGGGCGTTATGGTTGATGATCCGAAAGAATCCGTTTTGTTAAAAGAAGGGCTTTTTACTTACCCGGCTCTACCGGGAGAAGCTCCCAGACTATTGGGTAGCAGGTGTTCTGCTTGCCAGGCATATTTCTTCCCTAAACGCTATCTCTGTCCCCATTGCCATAAGGATGGGACTATGGAAGAGATACGGCTGAGCAACAAAGGCACGTTATACACCTATTGTATAGTTCAGGTGGCCCCCGAGGGGTTCACTGCACCCTATGTGTTAGGCTATGTAGACTTGCCTGAAGGCCCGCGGGTCTATGCCCTTATCACGGGCATTGAGCCTTCAGCGCTACGTATAGGTATGGAGTTAGAACTGGTTATCGAGCCCATCAGACAAGACCCTGAAGGGCGTAATATCCTGGGCTATAAATTCTGTCCCATATAAGGCATTGGTAACAGTTGACTATACTTAAAACGTAACAGTTCACAGGGGTCAGGGATCAGTTGTCAGAGGGGCTTTTTTCAAAGACCTCTAGAGTGCTATTAAACCCTATCACAACCTCCAAATATCGATAATTCTTGAAATTTAAAGTATTTTCCTGAACCCTGGCAACTGATCCCCGTGAACTGTTACAAAATAGGATAGGTCAAGATGGCGCTAAGAACGTTTACCAAAGTATTTCTTTTCTTCTGGCTTATGGGTATGAGTAGTCCGATATGGGCACAAGAGGTACCCTTTACCCTGCAGGATAGAGACCGGCTTATAAGGCTGGAGGCTACCCTTAAGGAATTTAAGGACTCGGTAGATAAAAGGTTCGAGCAGGTAGATAAAAGGTTTGGAGAATTTAAGGACTCGGTAGATAAAAGGTTCGAGCAGCTATTTACCTTTCTCTGGATCATTAGCGGGATATTTACTGCTTTGACGGTCTTTACCATAGGCTTTGCTATCTGGGACCGGAGGACGATGATCAGGCCCTTTGAAGCTAAGACGAAGGAGCTAGAGGAAAAGATAGAAGAGATGGATGAGAAGGGGTTAAAGAGCCTTATCAATTCTCTGCGGGAGATAGCAAAAGCGGATAGTAGGGTAGCAGAGGCCCTGAAAAAGTTTAATCTGCTGTGACTTATTCAGCGTGAACCACAGCTCCCTGTGCTTCTGCGACGAGTGCTTATTAAGATATTAAAACATAGCGAGGGATAGAACAATGCGTGAAGCATATGTTATTGGTGTGGGGATGACCCCATTTGGTAAGTTTCCAGATAAAAGTATCTTAGCGCTAGGCCGCGAATCCTGCTGGGAAGCCATCAAAGATGCCAATATTCCTCCTACGGCTATCGAGGCGGCTTATTGTGGCCATGCCCGTACCGGTAGGCTCCTGGGCCGCGAGTGTGGTGTAGGCCAATCTATCCTCTGGGAACTGGGCATCTCAGGCATACCTATCTCTAGCGTAGGTAACTTCTGTGCCAGTGGCTCCACGGCCTTTCGGGATGCCTGGTTAGCCGTTGCCTCTGGCCTATATGACCTGGTGCTGGCTATTGGTGTAGAGCAGCTTACGGCCCGGGCCACCAAGGGTAAACCACTGACCTCGGACGGTGTAGAGCTATTGACCGCTATGGGCTTTTCACCCCCAACCTTTTTTGCCCAGATGGCTATGCGCCATATGTACGACTTTGGCACTACCCGTGAGCAACTGGCCATGGTAGCGGTAAAGAACCGCAAGAATGCCTGCTACAACCCCCGGGCTCAGTACCGTAAAGAAGTAACCATTGAAGAGGTCTTGCATGCCCCAGTAATAGTCGAGCCCTTAACCTTGCTCAGTTGTTGCCCGACGGGTGATGGTGGGGCTGCTGCTATCCTGGCCAGTAAAAAGATAGCGAAAAAATACTCCTCTAAACCCATCACTGTAGCCGCATCAGTCCTACGTTCCGGGGAATATAAGCAAGGGCGGGAGATAACCTCACTGGGTGCAACCGTCAAAGGCGCTCAGGAAGCCTATGAGCGGGCAGGGATCGGCCCGCAAGATATTGATGTTGCTGAGGTGCATGACTGCTTTACCCCGGCCGAGATCGTCCATTATGAAGACCTGGGCTTCTGTGTTAAAGGTGAGGGTGGTAGATTTATTGCTGAAGGACACAGTCAGATCGGTGGTAAAGTAGCGGTTAATACCAGTGGTGGGCTATTATCCAAAGGGCATCCCCTGGGTGCTACCGGTATTGCCCAGATAGCCGAGATAGTCTGGCAACTCCGGCAGCAAGCTGGTGAACGGCAAGTAGCCGGTGCCCGCATAGGTCTTACCCATTGCGCTGGTGGCTTCCAGGAGAGCCTGGAGCTAGCCGAAGTCTCCTCCGTCACCATAAATATCCTGAAAATATAAGGAACAGTCCACTTCATAACGTACACCTCTGGGATCTCGTGTAAATTTCCGTCTATTGGGAAATGAATCCTTCCCCTACCTAATGACCTATTACCCAATTATGCCGGCTATGACCCGGTAACCAGCACCGCTCTTGGTACAGTAACCTATTATCTCTTCTAAATCGTATTCCCTGACGGAAGGAATAGCGATTAATATCTCATCAATCCTTTTCTGCGGGACGAAGACGGGAATATCTCTGCGGCTCCCTAAGACAGGTAAGCCATGGATACGGCAGCCAATCTTCTTAGGATCATCATCCAGAAAACCTATGGGCTGGTAATTCAGATGGCGATTATTCTTGATCTCCCGTAAGACCATCTCACCTGCATCACCGGCACCCATAATCAATACCCGTTTTTCCCCCTGACTAAGCGCAGCAAAGGCCTCTTTCCATACCCGCTGCAATATCCGCACGGCAGAGACCAGGATTATCATCTGGAGCCAATCAATCACAAAGACGCCCCGGGAATAATCCTCAAACCTAAAGATTATAGTCATGCTAAAGACGCACAGGATAGAGCCGAGCGATACTGCTTTGAAGATAGCCACCAGGTCATGGATACTTATGTAGCGCCAGAGTCCTCGATATAGACCGAAATAGTAGAAAGAGGCCAGCTTTAAAATAATAATTAAGGGAAGGGATTTCAGGAGAGCCGGTTTAAATTCAGGCGGAATGCCCCCTTCAAAACGGATAAGATAGGCGCTGACAAATGATATAATTATCAAAACCATATCCATCAATAATTCCCAAAATCGGCGTTGATAGACCCAGGGTATTTTCGGAACCAGCGAATGGTTGTCCCCTTTCTTATCAGCATGGACCTCTACTTCACCCAAAAATAGTCCGAATAGAAATAGGATAATCAGGGTCAAAGCACCTAATACACTCACCATGATCGCATCTAATCTGTGGTAAAAGAGGGCAATAGCGCCACATAGGGCAGCGATAAAATAGAGCAATAAGACGGCCTTCCGCTCGGATAAACCGAGGAATACCAGCCGGTGGGAGGTATGGTCTTTTCCACCCTGCGTAATGGGTTGGTTTCTGGCCTGGCGGCTAGAGGTAACAAATAGGGTATCAAAGATAGGGAGGCCCAGGATCAAGACTGGGATAGCCAGGGTTACCAAGAGATTAGAGACATGCCGACCGGTGCCCATAATTGCTACTACTGCCAGGATAAAACCTAAGAGCATGCTGCCACAATCCCCCATAAATATCCTGGCAGGATTGAAATTATAATAGAGGAAGCCCAGGGACGTCCCGGCTAAAATAGCCCCCAGATTCCCTACCAGATGAAGATCATTCAAATAGGAGTGGATAGATAAGATAGTAGAGGCAATAAAAACCACACCAGCACAGAGTCCATCTATATTATCCAGCAGATTAAAGGCATTGGTTATCATTACCAGCCACAGGATAGTCAGCGGTATGGCAATAAACTGATAAGGAAGGGCTGTTATCTCTATCCCATAGGGTACTACCATCATAATAGCTATTAGCCCCTGGCCTAAGAGCTTATGTACGGGCTTCATACCCCTCATGTCATCCCATAAGCCCAATAAAAATATGGCGCTTGCCCCGAGCACCAGTCCCTGGAGGGTAGGGATTTGTGCTATAGGCAAGAATAATATAGTGGTCAGCAGAAAGGCAAGATAGATCCCCACACCACCCAAAATGGCCGTCTGCTCCCGGTGCCAGCGATCCTCTTTAGGCCTATCCACATACCCCCAGCGCAAGGCCAATCGCCTTATGATGGGGGTTAGGGCCAGGGCTAAGCCTAAGGCGGTCAAAAAAGAAAATAAGTAGGCATAGGGCATATGGTTTCTAATCCTGATAATATTCGATTACACTCCGGAGCATCTCTTCTAATGTGATCTTTGGCTCAAATCCTATAAGGGCCCTGACCTTATTAATATTGGGTGTCCGGCGTTGCATATCTTCAAATCCCGGGCCATAGATCTGCGCATAAGGAATATAGATAATCTCTGAAGAGCTACGGGTCATTTCTTTGACCTTTTTAGCCAATTCGGCTATAGAGATCTCTTTACCTGACCCCAGGTTAATTATTTGGCCTATAGCGGCCGGACAGGTCATAAGATCAATAATAGCCCGCACCGTATCCCCCACATAAATGAAGCTCCGAGTCTGGTTACCATCACCATAAACCGTAATGGGCCTTCCGAGCAGGGCCTTCTGGACAAAATTTGGCACCACCATGCCATATTGCCCGGTCTGCCTGGGACCCACGGTATTGAAGAAGCGGACAATGATTACTGGCAGTCTCTTCTCTTCATAATAAGCCAGGGCCAGGAATTCATCAATAGTCTTGGAACAGGCATATGCCCAACGCCTCTTACTGGTAGCCCCTAAGAGCCGGTCATCTGTTTCGCTTAGAGTTTCATTAGCACCATTGATCTCCAGAGACTTTCCGTAAACCTCCGAGGAAGAGGCTAATAAGACCTTCTTCTTGAACTTATTGGCTAATCTCAAGATGATCTCTGTACCTTTCACATTGGTTTCTATGGTTTCTACCGGTTTATTCATGATGAGCTTCACACCTACCGCGGCGGCCAGGTGATAGACCTGATCACATTTATTGATCAGCTCATTCATCACCCCTTCGTTAAGGATAGTATCAATCACGAGGTGAAAATTTTTGTGTTCCCGCAGATGGTTTATGTTATTTAAGGTGCCGGTAGAAAGGTCATCAATTATATAGACCTCGTCACCCCGGCAGATCAATTCCTCTGCCAGATGAGAACCAATAAACCCTGCGCCACCAGTAATCAATATCTT
>MHDQ01000068.1:11618-12395 GCA_001803565.1 Nitrospinae bacterium RIFCSPLOWO2_12_FULL_45_22 | reverse complement strand
AGGTTCTCAATGGTAACACGACCTTCAGTAAAATCCTAAGCTGCGACAGCGTAATGGATGGTGCTTTTTTTCCCCCAACCTTATCTTCAAATGCCAGAGGAAAAAATGGGCCAACATGCAAGTCAGAATATGGTGATTCCATCCTGGGTATTTTCTTACCTCATATTGATCCATTCCCAGTTCAGTTTTTGTCTCTTCAAAACATTGTTCTACTGCCCAGCGTATGCCGCTTAGCCAGACAAAAACTTTCAATCGAGTGCTTACCGGAGCATTACTTAGGTAATAGGGTTTCTTGATTTTGAAGCCCCCGTAACATCTCAACGGCCAACTGGGGTTTGCTCTTGAATTCTGTCTCTTCAAGAACATCACATTTTTTTCTCCTGCCAGCGTACTCCTCTGTAAACCACTTCTCGGGTATAAATAGCCGTTTGTCTAATAGGGCATAGCCATGGGCAGATGCATATGCGGCAAAAACCCCCACTTGGCAATTCTCAATCTTGCCTATACTTCCACAATACTGTTTGGCAACGCCTACAGAATCGTTGCCCTTTTTGAGAAATCCTGTCTCATCAAAAATCAGTACCCCCTTGGGATCACCCAGATCTTCATTAACCAGACCACGATATTTGTACAATACTTTTTCTTCGTCCCAAACCACGTCACTTATAAACCTTTGCATAGACCGAACTTTTCCATCTTGAACAGTCAAGGCGATCGGTTCTATAGATTTCCTCTCCAATTCACTAAATTGGCCCACCATGTATTGAAAAAAATTCT
>MHDQ01000068.1:7747-11556 GCA_001803565.1 Nitrospinae bacterium RIFCSPLOWO2_12_FULL_45_22 | reverse complement strand
ATAAAGCCTTCAACACCATCTTTCTCAATGCTAAAAATTTTGGGATCGAAAACAAATCACCTTCGCTCCGACATTTTGGTAACATAATCTGCCTCCTTCCTGTCTGCCGCCAGGCAGGTCAATTTTTTACCAAATATATAGAGCAGATTATGTATCGAAGTGCCACTAAAAATTATTTAAATGTCGTTATAGGGATAATAGCCATGGAAGACACGGGCTCAATAATAGATAGGATATGGGCTAGAGAAAAACATTTTATCACCTTGAGCCAGAGGATCTGGCAATGGGCAGAACTGGGGCTATAAAAGAGCATCAATCGGCTGGATATTCATCTTCCATCTCCATGGTCTTCACTAGCTCTGCCGCCATAATTCTAACATTTACATCATCATCATAAGAAGCAAGTTTTAATACATTCAAGGCTTCAGCCCCCCCTATATCACCTAAGGCTTCTATCACGGCCAAGCGAACTCCTCTATTCATGTCATTTAATGCTAACTTAAAGATTTCTATAGACTCATTTTTACCTATATCTCTGAGGGCCTCTATGGCATATATTTTTACTTCCGGCTCTCCATCATGAAGGGCTATATCTTTTATAGGTTCTAAAGGAATAGGGCCTACCAGCTCGGATAAGGCGAAGAGAGCCCGAATGCGGATATTGGGGTTCTCATCCATAAGGGCCTGTAAAAGAAGATCCATTGCTCTTGGGTCTCCACTTTTGCCCAGGGCTTCGGCAGCACTTTCTCGAACATTCGCATCCGGGTCTTCTAAAAGCCGCCTTTTTAATTGGTGAAGCTGCTCTTTCTCGCCTTCATGTTCATTTCCTGCTATCCAGTAACCATTAGGATAGACCCTTACCTCCCTTAAGCGAATAGGAGAAAATTTTCCTGGCTCAGATTTTGTTTTAAAATATAGAAAGATATGATTTTTATCGCACAATATTCTATGTAACCCCCTCTCCAAGGGCAGAGCATAAAATTCTAACGAAACCTTATCTTCTATGGGAATATAAAGAAGGATTTTCAGACCACTTTGACGGGCGATCTCTTTCAAGACCTTTTGCAGGGGCGTATCTTTTAACCGCACAGTCAAGAGATCGTTTTGGATTTTAATAAAAGAAATATTTTTTCCGGTAGAGGTGTATATCTCAGCTCTCTCAAGATTATTACCTGCCTTAGCTATATCGTTGGGAGCAGCAACACCGATGATAAAATAGAGGATGAGGGGAATGCTTATGCAAGCTACCTTATATCTCCTCGGGCAGGTATTAAGGGCAATAGAAACTTTACAATTAACTTTGTTCATCGTTATCCACTATGCCTTTATCATATGACATGCTTACCCTTAAAAGTATCGGCGAAGAACCGTCATGACGAAATGATGGATGACCTCAAGATAAACAAACAGTTTTAGGATGTGATTCTTCCAATTTTAAATCTGCATTGGTTCAGGGTTGATCCTCTTTCTTCATGTCCTTCAATATGCGCCTCTTATATAAAGCCGGCCTTTGGCCTTACTCATTAATGGTTTTGTCCTGCGATTCGCGCACCGCTTTGGATCCAGGTTTAATTGTTACCCTTATCGTGGAGGTGGATAATGTTGGTCAATAATTTTACGGGAAAGGTACAAAGTCAGCACCCACGAAAATAAAACGGAACCACTGCGCCGACCCCGTATCCCCAACACCAACTCGGACTGAAATGCCAAGGGCCCTCGAAATCTTCCACTTTTGACCTAAATCCAGTTGTATGTCCTGCGACCCGAACCAATTTCCTGCTAAGTGCTTAAACATGACATTACCGTCATAGACATCGATGGCAGTTACCGTAGCGACATTGCTCTGGGTCGTGAATTTGAGCCTTATGTATCGGACACCCTTAGCACCGCTGCCTTCAGATGGAACAGCAAAATGGACCCAGGTATTGTTGAAAGGGTTCAGCCGAAAATCCAAACCCCATCCATATTCAATCGAATTGTTAGCCCAGGGAATGACTTTACTCCTATCTTGTATTTTGCCACTATGCCCATGGGTCCAATACCATGTGGCCTGAGCCTGCCCTGCTAATGCTAGAGTAATCCCCAGAAATAAACTTATCAGTAATAATAACCTTTTCATAATCTCTCTCCTCTCCTACTCACAAAATTTATGTATAGACATCAGCAACCGGGACAAATTCACTCCTCCCCATCTCCACGATAAGGGTTATTGGGTCAGCAAACTGAGACTCCCTATAGAACATCACCTCCTTCCGGCCCAATGGAAGGGCTCGGTCACTCCTCATTTTAACTATCATGGCTTTTATAATGGCATGAGTAATAAACCTAGGTAGGACAAGAGAAACCACAATCAATGAGTAAAATATGAGCCTAACAATTTTTACTGGATTGCTAGCATTCCAAAAGGGATATCTCGCCCTATTTTCCCCCTTGAAAAGAAGGGCATGATAAGATTCAAAGTATCCCTTTTCAGCTAAAACAATGACTAATCACCTCCGCATGGGTCCAGCTCCCGGACTAATTTGAGCTGATAGGAATTTACTTTGTGTCTTTTTGACGAAACACTCCTGGCCCATAGGTCTATGAGTGTTTCTTATGAATGGAGATTAATAAATATTGAGCCTCTTGAAACAACTAATAGAGAAAATATAGCAATATTTATGCCATTCCCATTCATTTTTCTTCTGAAAATCTTAACTATCAAGTCTTTTTTCAAGTTTTTTTTCCCAATCTAGATCTCTAACGAAGTGGATAAAAAGGTATTTCATTTCCTAAATTGGGAATAAAATTTCCTAAATTGGGAATTTATTTTCATTACTTTGTTTGACTTTGGGCATCCTCTTCATATTTGACCAGAAGGAGTTTCCAGTTTTAGGACCATTGAGATGAATCCTCATCGGTTATTCTTATCCATGGTAAATTTTTGAAAGACTTTCCTTGAACTCCCTGGATAATATGGCGGTGAATAAGTTCTGGAGTCATCGTGGCAAATTTAGAGGCCAGGTTCATTCTGAAATTGTCCATCAGGTGATAGGCTACCAAATGTTGTCATAGGGTCATCTGATACCACATAGTGGTTAAACCGAAAAGAGTCCCGTCGGGATTCCTCTTTACAAAAAGCCTTAGTCGCCCGGTAAAACCATCCAAGGCAGTAAATAAGGTAGCTAAAGGCGCATCACCGGCCTTAGCCTCGAAGGTCGGGAAATCTATCGCTTCCATCTCTTGGAGCCTTTTGGCCGTGCGTTTAACCGGCAAGAGGACTTCGATCTTATAAATTTTATCCAGGTATTCCAGGAGTTGGGCGACATACCACTCTTTATCAGTAACGCTGAGGAAAGTGCTCCCCAGGATAGCTTGGGCGGCCTCTACCAAGGCAGGGGTAGCCTGGCCCGCCGTCGTTCCTGAGTAGCATGCCCGAATAAAAAGGGGCTTTCCTCCTTCTTGATCCTGGGTATAGAAGGCTCTTATAACCTTCACATATACCTTCTCCTGGGAAATATAAGATGCCTTGATTTCCCTTAGATTCGCTCTGCTCACTACAGGCCTGGAATACAGAGGAATAGAGTGGGCATCCATATTGACAAATAATAAGTTTAATTGTACATAAATAACGTGTATGTTAACTTATTTTCCAATGCGGATGGGTTTGAGTGGGAGATGGAAGCTATGAAAATTATAGGCATTCTAGCAAGTCCCCGTAAAGAAAAGGGGAATACTTATAAAATCGTAGATGAGATGATGAGAGAGGTCTCTACCCGAGGAGCGGATATCGAATTGATACATTTAAGTGACTTCCAGATAAATTGCTG
>MHDQ01000068.1:0-7735 GCA_001803565.1 Nitrospinae bacterium RIFCSPLOWO2_12_FULL_45_22 | reverse complement strand
ATTTAAGTGACTTCCAGATAAATTGCTGTAATGCCTGTTTCCTTTGTTTAACGGAAGGCAGTTGCCCGCAAAGGGATGATGTAGCTTTTATCCAGGATAAGATATTAGCCTCGGATGGTATAATATTTGGTAGTCCAACATATCTCCTTCAAGTCAGCGCCCAGGCTAAGGCCTTTCTTGACCGGTGCTGTTTTTGGACTCATAGGCCCCCACTTATTGGCAAATACTTTGTGGCGGTTGCAACGACAGCGGTAACCGGGGAAAAGGGAGTTTCGGCTTACTTAAGAGATGTTTTCCGGATATTCGGTGCTAGGCCGATAGGTGAGCTAGGGGCCAGGTTAGGCTTTGAAGATACCTCCATAGAACAAGGGAAAATCTTTAATAGGGTTATTGAACTGGCAAATGACCTTATAAGGGCAATAGAGGAGGCGAGAGAGTATCCACCCAGTCAGATGGATCTGCTCAGTTTTCAAGGTTTTAAAAATATTATAATTAAAAATAAGGATATCTTCAAAGCGGATTATGAATATTGGAAGGTCAAAGGGTGGTTAGAGGCAGATTTCTATTCCTGAGCTATAATTGCTTCCTGAAGGATTTGGGCAAGGAGGGCTCGTTTCCCGAACGAGTCTTATATTTAGTTTAAGATAAAGGAAAGGAAAAGATGTTCCGGGCAGCATATTTGGAGCTGGCTGCGAAAGGGGTACTAAGAGAGAGAATAGCAGCGGCATATAAGCTTATGGAAAAATGCTCTCTCTGTCCACGGCATTGCGGCGTGAATCGCCTGGCTGATGAAGAGGGGTTTTGTCGCAGTGGCAAACAAGCTATGGTATCCAGTTATGGCCCCCACTATGGTGAGGAACGGCCCCTGGTAGGCTATAGTGGTTCCGGGACCATATTCCTTACCAATTGTAACCTTGGTTGTATCTTCTGCCAGAATTACGATATAAGCCATAAGGCCCAAGGGCATAAGGTCTCAGCCGGGCACCTGGCTCAATACATGCTGGAATTACAAAGGCAGGGCTGTCATAATATCAATTTTGTTACCCCAACCCACTTTGTCCCCCAAATCCTTCAAGCCCTGGGGCTAGCGGTGGAAGGGGGGCTGAACCTACCCCTGGTATATAACTGTGGCGGCTACGAGTCCCTGACAATATTGCAACTCCTGGAGGGTATCTTTGATATCTATATGCCCGATTTCAAGTATGCCGACCCGGAAGTAGCAGAGAAATACTCCCTGGCAAGGGACTATCCCGAGAGGGCTAAGGCAGCCTTACAAGAGATGCACCGTCAGGTAGGTGATTTAATTATAGATAGCCGGGGTATAGCTCAACGGGGCTTACTGGTACGCCATCTGGTATTACCACAGGGTCTGGCTGGCACTGAGGAAATCATGTCTTTTATCGCCCGGGAGGTTTCTTCCAACACTTACGTTAATATGATGGATCAGTATAGGCCTTGCTTTAAGGCTATAGGGGACCCGTACCTGGGCCGGCGTATAACCTCAGATGAATATGAAGCGGCGGTCAAGGCTGCGCTAAGAGTGAGTTTGTATAGGCTGGATGGACTTAAGACGATTAGAGATATTTTGTAAGATTGCGGACCTGAAGAGCTTTTCTAAGGCAGCCGAGGCGGTGCTCCTGTCTCAGCCTACGGTCAGTGAGCATATCCAGTCACTGGAAGAGGCCTTTGGGGTTAAGCTCTTTGACCGCCTGGGAAGAGAAGTGGTTCTTACTAAAGGTGGGGAAGTCCTCTATAGCTATGCGCAGAAGCTTTTAGGGTTGTATCAAGAGGCCCAGCAAGCCATCAATCAGTTCCAGGGGCGGATGCGGGGGAGGCTAACTATAGGGGGCAGCACTATCCCTGGTACTTATATCTTGCCCCAGGCGCTAGGTAAGTTTAAGGAAGAATATCCCGAGATCCAGATTATTTTGAAGATAAGCGATAGCCAGGAAGTGGTTCAGGATGTTTTGGAAGGGCGATTAGAATTAGGTGTGGTGGGGGCTAAATGGGAGGATGGGAAGCTTGATTATAGAGACTTTGTGAAGGATGTATTGATCTTAGTAGTCCCACCGAAGCACCCCTGGGTAAAGAAAAGGTCTATATCTGCCAGGCAACTGCTGGAAGAGCCTTTCATTATGCGGGAGAAAGGTTCTGGTACCAGAAAGATTATGGAGCAAGCTCTGGCAAAGCGAGGGATAAATAGCAGATCTTTGCAGGTAGTAGCCGAGATGGGTAGCACTGAAGCGGTTATCCAGGGGATCAAGACCGGCGTAGGAGTATCTATTGTCTCTAAAAGGGCAGTGGAGGAGGAATTGAGGGGTAGCCTTTTGAAAGAGATCCCCATTCAGGGGATAATTTTTCAGAGAGATTTTTATATAGTTGTCAATAAAACCAGGACGACCTCGCCTTTATGCCAGGCCCTTAACGATTTCCTACTAGAATGCCTTAAGACCTCTTTATGAAGGACTGAAAAAAAATTCTTAACGCAAATAATTTTGATGAAGCCTTCAAGCTTAGACCCCGTGCCTGCCGTGGCAAGTGAGCAGACATCCATTCTTGAATTTTTCTCCCTATCTGTTAAACTGATCCCATTGGAGGTTTATTAAACATGGCAAATACTTATCAGGAATTGCGTAAAAAGATAAATCAGAGTAGGCAGATACTAGGGGAGATAGAGAAGTATCTCAAGGAAGGAGAGTATTTAGAAAAAGATATAGATAAAAATGCCTATCAGATAGAGGAGAGACTAAAGAAGGTGGAGCAAAGGCTAGGCCAGATAAAGGAGCTGGAGGAGCTCCACGAGAACTTGAAAAATGTAAAGGAATTTGTGGAAGAGAGGAAAAAATTACTGGAGCATCCTAAGCATAAGCTCAAGGCTTATTTAGGGGCAGAGCTGGAGCGCAGGTTTGAGGAGAAAGGCTGGAAGATAGAAGGTAATTTACCCGAGTTAAGGGTAGGAGTGTTGACCCTGGAGTTTTTATTATCCCAGGGCCAGGTTAGAATTTGGTATGGTCCCAAGATAGAGCTGCTGGGCCGGGCCCAGCTCGTAACTGATGAGCTGGTAAATACCGTAATAAAAACCTATACCGACCTGGATAATGCCAGCTTTAAGGAGGAGAGGGATTTCCTTAAACTTCTGTTTGAGGCTTATAGTAGTTTGATGAAGAGGGAGGGGTTGGAATTGGGGGCCAATGTTTCTATTATTTATTGGCTCAGGGAGATAGCCTGGCTCAAGCAGGGTAAGGACTTTCTCACTGATCCCCGCAGAGAGCATTTCAAGAGTTATGGCCGCACGCAACTGAGCTACGATCTCTATTGCTTAAAACAGCGAGAATACGGCCAATACGAATTACGGTTGGCAGTAGCTAGCCGGGAACAGACCAAAACGAAAGAGGATAACCTTTGGATCCCGACTAATCCAAGGGGTGATGGTACCCACTTTGCCTCGGTATACTTCCGTCAGGGGGCCACGACATAGAACGACATAGAACACGGATAGCATGAATAGATGCATGTAGGAGAAGGTTTGTATGAATCAGTTGGATAAAAAGAGCGCACGGCGGATCATTGAGACGGTGGGCTCTTTTGGCACACCACCCGAGTGGGGATTTCAGTACTTTACCGTAGGACTGGAGGAGTATCTTAACCTGATTGACGAAGAATACTTAAAGACCTTCATTAAAGACGATGGTGGCTCTACCATCAAGCTGGTAATTGGCGCTTATGGCGGTGGCAAGACCCACTTTTTATATAATGTCCGGGAGCTGGCCTGGAACGAAAACTTTGTTGTAAGCTATGTCAACTTGAGCCCGGAAGAGGCCCCATTCCACCGGCTAGAATTGGTCTACCGGGCTATTGTCAATAATCTCATGTATCCCATGGATGCCGAAGAGCTTTTGAAAGGGGTAGAAAAGGGGATTGAGCCTTTTATTATAAACTGGTATGAGAGACAGACTGAGAGCTTCCGGGATGCGGGGTTGCAGGGAGAGACCCTGGACCAGGAGCTTATTAACTATGCCAAGGCTATCCAAAGGGACCTCGAAAATGTCAATTTTGCTCGGGCAATATCCCAGGCCTTCCTCTTCCTACATCAGGACCGGGAAGAAGACTCTCGTAATATCATCCAGTGGTTACGGGTAGAGGGTTATGAACGTAATTTGCATAAGGAGTATGGCCTGTTGCATCCCATTGAGCGCAGCAATGCCTTTTCTATGATCCGTTCGCTTATTCAATGGGTAAGGAATATAGGATATTCGGGCTTAGTGATCCTATTTGATGAGGCTGAGCAAGTGCCTAGCCTCAGCAGTAAACAGCGCGAACTGATGCTTAGCAACCTCCGGGAGCTGATTGATGAATGTGGTCATGCCTCTTTCAAGAACGTGATGATCTTTTATGCTATACCAGATGAGAATATCTTTGAAGGCGCTTCCAATGTATATGAGGCATTGAAACAGCGCATATCCAGTGTATTTGACTTCTATAACCCCTCGGGGGTAAAGATCAACCTGGAAGATATGGATCGTGAGCCTATAGCCTTGCTGGAGGAGATTGGCCAGAAGCTCAGGAGCATATATGAAGAAGCTTATGAACACTCTTTTGCTGGCGATATAGCCGGTGATATCATTCGCCGCCTGGCCGAAGAGGCATATGAGCGCCGATTTGGTGATATAGGTTACATAAGACTCTTTGTTCAAGGAGCCATTAGGGCCTTCCATATGCTGAGGAAGGAGCCAACGAAAACCCTTAATAGAGAACTAAGCATAAAACTCCTGGAGGGATAAAGGTGGTGGAGTTAATTGAATATCCCCGGGTGAGACATGGCATATTTGGTGATGGCGTAGTGATTGACCAGCGGCATTATGGTCATGAGTACCTGGTCCGATTCCCTAATTCTTTGCAGCTCTGGATAAAGAAGCCCTACCTTACCTTTTTAGGGACTGCAACCTTTCTAGCGAAGCAGCCGCGTAGAACCTACCAGCTTAAACCAGAGATAAGGCCTAAGCCCCAGATACCCAAAGAAGCCCGCTCGGTCATTGAGGCATTCCGCTTAGGGATTGTCCCGGCCCAGGCAATAAGAGAATGGACTGTGGGTCGGGCCCGCGAGCTAGAAAAAGTTCAGGGATGGCTCCGGGATGAGTCTTCCGGTACTATGGTTATCCGGGGGGAATATGGCAGTGGTAAGAGTCACCTGATTGAGTATCTGCATGATAACGGATTTGAGCTAAATTATGCCGTCAGCCTCGTAGGGATAGACCCTTGCGATGCCCAGGCTGCCTTCCCTAAGAGGGTGTATCGCCACCTGATCCGAAACCTCAGGTTCCCTTACCAGGGCCAGTACTATAACTTCCGCGAAATGTTAAGCCTGGTAAGCAAAAACTCCCAGCCGAATCCCTTGTCCGACCACCGGTTCTTAGGAAAAGTCTTAGAGAAGATTAGGGAAGCCAGGGATACCCCGGAGATGTGGGAATGGATAGAAGGCCAGGAGACAAACTATTCGGAGCTAGGCGCCCTTTATGATCATACTACTGCTGCTAATATATACTGTCATATCCTTAGCGGGATAAGTATGCTGGCGGTAAGAGAATTGGGGCTCCGGGGTATGCTCCTGATGTTTGATGAGGCAGAGACCTCCCGCACTTATCGCTATATCTATGAATGGGCTCGGGCAGTTAATTTCTTTAATGCCCTCTCGATGGTAGCTAATGACGAGCCGGAGCTAGAAGAAGAGAGGGTGGTGCGGGGAGATTATTATTACTATGGCAAACAAACCGGACTGGTATATTCTGGCCATCAACCCATTCGTTACATATATCAGTTGCCGAGTTTTCTTAAAGTTGTCTTTGCCTTTACCCCGGACTTTAAGCTAAATATCCCTCGCGGCTACAATATTTACGAGATAGAATTAGAATCTCTAGCCGCACAGCAGATGGAATATCTTTTTTATCGGTTCATAGAGCTATACGAAAGGGTATATCAACTCCAGATGCCCAAAGGGTACCGGAGGCGGCTCTTTGAACTGGTAAAGGCCAACAGTTATCATTCTACTCGCAGGTTTATCAAGGCCATGGTAGAGTGTCTAGACTTCCATCGCTTCTATCCGTCAGAAGACCCGGATCTCCTATTGTCCCATGCATTCCACGGCAGAACTGTTCAGCCTTAAAAAGAAGCTCAGGAAGACCTGGAGCCCCTTCTTCAGCCGGTTCGGCAGGCTCAACCCAATACAATTAGCTGCTATCCCCTGTATCCTTGCGGGTGAGAACGTTATTATATCCTCTCCGGCAGCTAGTGGAAAAACAGAAGCGGCATTTGCCCCCCTGGTCGAAAGGCTGGAAGGAAGCGGGACAGATACCGGGCTCAATATCCTCTATGTAGCGCCTACCCGGGCCTTAGTGAACAATATCTATTATCGGCTAAAAGATATCCTGGAGAGGTGTGGGTTAAGGGCAGCCATGAGGACGGGTGACCGGCCTGAATACTCCGTAAGAAAGCCCGAGCAAGTGCTCTTTACTACACCAGAGTCCCTTGACTCTATGCTCTGTCGTTACCCTCAGATCTGGAAAACCCTAAAAGCCATTATACTGGATGAGATCCATCTGGTAGATGCCAGTTACCGGGGTGATCAACTGCGGGTCTTGCTGGAGCGGATAAGGTGGGAGCATGTTACTGAGCCCCTGCATTATGCCGCCTTATCTGCTACGCTATATAACCCCGAAGAGACGGCTCAACGCTATTTCCAGCCCGTTATGCCGATTAAATTAGGAGAGCCCAGACCCTTTCATCTGCATCTATTTTCTGACTTAGGGGAGTTGATCGGATTCATTAGGCGAGAGGGGATGCATAAAGTCCTTATCTTTGCCAATAGCAGACGGGATGTAGAGCGACTGGGGACAGAGCTAAAGGCCCTCTGGCCAGCAGACCGGATCGTTATCCATCATGGGAGCCTATCCAAACAGGTGCGGGAGACCACCGAGAAGGTCTTACGGGAATGGCGCTGGGGTATCTGTGTAGCGACTACTACCCTCGAGATCGGGATAGATATTGGGGATTTTGACGGTGTCGCCTGTTATCACCCACCCCCTACACCCTCTTCTTTCCAGCAGCGTATTGGCCGTGGGTGTCGCCGCGAGGAAGTCATGCAGGCCCTGGGTTATTTTGCTGATGAAGGTGAGCGGGCCTGCTTCCAGCTCTATGCCGATATGGCGCGGCTGGGTGAGATCGAGCCATTAGATTATGAGCCAGATTTATCAGTAATCGTGCAGCAGATATTTTCCTATCTCTTTTGCCATACCAGGGGAGAACAAAAGGCTAACCTGGAGGCATTGCTCAGACCCCTGGCTAATCCTTCCCAACTAGAAGCTATCTTGAACCACCTCATAGACCTGGAATATATCACTTATCGCCCGGAGCGGTTCTGTGCTACTACTAAGCTTATGGACCTGGCCGAGCGGGGTCTTATCCACTCCAATATACCATCCCACAGAGAGTATCGGGTGATAGATAGAGATAGTGGCAGGGAAGTAGGAGAGATCGGACTGCAGGCCGTCCCGGGGACTATATTTGTCCTCGGTGGGCAGGTATGGGAGACCGTCTTTATCAAGGGCTTGAACCTTTATGCCCGTACTATTGCCCAAAAGCCCGAGTTCAGGCATTTCCGAAAAAAAAGCTCGGACGGTGCCTTTAGTCGCTTCCTGCCCGAATCCCTTAAGAAACAAAATGGCCCCTGACCCTTTTAGTC
>MHDQ01000067.1 GCA_001803565.1 Nitrospinae bacterium RIFCSPLOWO2_12_FULL_45_22 | reverse complement strand
GCCTTCAATAACGAGGTCTATGCCACCATTGATACCAGTGGCCGGCTGGTCCTGACGGATAAGTATACCGGTGACAGCAATATATCCCTTAGTCTGACCGAGAATGCCGGTTCCTTAGACTTTGGTACCATGAGTGTGACTACCCAGGGGCGTTCCGCCATGTCTATCACTGCCTCTGCCAGCGGCAACTACCTGAAGATTACCCATAACATTTACGGTGATAGCAATGGCTTCACGATCTCTCAGACGGCCAACTATACTGGTATCACTAACGGGAGCTATGCCGGGGTAGATGTAGCCGGTACGATCAATGGAGAGACTGTGACCGGTAGTGGTCAGATACTTACCGGTAATAGTGACCAACCCAATATTGCGGGGTTATCCATTAGCTATAGTGGCACCAGTACCGGATCCATGGGTAACATAACCTTGACCTTCGGTGTAGCGGAACAACTGGATAACCGCCTAAAATTTATCACTGATCCCATAGATGGCTATGTCACCACCAGGATGGATGGCCTGCAAGATAATATTGATTATCTGCAAGACCGGATGGATGAGATGGAGAAGCGGCTGGAGGGCCGTACTGATACCTTATATAACCAATATATTGCCATGGAGAGTGCCCTGGCCCGGATGCAAAGCATCAGTAACTGGCTCTCCCAGCAGTTAGGTTCCTTGAATAATATGTGGAGATAAGGCCACGGTCATTAGGTCATTAGGTTATTACGCTATTGGGTGATTCAATTACCCAATTACCTAATCACGTAATCACCTATTACGGAGAGAGGAGGAAGGTATGCAGCAAAATGTTTCTAGCTTCTATCAGGAGAACCAGATCCGGACAGCGGATCAAGGTAGATTAATCGTTATGCTCTATGAGCGGGCGATCTTCTCTTTGAAGCAAGCCCAGGAAAAGATCGTAGCCGGGGATTATTATCAAAGGAACCAACTGATCCTGAAGGCCCAAAACATCATCCTGGAATTGATGAACACTTTAAACTTTGAGGCAGGGAAGATAGCCTATTCATTGCAGAGCCTCTATAACTATATGATCCGCCGCCTCATCCTGGCTGACCAGACTTCTGACCAACAAATTATTCAGGAGGTAATAAAAATATTAAGTGAACTAAAAGAGGCCTGGGAAACTATAGCCCTTCAACCCAACAACATATCCAGCAGCCGGACAATGGACAGGATGAGGGTAGGAGTTGCAGTGAGGTAATTATTTCCCCTAATAAAATTATCGCGGTATACCGATGAATATAGTAGGAGAGAAAATTACTCAACAAATGGAGAGTTATTTAGAAGAGAAATTAGCCTGCTTTAATGCTTTGTTAGACCTTACCCGAGAACAGGTAAGTATAACTAAAGAAGAACATATAAATCTGAAAAGCCTGGAGCTTATTCTGCAGCAGAAAGAAGACCGGTTGGCCAGGATAAAGGAAATTGATCACTTGCTAAAGAGGAAGGGCCTGAGCGAGTCTTCGGCTATTAATAAAGAGAAGACCGTTCCCCTGGTCCAAATAATGAAAGAGATGGTCTCCCTGGAAGAAGTCAGTTACCAAAGCCTCTTCCACAGCCAATTATCATTGAGGGAAGAGCTGGTTGATCATCATAGAAAAAAGGGATTGAGGAAGCTATATATAAATCGGGTAGCTCAGACTGCTGCTCCTAAGTTCATGGAAAGGGAAATATGATGCCGAGGGAGCTTTTGAGTAAAGGGTATGTCAATATACTGATAGTTGATGATGATAAAAAATCTGTCGAATTCCTTTCCCAACTTTTAGATAAAGAGGGCAGAAAGATTGAAACCGCGGAGGAGGGGCTGGGAGCTATAAAAAAGCTGGAGGAGAAGGATTTTGACCTGGTCATTACTGATCTTAAAATGCCCGGGGCCAGCGGCATCGAGGTATTAAAAACTGCCCGGAAGATTAATCCCAAGGTTTTAGTAATAGTCATCACTGGTTTCGCCACATTAAATACTGCCCTGGAGGCCATTGAGGCGGGGGCATATAGCTATCTGACCAAACCGTTCAAATTAGATGAGATAGAAATCCTGGTAAACAACGCTACCGAAAACATCCAGTTGATAAGAGAAAATGAAGGCCTGTTGGCGGCGCTAAAGGCGGTGTATGGCGAACTAGAAACCCTTAAAACAACCAAAAAAGAACTAGAACAGAAACTACAACTCGTAAATAAAAAGATGGAGAAGAGCCAACTAGAGATAAATGAGCGATCATCGTCGCTCTATTTATTCCCAAGGAATATCCTCCCGTTTCACTATACTAACCCGTATAGAGAGGACAAGACAAGGATTCTGGACGAAATAAAGAAGCTGGCTGAGTTACGCGAGGAAGGGATTATCGCAGAAGAGGAATTTATGCTTTATAAAAAGAGATTATTATCCAAAATATAGTTAGAATGCAGAATTCAGTAGTCAGGAGTCAGAATAAAAGCTGCTCTGCCATTCTGAATTCTGAATTCTAACTTCTGAATTCATCATTTAGAATGGGGTTACATCATGAGTATCTCGCTCAGTCAGATCCATTCGGTACTCAAAACCTATAACAGGCAACTGAAGCTGGAAAAGACTAATAACCCTACCAGGAAGGAGGATTATTCCTCAGAGGTTATAGATAATGTCACTATATCTTCAGAAGCCAAGAAGAGGCAACTTATCGAACAGATTCTCTCTCAAGCTGTAGAGCGGTTCACGCTTAAAGAGCAGAAACCAGTTTTTGCAGATGAACTGCCACAGTAAAAGGATAACCATTCAACCAGGCACAAAGACCAGTAAGCGGTGAAGAGTGAGCAGTGAGCTCACTTTTAACTTGATAGTATAGGAATTTTCATTTTATTAATGCGGTTTTGTGGTAGTCGCAGGCTTTAGCCTGCGTTAATTTAAAGTCGGTCACTATAAGATAGAGAGAAAAATGAACAGATCCCAGAAAAATATCCTAATAGTAGATGATGATGCAGATATGAGGTTCTTATTAAAGGACTTTCTGAGGGACATGAATTACCGGATACAAGAAGCCCAGAATGGCAATGAGGCCCTGACCTTACTCAGGAATAATGGCCAGCTTGACTTGATCTTGCTAGATATTCGACTACCCGATATTACTGGCATAGATTTATTACCAGAAATACTGAGGCTGGACCCCTCGGTGCCAGTAGCAATGATAACTGGATATCCTGGAGTCGAAATAGCTATTGAGGCCATGAAAAAAGGGGCGGCCGATTTTATTGTAAAACCTTTCAAATTAGACCAACTTAATCTCACCATAAACAAACTGCTAAACAAAAGGAATAATGGCAGTTTAGCAGGAAAGACAGAAGCGAATAGGAAATTTGAAGAGGTAAGCCAGCAACTAAATAAAAAGATAAAGGAGCTAAACATCCTCTACTCAATAACTGATATGATGAACTCTATTAAGGATATAGAGGAATTATTTGATAAGCTAGTCGAGTTAGCTTGCGAGATTGTAAACTCCAGAAAGGCATATTTTATGGTCTTTGATAGAGATTCCGGCGAAATTGAAATAAAGTCAGCCAGGGGGTTGGGGCAAGAAATAGCTCAAAAAACTCGATTTACACTGCCGGCGAATATTATGGATGAAGTGGTCAATATAGCACAACCTCTTTTAATAGAAAACCCAGAAAAATATCCGCTCCCCTCCTTCCTCACGGGAAAATCAGTGGTCTCAGTACCCCTATCCATAAAGGATAGGCCTTTTGGTATCCTCAATGTAATAGATAAGTTGGATGATACCCCCTTTTCCCAGGAAGAAGTGTTTCTGCTCCATACGCTGGTACAAAAGGCGGCTTTAAATATAGAGAATAGCTTTCTATACGAAAGGATATTTCAGAATATTGGTGAAACCCTAAGGGTATTGGTGCAGGTATTAGAGGCCAAAGACCCTTATACTAAAGCCCATTCTCAACGGGTTACCGAGCTATCCCTTGGTATTGCTGACGAGTTGAGATGCTCACAAGAAGATAAAGATACTATAAAATTTGCTGGTTATCTCCATGATATTGGTAAGGTAGGGGTCCGAGACTCTATCCTGATGAAACCAGGAAGACTAACTCCGGAAGAATATGAGATTATCAAGACCCACCCTATCATTGGGGAAAAGATCCTCCTCCCCTTAGGGCTCCTGCCCCAGGAAAGAACCCTTATCCGCCATCATCATGAGCGGTGGGATGGGAAAGGGTACCCTGATGGGTTAGCTGGGGATCAGATCCCTTATTTAGCCCTTGTCCTGGCGGTAGCAGATGTTTATGATGCTATTACTTCTGACCGGCCTTATCGGTCAGCAAAATCATCCGCAGAGGCCCTGAGGGAACTAGAGGCAGAGAGTGGAACCCATTTCAATAAAGATATAGTAAAAGCCTTTAACCAGTGGATAAGGAGGACATCTTATTGAACAATCAGGGCATAGGCCAGCAACAAAGGAGGGAGTTTGTCCGCATTGAGGTATCATTACCGGTTCAGTGCAGGAAGATAAGGGAAGAAGACCTGCCAGAAAGACAAGAAGAGTTAGCTCTACGCCCCAGTAGTCTGGAAGGGATGGGCTGGAATACTGCTCGTATAGCCGATAAAAAAAGGGATAATGTGGATAGTGAAGGGGATTTTAATCTTTTGTCCCTCCGTCTCCTATGGGAGATTAGTAACAAATTAAACCGATTGATTGATATATTAGAGCATAATGATCTCCGTGATCTGGAAAAATGGGAAGCCAGATCCCTTGACTTGAGTGGTTCCGGAATACGTATTAGCTCCCCCAGGGAGATAAACGTGGATGAGTATTTACAACTGGAAATGGATATTCCTTTACTCCCTATAGCAGTTGTTGCCTGTATTGGGAAGGTAGTCTGGACAAAAAGCATTACGGGTAAAGATTCGGTCAGATGGGAGGCCGGGTTGAAATTTGTGGCTATTAATGAAGATGACCGGGAAGAGATAATCCGCTTTATCTTCCAACAGCAAAGGATGCTCCTGCGGGCCCGGTTACCCCATGGGTGCCAGGTCTAATAATTCCTCTCCCTGCCTTTTTTTTGCTTTTTCTACTACTTCTGTTATTATTAAATGAACATTTACCCAGGTAAGCTTTATCTGCCACCAAGGCACAAAGACCCCTAAACCGTGAGCAGTGAGGAGTAAAGAGTGAGCCGAGAGTTGTTAACTCCTTACTGCTCACTCCTCGCGCTTCACGGCTTGTTCCCTGGTGGCTGAACGGTTGCAAAAATATTATGGGTTATCTACGTGCGGTTATAGAAAATATGGTGGGGTATGTCCCGGGTGAACAGCCGTCCTCTAAAGATATTTATATCAAACTCAATACCAATGAGAACCCCTACCCACCATCCCCAAGGGTTATCCAAACCCTAAAAGATGAAATTAATTCCTCTTTACGGCTCTATCCAGACCCTTTAGCAAACCCCTTGCGAGATAAGGCAGCCAAGGTGTATGGCCTACAACGAGAAAACCTTTTAGCCGGTAATGGCTCTGACGAACTCCTCTCGATTATTGTCCGGGCCTTTATAGGCAAAGGAGACCTTGTGGTATATCCCACTCCTACCTATACCCTTTATGATACTTTAATAGATATCCAGGAAGGCATTAAAGAGACCGTAGAATACCCGGAGGATTATTCCTTACCCTCAGAGATCGGTAAAAAAGAGGCCCGATTAACCTTTTTAGCTAACCCTAATTCACCCTCCGGTACCTGTATCCCGGTAACCGAGATAGAGGGATTAGCCGCTAAGCTAAAGGGGGTATTGGTAGTAGATGAGGCTTATGGTGACTTTGGGCAGGCTAGCGCTATCCCCCTAATAAAAAAATATAATAATCTCATTATCCTCAGGAGCTTTTCTAAGTCCTTTTCACTGGCAGGTTTACGCATAGGGCTGGCCTTTGCCGATGAAGAGATTATTAATGGTTTGCTCAAGGTTAAAGACTCTTATAACCTCAACCGGTTAAGCATTGCCGCTGCGATAGCGGCCCTGGATGACCTGGGATGGATGCAGCAAAATATAGGCCGTATCGTCCAGACCAGAAAAAAGGTTACCCTCGCCCTTACAAAGTTAGGCTTTTATGTATTCCCTTCAGAAAGCAACTTTATCCTGGCCCGGCTACCCGGCCAGGATTTATTCTCCCTTTATGAATGGTTAAAAAGCCAGGGCATCCTGGTGCGATACTTCACTCAGCCTCGGCTGCAGGATTGTATCAGGATAACCATCGGCACCGAAGCTGAGATGGCCCAGTTGATAGAAAAGCTAGAAAAGATGCTCCCAATATAGGGTTCGAGGATTCAGGGGTTCAAGTGTTTGTTTTCGTTTGTAACTTTTTAACATTTCACTCGAACCCTTGATTCCTTGACTCCTTTATGGGAAATTATCAGATAATTAGCATGGCATCACCATAGCTGTAAAAGCGGTATCTTTCTTTTATCGCTGCTTGATAAGCCTTAAGGATCAATTCCTTACCAGCAAAGGCAAAAACCAGGGCCAGGAGTGTAGAGCCAGGTAGATGGAAATTGGTTACCAGACTATCCACAACCTTAAAGCAGTATCCCGGATACATGAACAAGTCGGTCCAGCCTTCTAAGGGTCTCGGTTGGTAAGGTGAGCCAAATATGGTCTCCAATGCCCTGGTAACACTAGTCCCTACTGCTACTATCCGCCTGCCATCTTCTTTAGCGCGGGTTATTATATCGGCTGTCTCGGGTTCTATTATGTAATATTCAGGCTCCATTGGGTGTTCTCCTACTACCCTGCTTTTTATCGGCCGGAAGGTGCCGGGACCTATATGCAGGGTGAGAGAGAGTATTTGGACACCTTGCTCTTTAATCCTTTCCAATAACCTTTCAGTAAAATGTAATCCCGCGGTAGGGGCTGCTATTGCCCCTTCTATCCTGGCATAGACCGTTTGGTACCTTACCTGGTCTAGTTCCAGGGGATGATGAGAGTCTCGTTTGATGTAGGGTGGTATTGGCACCATGCCATATTGTTTCAGCTTGGCCTCCAGGTATCCGTTAGCAAAAAACTCTATCACCCTCTTCCCCGGACCACAAACCGCGGTCACTACCCCCTTCAAGTCGCCCTTGCCAAAGATGATCTGGGTATTTATAGGGGCTTTTTTGCCTGGTTTTACTAAGGCTTCCCAGGAGCGAGGGGCAACCTCCTTCACCAGTAATACCTCTATTTTCCTATGGGTATTAACTTTACACCCTATGAGGCGGGCCGGGATAACCCTGGTATCATTCAGCACCAATAAGTCCCCTGACTGGAGATAATTTGGTAGACTATCGAACCGGCTATGCCCCCATGACTTACCCTTTCGGTCAAGGATCATGAGCCGGGAGGCCTCCCGCTCCTCAGCCGGGTATTGGGCAATAAATTCTTCTGGTAGAGAATAATACAGCTCTTTGGTTTCCATCTTTTCCAAACAAAGACTTAACCACCAATGACACGAATAGACGAATTGCACGAATAATTAAAACAACACCATACGACCTCAAACCTTTAGCCTTGATTGTAACCTTATTTTATTCGTGTAGAGGATGCCGGAAGTATTCAGTAAACCACGAGATTAACACGAGATTATCACAAGATTTTCCTCCTAATCCCTAAACTCTCCTTGCCAAAATTTAGTAGCAAACCAACCCTTTTCCTGGTAGCCTTCAAATAATTTAAAAGTTGTGCCCGGGGTGCACCCCGCCATTTCCCTTCATTATCTTGTGTAAATCTTGTGAAATCTTGTGGTTTCATTAAACGGGGTTCAGTGAGTATTTACAGGATGCCTTAATCTGTAATGCATTATATTGCCTCTCAAAGTCCTGTCAAGTAGATGAGAGACCATCTTGCCATCCAGGCGGCTTGACGTAGGATAGAGGAGAAAGGTATAATAATAAACGAAGTGATAGCTAGACAAAAAACGACTCTTTTTGAGCTGGGTAGAGCCTAGCCGATAATTTGCATGGTAAAAATCCTCAAGATTGATCCATCCTCCCCCAATAAAGAGTTAGTAGAGGAGATTGTGGCAGCCATTCTAGCGGGGGGATTAGTAGTCATTCCCACTGATACCTTATATGGAATAGCGGTAAACAGTCTAGATGAAAGAGCAATCAAAAGGGTTTATCGGATAAAAAAAAGGGATTTCGCTAAACCTATATTGCTCCTTATACATGACAAGGAGCAGTTGAAAGGACGGGTAAAGACTATACCAGAAGCAGGAGAAAGGCTCATCAGGATTTTTTGGCCCGGGCCCCTTACTTTGATCTTTGAAGCTGCAAATAACCTCCCGCCTTCGTTACTGGGTAATACTTCAAAAATAGCCTTCAGGCAACCCAAAAACCCCTTCCTTGATCTATTGCTTAAAGAGACAAAGGTGCCCTTAACCGGCACCAGCGCTAATATATCTGGCCAGCCCGACCTGATGAGTGTCAAGGAAATAGAAACTTTCCTGGGAGACGGGATAGACCTCATAGTAGATGGAGGGGTGTGTGGGACAGACAGGGCTTCTTCCATCGTTGATGTAACTACCTTACCCCCTACCCTAATCCGGGAAGGGCAGCTCAGTCGCCGGGCCTTAGAGGTAGTGTTAGGAGAGCAACTTGCCTAAGCGAAAAGATATCAGGAAGATATTGCTAATAGGCTCTGGACCCATTGTCATTGGCCAGGCATGCGAATTTGACTATTCTGGCACCCAGGCCTGTAAGGCATTGAGAGAAGAGGGTTATCAAGTAGTATTGATCAATAGCAATCCCGCTACTATCATGACTGATCCCGAGATGGCCGATCGTACTTACATCGAGCCGATTACTCCGGAGATAGTCGAGAAGATCATTGCCCGGGAGCGCCCTGAGGCCCTACTCCCTACCCTGGGAGGCCAGACGGGGTTAAACATTGCTGTTACCCTGGCGGAAACCGGTGTCCTGGACAAATATGGTGTAGAGCTGATAGGGGCAAAACTTGAGGCGATAAAAAAGGCTGAGGATAGGAACCTGTTCAAAAAGGCCATGCAAGCCATTAACCTGGAAATCCCTGAGAGCGGCTATGCCAGCTCAGAGAAAGAAGCCCGGCAAATCCTGGAAGAAGTGGGTTTTCCCAATATTATTCGGCCCTCCTTTACCTTAGGCGGTACGGGCGGCAATATCGCTTACAACATAGAAGAATTTAGCGCCTATGTAGAATGGGGCTTGAATACCAGTCCGGTTGGGCAGATACTGATTGAAGAGTCAGTTATTGGCTGGAAGGAATATGAACTGGAAGTGATGCGGGATTTAAAAGATAATGTGGTCATTATCTGCTCCATAGAAAATTTTGACCCTATGGGCATTCATACGGGTGACAGCATCACGGTGGCGCCGGCGCAAACCCTTACCGACAAAGAATACCAACTGATGCGTGATGCTGCTATCGCCATTATCCGAGAAATTGGCGTAGAGACCGGTGGTTCCAATATACAATTTGCGGTCAACCCCAAAAATGGCCAGATGGTAGTAATAGAGATGAATCCCCGGGTATCGCGCAGCTCGGCCCTGGCTTCCAAGGCCACGGGCTTTCCTATTGCCAAGATTGCCGCTAAATTAGCGGTTGGCTATACCCTGGATGAGATACCTAACGATATAACCCGTGAGACCCCGGCTTCTTTCGAACCTACCATTGACTATTGTGTAGTGAAGTTCCCCCGCTTTGCCTTTGAAAAATTCCCCCAGGCCGACCAGACCCTTACTACCCAAATGAAATCGGTAGGTGAGGTGATGGCTATCGGTCGTACTTTTAAGGAGGCCCTCCAAAAGGCCATCCGCTCACTGGAGATTGATAGATACGGGTTGGAAGAAATGAACAGGTCTCACAGAGAGGCAAAGGATAAGATTCCTCGCTTCCCCTTCGCGGAGCCTGCCCTGAGGCCTGTTCAGGGCCGAAGGGCTCGGGATGACATAGAAGAGATAATACAGGAAAAGTTGAAATTACCTACTTGGGAGAGGGTCTGGGATATTGCTCAGGCCTTGCGGCTAGGTTGGACGGTAGAAGAGATTTATGAACTTACCAGGATTGATCCCTGGTTTTTGTCTAATATACAGGAGATAGTAGCCCTGGAGGAAGAATTAAAGACTGCCGGAGCCAGCTCCGGGCCACTATTGCGTAAGGCCAAAGAATATGGCTTTTCCGATCGCGGGCTAGCACAAATCTGGAATACTTCGGAAGCTAGGGTAAGAAGATTGCGGAAAGAGGGCGGGATAAGGGTTACCTTCAAACGGGTTGATACCTGTGCGGCCGAGTTTGAGGCTTATACGCCATACCTCTATTCTACATATGAGCGGGAGTGTGAAGCCCAACCCACCAGGCAAAAAAAGATCGTTATCTTAGGTAGTGGCCCTAACCGCATCGGCCAGGGGATAGAGTTTGATTATTGCTGTGTCCATGCTGCTTATGCCTTGAAAGAGATCGGCTATGAATCTATCATGGTGAACTGCAACCCAGAGACCGTTAGTACGGATTATGACACCTCTGACCGGCTCTATTTTGAGCCATTAACCTTAGAAGATGTCTTGAATATCGTAGAGGTAGAAGAGCCCGATGGGGTGATAGTCCAGTTTGGCGGCCAAACACCACTAAAGCTGGCTGTCCCACTAGAAAAGGCTGGGGTTAAGATCATAGGCACCTCACCGGATAGCATAGACCGGGCAGAAGACCGGGAGAGATTCAGGCAACTACTAAATAAACTAGGACTCCAACAACCAGTAAGCGGCACTGCGTTATCTTTTCAAGAGGCTAAAAAGATCACCCAACAGATCGGCTATCCGGTACTGGTAAGGCCATCCTATGTCCTGGGGGGTAGGGCTATGGAGGTGGTCTATGATGAATCCAGTCTGGAGGAATATATAACTAAGGCCATGACCGCCTCGCCTGAGCACCCGGTCCTGATAGATAAGTTTCTGGAAGACGCTATCGAGATTGATGTTGATGCTATTGCTGATGGTCATGACGTAGTCATTGGCGGGATAATGGAGCATATTGAAGAGGCTGGTATCCATTCCGGGGACAGTTCTTGTTCATTGCCCCCGTATTCCCTTGCCCCTTCCCTGATCGAGACCATCAAAGAACATACTTATCGGTTGGCTAAAGAGTTGCAGGTAGTAGGATTAATCAATATACAACTGGCTATCCAGGGGGATAGCATCTATATCCTCGAGGTTAACCCCCGGGCTTCTCGTACCATACCTTTTGTCAGTAAGGCCATCGGTGTGCCCCTGGCTAAGCTAGCTACTAAGGTTATGGTAGGTAAATCTTTAAGCGAGTTAGGATTTACGCAGGAAAGGATAGTCAGGCATATGGCAGTCAAAGAAGCAGTGTTCCCCTTTATCAAATTCCCTGGGGTAGATAGTATCCTGGGGCCGGAAATGAAGTCTACCGGAGAAGTCATGGGGATAGATAGCGCTTTTGGCAAGGCCTTTGCTAAGTCTCAATTAAGTACCGATGGTGGACTGCCCAGAAAGGGCAAGGTCTTTATCAGTGTTAGGGATAAGGACAAGCCGGCTGTGCTAAAGATTGCCCGCGAACTGGTACAATTGGGCTTTCAGTTGCTAGCTACCCGCGGCACGGGCGAGTATTTAAGAGGTGCTGGTTTAGCCGTAGAGAGCGTGCTTAAATATAAAGAAGGTCGGCCCCATATCGTGGATCATATAAAGAATGGTGAAGTAGCTCTGGTTATTAATACTCCCGAAGGGAAAGCCTCCCAGCACGACTCTTATTATATTCGCCGTAATGCCCTGGTTTATAATCTGCCTTATTACACTACGATAGCAGGGGCTTGGGCAGCCACTCAAGGGATCAAGGCTATACTCGAGGGACAACTCGAAGTCCTCTCGCTCCAGGAATACCACCTGGCTAGCCTAACCACTAATGAAAAATAAAAAGTGTCAAAACGCAAATTGCAAAATTAGCAATAAGCAATGAATGAAGCTAAAATTATTAAGAATAAAGTGGATAATCTTACTGAGCGTTTGATTGATTTTGCGATTAGGATTATTAAACTTGTAAATACTCTACCAAAGACAAGCATAAGCAAACATATTGGGGGACAACTTATACGGTCTGGAACGTCTCCCGGAGCTAATTACGAAGAAGCTTGTGGGGCTGAATCCCGATCAGATTTTACGCACAAATTAAGTATTGTGCTAAAAGAGCTTAAAGAATCACGTTATTGGCTACGGGTTATCCACAGGACCGGCATCGTGGCACCTAAGCGTATTGAACCACTCCTTCAGGAGTGCGAAGAATTATGTGCTATCATTGCAAAAAGTATTCTTACCGCAAAGGGAAAGAATTGATTTTACAATGCTAATTGCTAATTTTGCATTTTACATTGAGTAGTTACGGGAGGGGAAGAGCTGATATGAAAGAATCTTTATCGGTAATTACCAGGCCAGAAGTTAAAAATTATCCGATAACTGATAACCTGGAGGAGCTACTAGGCGTTCTTCCGGGAGAGATAAAGAATGGACTGGAGCGGGAGGATGATCCGGAAGACCTATTAGAGATTGTAGTAGACCTGGGCCGGTTACCGGAAGCCCGCTTTCCTAATAGGGTAGTTGCTTTATTAAAGCGGCAGGTTACACCAGAAGACCTGGATTATATAGTGAGTAGAGTGGGAGAATTTGGCAAAGATAATCGGGCCGGGATTGCGCGTACTCTGCATCGAATATCCGCTATCAGGAATCGCCAGGGTAGGATAATTGGCCTTACCTGCCGGATAGGTCGGGCGGTTTATGGTACCCTGGATATTATCAGGGATGTAGTAGAGCGCGGTCAGAGCATACTCCTCCTGGGCCGCCCTGGGGTAGGCAAGACCACTATGTGCCGAGAAGCAGCCCGGGTACTTAGTGAAGAATTCGACAAAAGGGTTGTGGTGGTGGATACCTCTAATGAAATTGCTGGCGATGGAGATATTCCCCATCCGGGTATTGGCCGGGCACGCCGCATGCAAGTTCCCTACCCAGAACTGCAACATGATATAATGATTGAAGCGGTGGAGAATCATATGCCCCAGGTGATTGTTATTGATGAGATTGGCCGGGAGGC
>MHDQ01000066.1 GCA_001803565.1 Nitrospinae bacterium RIFCSPLOWO2_12_FULL_45_22 | reverse complement strand
TTATTTCATAACAATTCCGATGTCCACTTTCATTTGCCTAACATTTTTCCAATATAGCCTATTAGAGCTAGCATGAACGCAACCGATCCCATAGATTACCCCATATAAAGATCAAAGAGGGTTCTCTCACTTGATTAAATTTCTCTTTGTGAGAACTCTGACACTCACGGTTTCGCTACCCGGAGTTGCCCTATCTAAAACCTTCCTAACTGCCTATCCATTATCTATCATTATCTTTGAAAAGGAGTTGTATTGTGATATTATGATAAAAATAGAAGGCAAAGGGATTTATGAAAATAGAGTATGATCCAGTTCATGACTTGCTTAATATAGAAATTCTACCGGATGTGGAGATTGATGATTCGTTAGAAGTAGATGGAATAATCATTGACTATGCTAAAGATAAACGAATTGTGGATATTGAAATCCTTGATGCCAGTAAAAGGACAACAAAAGATCCCACCCAGATTATTAATCTGGCCATCTATCGTGAATCAGCTCAGCCGGTATAATTTTAGTAACCGTTCACCCGGCTAATCTTTATCAGCCACTAAGACACAAGGGCACCAAGGAAATGTAAAACGCAAAGCTAAAAGTGCAAAGCTGAGGAATAATTACCTTAATTTTAGACTTTGCATTTTAAGTTTTGAGCTTCTTGGTGACTTAGTGCCTTGGTGGCTGAACGGTTACTAATTTTAATATTGAAATGGGGGATAATAAATTTTAGGTGGTAAGGTTAGCTATGAGGAAAAGAATCTTTTATTTCCTGGTAATTATTATCCTGATTGCCCTTGGCCCGAGCATCTGGGCCCAGGAGAAAAAGGCTCAGGAGCCTATCCAGTTGCCAGAGGTAGTAATAATTGGTGAGGATACTACTGTCCTAAAAGAGGAGAAAGAAAAGCTACAGCCCCAGGAGATATGGTATGGCCTGGAGAAAGAAAGACCCGATATAAGGCAGGAACTGGCATTCCTGGAGACTACACCCATAGTTAAGGATATTCCGCAGGAGAAGCGCCCCGGCTGGTTCTATCGTAATGCTGTAACTGCCTCTATTATGAAGCTGCTGGTACAGGAAAAGGCCTATTATAAGATCGGGTTGCATAAGTTCCAGAAAGAGGATTTTACTGGGGCGATAAAGAATTGGGAGACTTTGCTGCGTAAATATCGCCAGGGGAGATACCGGGGTGAAGCCCTCTACTGGTTGGGTGAGGCGTATAGCAACCGAAAAGAGCCGGCTCAGGCCCTGAAGGCTTATGAAGAATTGATAAGAGACCATCCTGAGCATCGCTATATCCCTTATGCCTATCTTTCTTCAGGTTGGACATATCTAGAAAAAAAGGATTATTTGCAGGCAGAGAAGGCATATGCCCTCGTGATTAAGCATGCCTCCTCGGTTAATAACTCGGCCCTGGTTTCGTCGGGCTACTATTTGCGTGGAGGTGCCCTTTATACCTTAGATAAATTTAGTGAGGCCAGTCAGGCATTTAAAGAGCTGAGAGAAAAATTACCTACCAGTCCCTTAGTGGACAGTGCGTTGTTCTGGCAGGCGGAATGTCTCTATTATGCCCGGGATTATCCTAATGCCCTGAGGCGGTATGAAGAATATTGGCAAAAATATCCGTCAAGCCCTTTAGCAGAGCGGGCCCTATATGGGATTGGCTGGTCTCAGGTTAATATAAAGGACTTTGCTAAGGCATTAGCAAGCTGGGAGGAGCTAGAAAAGCACTTCCCCCAGAGTGGCTTCCAGGGCTCGGTATTGATAGGCAAGATGCGGGCTTACCTGGGACTAAAGAATCTGCCTAAAGCTACCGCCCTCCTGTCAACCTACCAGACTCAACACCCTCATCAGGACCCCTGGCTGGATAAGGCTATATTCGAAGTCGGGGCTTATCAGATAGAGCAAAAAGATTTCCCTGAGGCTATCCGGGTATTCGGTCAGTTGTTGAAGGATTATCCGGATAGTTCCCTGAAGCCCCTGGTCTTATTCTTGTTAGGCGAAGGTCATTACCAGATCAAAGAGTATCATAAGGCGATAGAGTATTATCGCCAGTCAGAAAAGTTTCTAGCTACCGGCGTTAAGCCGCTACAGCTTGATCAGAAGGCCCTGTTACGTATAGGCTTATCCTATTATCAAGCCGGCGAATATCAACTGGCTGCCCAAGCCCTGGAAGGTTTCTTACAACTATTCCCGGACTCACCTTTTATAGATGAGGCCAATTTCTGGCTGGCCGAATCCCGCTTCCAGCAAGAGGAGTTTAGCCGAGCCCTGCAGGCCTATGGGGCTATCTCGCCTGAAGGACAGAAGGCCGATTATGCCTTATATGGCAAGGCCTGGGTCTTGTACCGCACTGAGAAATGGCAACAAGCCGCCCCCTTGTTCCAGCAATTGATAGATAAATATCCTAACAGTACCTTGCTGCCTGAGGCCCTTTTCCGGCTGGGTGAGTGCTATTTTAATCTTAAAGAATATGATCGGGCCTATACCCATTTCCAGAGATTTTTACAGCAATTTCCGCAGAGTAGTCTACAGGAGGGAGCCCTTTTTCAACTAGGGTGGATCAGCTATAAAAGAGAGGATTATCCTGAAGCCAGGAGGGCCTTTGAGGGGCTATTAGCCAAGTCACCTCCGGGCGAATGGAGTGATGATGCCCAGTACTGGTATGGGATGTCTTATTTTCTGCAAAAGAATTACCCGGTGGCGCGGAATGAGTTGAAAAAGGTGGTTATAAACTATCCCAAAAGCCCTTATGCCTTCCGGGCCTCGATGGCTATAGGCGATTCTTATTATAACGAAAAGGATTATACGCAGGCATTAAAGACCTATCAGGAGATCATAAATAGCTATCCTTCTGATCCTCAGATAGCGGAACCGGAATATGCTATTATCCAGACCGTCCTGCAACAAGGCCAGAAAAAAGGGTTTTTTGACTTGAGCCAGAAATTCCTCACCCGTTATTCTCATCATCTCTTCAGTATGACCCTGAGGTATCAGATGGGCGAACAGCAATTAGCCGAAGGCGATACCGCTGGAGCCAGGAAGATGTATCAAGCTATCATAGAAGTATTTCCCCAGAACCCGGAAGCTGATAAGGCCTTTTTCCAGATAGGCGAATTGGATTTTCAGGCAAAAGACTATGCCTCGGCTCTACGCTCCTATCAGCGCCTCCTGGAATCCTATCCAGCCAGTAGCCTCAGGCCAGTAGCACAGTTCAAGACGGCTGAAGCAAACTTCTATCTCCGAGAATATCAAAAGGCCAGTTATGGGTTTGAGCGGTTTATTGCAGAATTTTCTCAGCATCCCCTAGTGCCCCAGGCCCTCTATTATATTGGCTCCTGCCTCTATTCATCCGGTCAGAAGGATAAGGCGGTAGCTTATTTCCAGAAGGTGATAGCTAGCTTCCCCCAAGAGCCGTATTCTTTCAGGAGCTATCTAGCGCTGGGAGACATATCCACAGAGAAAAATGAACTGGCAAAGGCGCAGGAGTGGTTTGCTAAAGCTACCCAGTCGCCTGATAAGGAAGTAAGTGCCAGGGCCCATTTCAAATTGGCCGATTCTTATACCCGGGCTGCTGAGTATCAGAAGGGTATAGAAGAGTATCTAAAAGTGGCTTATCTCTATCCTGAACAGAAAGAGCTATCTACTGAGGCATTGATCAAGGCCGGGCAAAATTATGAACAACTACAAAGATGGTCTGAGGCCCTGAGTATTTACCAGAGGGTGGTAAAGGAGGGCAAAGATCCGGGAAAGAGAGAATTGGTCAAAAAAAAGATTGCCGAGATCAAAGAGCGCCTAGAAAAAAAGTTCTAGGTTCTAAGTTCTAGGTGCTAAGTGCTAAGTTAGGGGAGTAAG
The DNA here is from genome assembly GCA_001803565.1 of Nitrospinae bacterium RIFCSPLOWO2_12_FULL_45_22. Classification (GTDB taxonomy): domain Bacteria; phylum 2-12-FULL-45-22; class 2-12-FULL-45-22; order 2-12-FULL-45-22; family 2-12-FULL-45-22; genus 2-12-FULL-45-22. The sequence continues at coordinate 8,579 of MHDQ01000066.1, read as the reverse complement.
GTTATGAAGATAGAGAAGTTTGAGGATATAGATGCATGGAGAGAGGCCAGGAAATTGGTAAATATGATCTATGATGTCTCTAATAATGGTAACTTTTCTAACGATTATGGGTTAAGGGATCAGATACGACGGGCCTCTATCTCGGCGATGTCCAATATCAGCGAGGGTTTTGATCGAGAGACAAATAAGGAATTTATCCAATTCTTGATAATAGCAAGGGCTTCTGTATCTGAGGTTAAAAGTCATATGTACGTGGCTCTTGATAGAAAATATCTCTCTATAGAAGAGTTCGATAGTATTTATAACCAAGCAAATACTGTAATTAATCTTATCAATGGTTTTATCAGATACCTGCGAAAACCTAGAACCTAGAACTTAGAACCTAGAACCTAGAACTTACTTAAGGAGGAAGAGATGGAAGGGATAGAGGGCATATTTGGTGGGGAGAGATTGATAGACTTATTTATTAAAGGTGGGCCAGTAATGTATCCCATCCTTTTTTGTTCTATATTGTCCCTGGCTATAATCATCGAGCGGCTCATCAGTTTACGTCGAGGGCGAATAATAAGACCTGAGACCCTGTTCAGGGTCCAGGATCTAATCCGGATAGAAAGGATCGCAGATATTATAGAGCTTTGCCAAAAAAACTCTTCTCCTATGAGTCGCATTGTCCTGGCTGCCATCAAAAATATTAACCAGCCTAAAGCTGAAATCAAGGAAGCTGTTAGTGAAGCAGGTCGGCAAGAGGTAAGAGTATTAGAGAGGCATTTGGCTACCCTGGGGACTATTGTTAGCATTGCCCCCCTGTTAGGGTTGCTAGGGACTGTCACAGGTATGATCCGGGCCTTTTATACCATTGCCTTACGGGGTGTAGGAGAACCTACGGCCTTAGCCAGCGGTATCTCGGAGGCATTACTCACTACCGCGGCAGGTTTGACCGTAGCCATCCCCAGTCAGCTATTTTATAATTATTTTATAAATAAGGTAGACTCTTTGACTTTAGATATGGAACAAAACTCGCTGGATATTCTAGAAGTATTCTGGGAAAAGGATAGAGAAGATGTGGTTCTCTCGCAGAAAAAGAGTTAGGGCGACTTTTGATATTACTCCGCTGGTAGATTGTGTCTTGCTCCTGCTGATCTTTTTTATGCTGACCTCATCTTTTGTCTTCCAGCCCGGCATAAAAGTGGACCTGCCCAAGGCCACTACTATTGAGTCTAGCATAAGAAAAGAGCTGGTAATCCTTATTACCAGGGATGGTAGCCTATTCTTCCGGGACAAAAAGGTTCCGCTGAAGGCATTTGAGACCCAGTTGAAGAAAGAAGTGACGGCCAATAAAGAGGCATTTTTGATTATCAGCGCCGATAAAGAAGTATTGCATGGCCGGGTAGTAGAGGTTATGGATGCAGCAAAGGTAGCCGGGATAGAGAGGATAGCCATTGCTGCCTTACCAAAGAAATCAGTGAATGGCGCTCAGTGAGATGAGAAATAAAAATTCCTTTCTGGGGCTCTCTCTTGTCCTATCTGCTCTTTTGCATGTATATATATTAATGTTTGTACCGGGCTTTTCTCTCCATGCTTTGCCAGAGCCAAGATACACGGAAGTTATCCTTATACCAGCCGAATCTGCGCTGCAAAGCCCCGCGGCTAAGCTACAAGAACCACCCATAAAACCAGAAACCCTATGGGCTAAAGGTATGGAGCTGGATGTGCAAGGAGCGCTGGAACGTACCCGGAGACCGACTATACATTTACCAGAAACTTTTTCTCTACCACCCACAGAAATACCCCTAGACCCTGGTATGTTTACCGAAAAGGGAGAGATTTTTCTCAGTCCGGAAGTCTCTCAAGAACTTATCGGAGCCGAAGAGGCCCGGCTTCTTGAGAAGATAGAAATACCTGTTGAGAAAGAAAAAGAGTTGCTTGTAGAAGAGCCGTGGCAGATTAAGGGACCGGCTGGTAAAAGACAGGTAATATTTAGACCGCCACCACCTTCTCTGCAGCTTAGAGCCATAGTAGAGATTGAGCTAAAGTTTTGGGTCCTGCCTGATGGCGCTATAGGTAGGGTTATCCCCATCCGGCGGGGTGATCCTACTTTGGAAGGAGAGATGATGGCCTATCTCAAGAAATGGCGTTTTAATCCTTTACCCCCCGATGCCCCACAAGAAGAGCAATGGGGTACTATCCCCATAAAATACCTCCTGAAATAACAAAATAAGCGTTTAGGGTAGTATTTACCGCTGAGCCGTCAGTTGTCAGCGGTCAGCAAAACTTATCGTAAGGCATGAGTAGAAATTTTTCTTACTCCTTACGCCTCACGATTAATTTAGCTGAAGACTGACTGCTGACAACTGAACGCTTACTATATTTTTATGGTTTAAAAGGGTTAACGGGAAGATGAATGAGGTCCCTTTAAAAAAAAAGTTCTCTTGTGCCTTAATATTGACCTTCCTTACTTTGCTTTTACCCAAAAGCTCTTTAGCTGAGATAGAGCTGGTTATTGACTTTCCTCTACCGGGTATGAAGTTAGATTATACTTCTCCTATTGCCCCGATCTCTGGCTATATCTATACCACTGACAGCCAGGATATTAAATATGAAGTAATCATTGCCCTGGATACTTCTGGCAGCGCCGCCGCCCCTTGTGGGATGGATCTCGATAACGATGGAGTAATTGGCCGGGCACCTACTCTTTACCGGGAGTTAGAAGGTCTGATAGGAGAGGGTAATACTGACCCGGACGATTCTATTTTTGCGGCAGAGATTTTAGCAGCCCGGAGATTGCTGCGGCTATTAGACCCCGATACTACTGAGGTGGGTTTAATCAGTTTCAGTGGTGATTTTAAGGGCGGTAGTGGCCGTAGCAATATTGCCACGCCTGATGCTTATTGTGAACAACCCCTGACCAAAGAATATGCCCGTATAACTGAAGCCTTGAATAGGATGAAGACCAACGGAGCGCGTGGAGGAACCAACATAGCAGCGGGTATCCGGTTAGGAATCGAGGCATTAATGGGTCTGATGAGCGATACTCAACCGCCAGGTTATCATACCAATGATCGCACAAAGAAAATCATCCTACTCCTTAGTGACGGCTTCCCCAGTTTTCCGGTAGGTAGTGCCAATGCAGCCGATCCTGAGGACAAAATCCTCACCATCAGTGCAGCCCATCTGGCCTATATGGCTGGGATACAAATCAATACTTATGCCCTGGGTCCAGATGCCCTTTCTTCTCCTTTTACTCTCCAGGAGATAGCCCGGGTTACTGGTGGCCAGTTTACCGGACTTTCTAACCTGGGGGAGATCATTACCCGTTTAGAGGAAGCAAGGTTTATCAAGCTACGAAACATACTAGTAGAGAACACTACCTTGACCAAACCGGCCTCAGAGATGCTGGTGAGTCCGGAGGGCTTCTTTTTGGCCCTGGTACCCTTAACCGAGGGTTTAAATAAGGTGAGGGTATCAGTTACGGCTACTGATGGGACTGCGGCAGAGAAGCTCCTCTCTTTATACTGGCTCAAACCAGAAACGCATGACAATATCGCCTTCCAACTAGACCTAGCTAGAGATCAGTTAAGGGGGCTAAAATTGACTTTAGCTAAAGAAAGAGATAGGTTAATGCAATATCGGAAAGAAAAACTTGATCTAGAACTCCAGATAAAACCTAAGAACCCCTAAAATCTCATTAAAGCATAGTCATGAGGAGGATTAAGAGGAGGATTAAAAGGATGAACAGCAGACGAATCGTGCACCACCTCATCTTTTCTTTTCATGCTATTTCCAGTTCGACAATTACATTAAATCATTAGGGTATGGCTATTCTTTGTCATAAAGTTGGTGTAACTCGGGGCTTTAGCCCTGATTGGTCAACCCTGAAGGGTTGAGTTACGGGTCTCTCTGACAGAAAATAGCCACACCCAAATCATTGAATCATTAGGATCAGGAACCTGAGCATCAGATGCTAGCGGAATTTGCCGCTAAGAAAATCACTGATGCCCAGATTACCATTAACAATGGGAAACGCCTGATAATTCAAGTGGCCAACTTCTAAACATATTGAATGGATATTTATAAATTAAATGGGTGGAATTTCTGTTTATTTGATTTGGTAATGCTAAATTGAATTGTAGGAGTAAAGATGCCGGGTGATATTTTATTAGGGGGTTGGGTAGCAGTCGGCCTGACCCTATTCATGTATAGCTTTCTCTATAAAGATAACCCGTTCTTCAAGCTAGGCGAACACCTCTACATAGGGGTCTCTATGGGTTATACCCTGGTAAGGATATATTATGATACAATGGTTAAATCCCTTTATAGTCCCATGGTACAGGAAGGGCGTTGGTGGCTTATCTTACCAGCTACCCTGGGTATCTTGATCCTGGCCAGATTTATCCCCCGAATATCCTGGCTCAGCCGGATATCATTTGCTTTTATTGTAGGGTTTGGCTCTGGGGTGGCTATCCCACGGATTATCTCCTCTTATATACTGCAGCAGATTCAAGGCACCTTAAAGCCGCTGGTACAGGCCAGTAGCTCAGGGTTGCATATATTTACCTGGAGTAATTTTAATGCCTTCTTGATCCTGGTTGGGGTAGTCACAGTACTATTTTACTTTTTCTTTTCTGTACAACATAGGGGTATAGGTAGGGGAGTATCACGGGTCGGGATATACTTCTTGATGGTATCTTTTGGGGCGGCTTTTGGCTATACCGTAATGGCCCGGATGTCTCTCTTAATCGGCCGCTTCGATGATTTACTCCTCTATTCTTCCAGGAGTTATGGCTATGCTACTATTATACTTCTAGCAATAATAGCCCTGAGCATAGCCCTTTGGGATACCCTCTCTCTCCGCCCTAAGAAGAAAGAAGAGGAAGAGGAGGCATAGGTAAGGAAGTTCACGCTTGAACCGCTTACCAATACCCGCAAAGATTATTTGGTTAGGGAGGATAAGCTGAAGCTGTATAACCTTGACGTTTTATAGGAAAATATGATAATAAACTTCACTGTTTTTGCTTGGACTATGGTAAGATTTGATGTAAATACTCACTGAACCCCGTTTAATGAAACCACAAGATTTACCCAAGATAATGAAGAGAAATGGCTCTATAAAGATATAACTGAAAAGATTATTGGTGCAGCTAATGCTGAGGCACAACTTTTAAATTATTTGAAGGCTACCAGGAAGAGGGTTGGTTTGCTACTAAATGTTGGCGAGGAGAGTTTAGAGATTAGGAAGAAAATCTTGTGATAATCTTGTGTTAATCTCGTGGTTTACTGAATACTTACGATATTTTTGCCCCAAATGATAAAACTGGCCTAAGGACAAAGATTTTTGTGGTAAAGCAGCGTTTAGATAGGGTGAGAGACAGACTGAGTGAATGGGAGGTAGAGGGCCTTCTGGTCACTAATATAGATAATATCCACTATCTGAGTGGATTTACTGGTTCTACAGCGGTTATCATAATTACGGCTCAGCGGGCCTTATTTCTGGCTGATGGACGTTACACCACTCAAACCCAGGAAGAGGTTAAGGGGTTTGAGTTGAGGGGATACCGGGGTAAACAACTGGAATTTATTATAGAGACAATTAAGGAAGTAAAAATTAGGAAGCTAGGATTTGAACCCGAAGCGTTAGTCTATTCCAGTTTTAATAGGCTAAAGGAGACCCTGGCGATAAATGGCGTGGAGCTTATCCCGATTAATAAGGCGATAGAAGAGTTTCGGGTAGTAAAAGAGGAGGGGGAGATAAGGCTTATTGATAAGGCCATCCAATTAGCTGCTAAGGCATTAGAGACTATTAAAGACTTTATCCGGCCCGGGGCCAGAGAAGTGGATTTGGCTATAGAACTGGAATATCAAATGAAGAAATTAGGGGCAGAAAGGATCCCTTTTGAGACTATAGTGGTCTCCGGAGAGCGCTCAGCTATGCCACATGGGAAACTGTCTGAGAAAGGATTAAGGCCGGGAGAATTAGTTACTATTGACTGGGGATGCACTTTAAACGGTTACCATGCTGATATTACGCGTACTTTTGCCCTGGCTGGGGCTACTGCTGAGCAAGAGGCTGAACAGAGAAAGATATACCAGATTGTCTTGCAAGCCCAGCAGGCTGCCATAGAAGGGGTTGAGCCGGGGATAAATAGTGTTGATTTAGATGGTTGTTGCCGCAAAGTCATCGAAGAAGCGGGCTATGGGGACTATTTCAGTCATGGTACTGGTCATGGAGTAGGCATGGCCGTGCATGAAGATCCGGTAATAACATGGTATAATGGCTCTGTTATCAAAGAAGGTATGGTTTTTACCCTTGAACCAGGGATCTATATCCCTTCGTGGGGTGGTGTTAGGATAGAAGATATGGTCTTGGTGAAGGGTGGCAGATGCCATATATTGACTCAGGCTATTAATAGTTCCTGGCAGGTCCGGGGATAGTTTTTAAGGAGAAGGGTAATGAACTTACAAGAACTAAAAGAGCTCCTGGATCTCTTCGAGTCCAGAAATATCTCTGAGCTTGAGTTAGAGCATGATGGATTCAGAATAAAATTGAAAAAAAAGGTGCCAGAGCCCGGCCCTATAACCTCTCATGAGCCTTCCGGGGAACAGAATAATATCCCAGGAGAACCCTCTAAGGAGAACAATTTTCTTCAAATAACATCGCCTATTGTAGGGACCTTTTACCGGGCACCATCCCCGGGGGCAGAGCCATTTGTCGAAGTGGATGATGTTGTAGAGAAGGGCCAGGTATTATGCGTTGTAGAGGCTATGAAGGTGATGAATGAGATAGAAGCTGATGCACGGGGCAGGGTAGTTGCTATCCTGCCCCAGAATAGTCAGCCTGTAGAGTATGGCGAACCTCTTTTCCTGATAGAACCTATGTAGAAATCACTCTTACATAACCCTTTACGGGCTCAGCAATGAAATTTTGTAACTTTTTAGCCACAGATGTACACAGATAGACACAGAGGGCTAAAAACCCGTTTCCATGCAAAATGCAAAATTAGCAATTAACATTTCAAAATAATTCCATCCCTTGTTAATGGTTAATTTTTTAGTGCTAATTTTGCAATGAAGGCAAAAATCGGTGTTTATCCGTGTGTATCCGTGGCTATATCTTTTAGAGGAATTTACATTGTTTAAGAAGATACTGGTAGCAAATCGAGGAGAGATTGCCCTGCAGATAATCAGGGCTTGCAAAGAGTTGGGTATTGCTACCATAGCTGTTTATTCGCTTAGTGATAAGGACTCATTGCCGGTGAAGTACGCCGATGAGGCGGTTTGTATAGGGCCGGCTGATAGCTCCAACAGCTACTTACACCTACCCCATATAATTAGCGCAGCCGAGATTACGGGTGCTGAGGCCATACATCCCGGGTATGGTTTCCTGGCAGAAAATGTACATTTTGTAGAGGTGTGCGAAGAATGTGGGATAAAATTTATTGGCCCTCCCGCCGTTACCATGAGACAGTTGACGAACAAATGGGAAGCCAAACAAGTCATGAAGAAAGCGGGCCTGCCCATCTTGCCCAGCAATGAGCATAGGATAACTAAGCTAGAAGAGGCCCTGAAGATTGCCCGCGAGATCGGCTATCCTCTTCTAATAAAGGCAGTGGCTGGTGGAGGGGGCAAGGGGATGCGGCTGGCAGCTAAAGAAGAAGGGCTGGAGACTTCTTTTATTATGGCCCAAAGAGAGGCCCAGGCAGCTTTTGACAACCCGGAAATCTATCTGGAAAAATATATCGAGCAAGCCAGGCATATTGAATTTCAGGTATTTGCTGATCAGTGGGGAAATGTGCTCCATCTAGGCGAAAGGGAATGTACCATCCAACGCCGATATCAGAAGATATTGGAAGAAACTCCATCCCCGGCTATAGACAAGGAATTACGGCGAGAAATGGGCAGGATGGCTATAAAGGCCGCTAAGGCCACCAATTATGTGAATGCCGGGACAATAGAATTTTTGCTCGATAAAGGAGGTAACTACTATTTTATAGAGATGAATACCCGTATCCAGGTAGAACACCCCATTACTGAGGTAGTAACCCATATGAATTTGATAAAAGAACAGATAAGGATTGCGGCTGGCGAACCGTTAAGTAGGCAACAGAAAGAGATTAAGCAACTAGGCCATGCTATAGAATGCCGAATATATGCTGAGGACCCGGATACTTTCGCTCCATCACCCGGCAATCTCACTGTCCTACATCTGCCTGGTGGTCATGGGGTAAGGGTAGATAGCGCTGCCCATGCTGACTATGCTATAACTTCCTATTATGACCCATTGATAGCCAAAGTCATTGCCCATGGCCAGGAGCGGGCAGAGGCTATTGCCAAGATGGTAAGGGCCCTGGAAGAATTTACTATAGAAGGGGTTAAGACCTCGATACCTCTACACCTGAAGATATTAAGGGATAAAGATTTTGTCCAGGGGCAATTCTATACCGATTTTTTAGACCGCTTTATCCCCCAAAAATAATAACACCAGAAAATCCAAGGTGCAGTCCTTTCATATGGTAGCAAACAACATAATACGCTACCGTTCCTGCTTGAATTAAGTCGGGAGAAGGAAATGGGAATATTGAAAG
>MHDQ01000065.1 GCA_001803565.1 Nitrospinae bacterium RIFCSPLOWO2_12_FULL_45_22 | reverse complement strand
GAACTATATGCCCATATCTTTTATAAACAATGGGAATTGATCCTGGGAAAACAGCAGATAGTATGGGGTAAGATGGATGGTAAGGTTATAGACATAATAAATCCCAATGATAACCGTTATGGAGCTGTATTTACCCAGGATGATTATGAGTGGCTAAGGCTACCCCTTTGGATGGCCAATGGGATCTATAGGTGGAAGGATTATTACCTCCAGTTTATATGGATACCCGATTTTGAAGGGGCCAAGTTCCCACCTCTGGCTGGCCCCTTTTCCCTTAATCTGCCCCCTATCCCCAGATATATCCATACTCTGAGTAGGAGCGAGCCATCAGCAAATTTCCTTAACCATGAATGGGGTATCCGGGCTAATATGATTAAACACGGTTGGGATATGAGCTTCATATATTTCTATACCTGGAATGATAGCCCTACCTTCTTCCGGCGGGGCTATCTCCTGAGCCCTCATACCAGTATACCAGAGGTGATATTCGTGGAACCCAAGCATACCCGGCTGTCTCAATTCGGATTTGATCTGGATAAGAGTTTTTATATGGTAGGCCGGCCCTGGATACTACGATCAGAAATATTGTATACCTTAAATGAGTATTATACCAATATAGGAGAGCCTATATCTCGAGACGGGGTATCAAAAACGAATCGGCTCCTGAGCGCCTTAGCCCTGGAGACATTTCTATTTAAGGGTGAGCTATGGTTATTATTGCAGTTACAGCAGACCCATATCTTTAAATACGATCATGACCTCAGGAGTATAGGGAGTTTACTACCCAGGGACCAGAGGGTCTTTCTCTTTAGCCTCTCCAAATCCTTTAAATTTACCGATGATCGGCTAGAGATCAACTGGACAGAAGGGTTGGTAGATGATGGTTCCGGCCAGTTGCGGCTTAAGATCAGTTACCGACTCTCGGACTATATTACCTTTTTTGTCCGTTATTGGGGGTTCTATGGACATTCAGATGATTTTTGGGGTATGTATAACGATCGGGACCAGATAGAATTTTCCCTTAATTATGAGTTCTGATTTACCGATGGGCCCCCTAGGCCGAGAGATTTTCCTCCTTCAATTCATCCGGCGGTAAGAATGGGGGTGTTAAATTTTTTATATTGCCCCTTTTTTTCTTATTGCGGTATACTTAGGGTCAAATTTTATGCAAAGATTTTATCGGGTCAGATCCCTATTAAGGGGGTGGTGCGGAAAAATATGTTGAGGGGAAGAGCTATGTTTTGAGAACGAGAATATGACTTAATCGAGGGAGGTAAATGACCATGGCTAATAGCGATATATATAAGAAACTGGCAGAAAGATTAAATTATCCACCTTCTGAATATCTGATGAAAATACTCAAGAAGATGGCGACGGAACAGGAAGCCGCTATCCTGTTAGAGTTGCCGGCTGCGCCGGAGCAGTTGGCACAAAAATTCTCTATGACTGAGGCGGCTTTGAGCGAGAAAATGGACGAGTTCATGGCGAGGGGGTTGACCGTAAGCACCAGTAAAGGGCCTCGACTCGTTAGGGAAGTAACCCAGTTGCATGATGCCTCATTAGCTAGTGCAAAGAAATATATAGATGCTGAGCTTCTTGATTTATGGAAAGAATTTTATGAGAAAGAATGGCGTAAGCACATAGGGGAGGAGTGGGGAAAGATGCAACGGCCTTTTGCCCGGGTTATTCCTGCCTGGAAATCCCTGGAGAGTAGCAGTCAGATGTCACAGGGAGATGTCTTGCCAGAAGAAAATATGCAGACGATTATGAGGGAGGCAGAAATGATTGCGGTAGTGCCTTGCTCTTGCCGCGTGCCCTTAAGGAACTGTGATGCTCCACTGGAGGTCTGTTTCCAGTTCAATAAATGGGCTGACTATGCAATAAAACGCGGATCAGGGAAAAAGCTTACGCTGGATCAGGCCCTGGAAGCCAATGCCCTGGCCGAAGAGTCTGCCTTGGTCCATATGCAGCCTATGGTGACCTCGAGCCTTAGTTTAATATGTAGTTGCTGTGCCGATTGCTGTGCCTTGATAGACCCTGGGGTGGCTTATGGTACGGTGAAAAATGCCTTGCTGAAGAGTCGCTATCAGCCAGTGATTGATCCAGAGGCTTGCATTGGTTGCCAGGAATGTGTGGATAGATGCCCATTTATTGCAATAGAGATGAAGAAGTTTCCCCAAGGGAAGAAATTGAAAGGAGCCCTTATAGCTGAAAACTGCTTTGGCTGCGGGGTATGTGTTGTTGGGTGTGAGGCAGGAGCTATCAATATGAAGATAGCCCAGGCAGCCTAGCCCACTTTCAATGCAAAATGCAAAATTAGCATTTCAAAATAATAGGGTCGAGAAGTAATCGAAGATTTAATGCCTTTTGCCTGACGTTGTTAATTGCTAATTTTACATTGTTAATTTTGCAATGAAGGAGACCTGGGGAATTACCAGGATTTTTAGCTTAACACCTCAAGGAGGGTCTCTTTAATATTGGATAATTCTCCTTCATCCATAATCTTCTCACCGGCCAGGTTAGTTACATAGAATACGTCAATAGCCTTTTGTAGTTCAGTAGAAATCTTGGCCAGGTAGATATCTATACCCAGTTTGTATAAGGTATTGGTAATATCAAAGAGCAGGCCCAGGCGGTCCTGGGTAAAGACCTCTATGACAGTATGGGTATCCGAGAGCCGGTTGTCTAGCTTGACTACGGTAGGTACACTGATCTTTTTGTCCGTAAGGGGAGACAAGACCTTCTTTCGTTTGTTAACCAGGTCTTCTACTTTTTTCTCTTCCCGGAGGATAGCATCTAGCTCTAATCTTATAGCCTGCCATAGGTCTTCTTCTAATAGGGGTTGCTCTTGAAGAGTGGCTACTTGAAGGGTATCTATTGCTATGCCATCTTTACCGGTATATATCTGTGCCCCTAATATATTAACATCTTTAGAGGCCAATACCCCAGCAATCTGAGAAAATATCCCGGGCTTATCATGAGTACAGACCATTATCTCGGTATAGCCTATCTGGGTATTGTGCTGATAGCTTAAGAGCGGTTCCTCATGCCTTTGCCGTAAGGCTTCTATCAGGCGGATATGTCCTGCTATCTTCTCTACTGACGTAGAGAGAATGTATTTGTACGGCATACGCTCCAGGTGACTCTCAATGCCTTCGGGTTCCACCTCATCTATCAGGTCTTCTAATAACTCTTGCTTTAAGCGTTCCAGGAACTCTTCCCCACTAATTACCTCCTCATCGCCTTTAGAGAGATAGTCGCGGGTTTTGTGATAGAGTTCCCAGAGCAAGGCCCCCTTCCATACTGTCCATACTCCAGGCCCGACGGCCTTCAGGTCAGCATAAGTGAGGAGATATAGGCGTTGCAAATTATCGGTATCTTTAACTACCTCCGAAAACTGTTTGATTACTTCCTTGTCATGTACGTCTCGGCGTTGGGCGGTATGGTTCATGAGGATATGGTGATGAACTAACAGTTCTACCTTTTCTTTGACTATTTCAGGTAAACATAGGCGTTTTAATATATTTCTTACCATAAGGGCCCCGATCTCTGCGTGGTTAGGGCCCTGGCTCTTGCCGAGATCATGGAGTAGTAAGGCCAGCTTAGTGATCTCCGGGTGGCTGAGATTCTGGTAGATTTGGGCTAGCCCCTTAAGCTCGGCCGTTTCTGTATTAGGAAGTTCTTCTAAGCATTCGATGGCCCGGAGGCAGTGCTCATCTATGGTATATTTATGGTAGAGATCATGCTGGATCAAACAGGTTATCTCACCAAATTCGGGTATATATTGCCCTAAGAGACCTAGTTCGTGCATCTGGCGTAAGGCTTTTCCGGCCTTTTTCTCTTTAAGGATAGCAAAGAATTTCTGGGCTATCTCCCTATCCTCACGGAAATTATCCCCTATTAAATAGAGATGGGACTTAATTAACTGCTTTAACTCTTCGCTGAGGCTAAGATTCTCCCGCCCGGCCAGGGCAAATACCTCCAGGATCAGCCAGGGGTTTTCCTGGAATATGTTATCTGTAGGCTTTTTCAGTCGGATTTCCTTTTCCCATACATATAAACCATGACCCAATTCCTTTTTAGCTAGATAACTAAACATCTTCCGTAGCCCTCTCTCTTCTTGACATCGGTTAATGATCGTGGAAGAAAATTTCTTTACGATATTGGCCTGGATATAATAATCTTTCATAAAGGTTTCTGCCCGGGTAAAATGGCCCGTTGGGCAATAACCGAGATTATTAGCTATTTTATCTTGTATCTGTAAAGCCAGGACATCGCTCTTTTTTTGGCTGGTCAAATGCATCTCATTTCTCACCCTCAGGATAAAGTCATAGGCTTTATTAAATGCCTCCAGCTCTTCAGAGAATAGGGTTCCGGCCGGGCTTAATCCTTCCATAGTATCAGAAGGGTACCTGCCCCTTACCAACCAACATACAGTATGATAATCCCTTAATCCACCGGGGCTTTCTTTAACATTGGGCTCTAAAAGGTTAGCAGAGGTATCGTATAGAGCATACCGCTGATTTCTCTCTTCTATTTTTTGTTTGATGAAATCCCTTGCCCCCTTTTCTATGATCTCTCTCTGGAAGGTCTTATAGAATTCAGCAAATACTTCTTTAGAGCCCAGCAAATATCTAGCCTCCAGAAGAGAGGTCTTGATGGTGAGGTCTCCCCTGGCCATTTCTATGCAATTACTGATAGAGCGGCTGCTATGCCCTACCTGGAGTTTTACGTCCCAGAGAAAGCAAAGGGTCTGGTGGATAACCTCCTGTTCCCAGGGTGGTATTTTTTTTGCATGTAAAAACAATATATCTACATCCGAATAAGGGGACAACTCTGCCCTGCCATATCCCCCAATAGCTACCAGGGCGAGATTAGAGGGTTTCTCAGAAGAGACGATAGCCAGCTCAAAGGCCTTCTCTATGACCTTATCAACCAATAAAGAGTAATCATTAGCTATTTCTTTGCCTCCCGCCCCCTGTTGGTGCTTATCCCTTATCTTGTCCCTTTCTTGCCGGATAAAGTCCCGCAAAAAACCAATATATTCCATACGCTCTCCAGCGAAACCCATAGATTATTTCCTCGTAATAGGTTCTAGGTTGAACCAACCTAGAACTTAGAACTTAGAACTTAGAACCTACAACCTGTGTCAGGATCGGGGATGAAATTTATTATATAAATCTCGCAACTTCTCTTTGGTTAAATGGGTATAGATTTGAGTAGTAGTTATATCGGCATGGCCCAACATCTTTTGGACTGAACGCAGGTCCGCCCCACCTCCCAACAGATGGGTAGCAAAGGAATGGCGTAGACAATGGGGAGTAATCTCTCCTTTTATTCCCGCAGCCTTAGCATGTTTTTTGATCACTTTCCAAAAACCCTGTCGGGTTAAGCCTTTACCGGAGCGATTTAAAAATAGTGTCGGGCTATTACTGTCCCTGGAGTATTTGGGTCTAACCTGGTAAAGATAGTCCCTTAGCCGCTGTATGGCCAATTCCCCCATAGGGACGATCCGTTCTTTTGAGCCTTTACCGTACGTCATCAGATAGCCTGCTTCCAGGTTAATATCATTTATAGTCAGAGAGATCAGTTCTGAAACCCGCAAGCCAGTAGCATAAAGGACTTCTAACATGGCCGCATCCCGGATACCAAGGGAAGTATTAGTATTAGGTTGATTCAATAAGGCTTCTACCTCTTGATGGGTCAATACCTTAGGGAGTTTTTTCCAGAGGGAAGGAGAGTCTATATTAGCGGTTGGGTCTTCTTCTAATCCCTTTTCTGCTATCAGGAAACGATAAAAGCATCTCAGGGTTACCAGATGCCGGGCCATAGAGGAATTAGCCATACTTTCCTTCTTTAGGGCAGAGAGATAGACCATTATATCTTTACGTCCTAACTGCAGAAGGTCTTTATCAGTACAGCATTTTTGTTTGGCAGCAAATTTGGTCAGGTCCCGCCGGTATGCCTCCAGGGTATTATGAGAGAGTCTCTTCTCGATGGCTAGATAGTCAATAAACTCATCTATTAAAGTAAGCATCATACTCTCCTTGACCCCTGCGCGGTTATTCGCTACTTGCCTTTATCCCCCAATTATGCTAAACATATAGAAGCAAATTTATAGTACCGAAGTTTCCGTTTTGGACACAGATGCAGACAGATTATTTGGCTATTAATATAAAGAACTGCTATAAAAGTTCAAACACCAAAACTCAAAGCAAAATCTCCCGGCTTTGCCACTTGATATTGGGAGGTTGAACTTTGGATGTCCGTATCTGTGAGAACATGTGTCCTAATTATAAGAGGAGGGAGCCTTTTTGGCCACAAGTAAATCCACCCTTAAAAGGATAAGACAGAATAACGTCCGCCGGTTGAGGAATCGAAGCATAAAATCTGCTTGCAAAACTGCCGTGGGACGGATAGACCAGGGGCTTCAAAAGAAAGATACCGAAGGGGCTAACAAGCAGTTATCCCAGGTCATGTCTACTCTGCAGAAAGCCGCTTCCAAAGGTGTTATTCATCATCGGACTGCCTCGCGCAAGATAGCCCGCATCGCTAAAAAAGTATCTACTAAGATAGCCGCCAAATAAAATTTTCTAATAATATCTTGCCCGGGATATCGGTAGATTTAAGAAGCAGGTCTATTTCTAAAAAGCTGGCGAACATATCTTTTAATTCGTCCCAGGAAAACTTGCTGGCCTGGTCGAGGTATTTCTTTATTCGATAAGGCAAGAGGCCTAACAGTTTTCCTACCTGGTCTATGGAGTAATTATTGGCCTGCAGATCCTTAATTTGCCACAACTGACGAAAGTGACGAACTATAAGGTTTAAGATCAAGAGTGGCGCCTCATTCTGTCTCAGTAGACATTGGAGCAGATAAAGGGCTTCCTCTTTCTTCCTATTACCCAGGGCAGCTACTAGATCAAAAATAGTATGAGTAGTAGCATGCCAGCAAAGTTCTTGTAAGTCTTTTAACTCTATCCATGAACCACTTTTCCCGGTAAAGGCGATAGCTTTATCTAATTCACTCTTTATTTGCAGGAGGTCCGGACCATTATTTTCCAATAAATACCGGCCTGCCTCAGGAGTGATTTTATACCCAAAACCCTCAACTTTTTCTTTTATCCAGCGCAATACTTCACCGGGAGATAGGGTAGAGAATTCTACTATGGCCCCTTTGGCCTTGATATAGGGCTCCAGTTGCGCCAGGGGAGCTGATGTATCACCTATTAAGACTAAGCAGGTAAAGGAGACCGGGGCTTGCAAATAGGGGATCAGTTTCTCTTGCTCTGCCCAGGGTAATGAGTCAGCTTCCTGGATCAGGATTAACCTATGGCCGGCAAAGAAGGGGAGGGTGCGGGCTTTCTCCAGGATAGTGGTTGCTTTAACTTCTTTACCATAAACGACATAGTAGTTCCATCCTTTCTGGCTCGCTCCTTCTACCAACTTCTCCTTCAGTAGCTCTATACTTTCTTCCAATAATAATCTCTCTGGGCCATAAAAGAGATATACCGGTTTTACTATCCCTTTGCTTAATTCTCGTGTTAGGGCTTTAAATTCCATATCAGCGATGATAGATGAGATGATAAGATAAACATTTTAGGCTTATCCGCTTCATTGCCCTGGTATATCGGAACTTGTCAATGGAAATGAGACACCTCTATTAAGGAATTTAGTGTCACAATTGATCACTATTTTCTGGCGTCGGTTTATTGATCCAGGCCGCCTCGGGCAAGGCCACCGGTTTTGGCATCTTCCCCTTGAACCGCTCCGGATGTTTTGCAAAAGCATCAT
>MHDQ01000064.1 GCA_001803565.1 Nitrospinae bacterium RIFCSPLOWO2_12_FULL_45_22 | reverse complement strand
ATCTGCCCATTACAAGACCGATCTGGATGAGAAGGCCCCAGCGGAACTGAAGGGCTGTGAGGCATGTCACGGGCCGGGCAGTGAGCACATGGAGGACCCAGAAAAGGCCCTGTTTAAATTTCCCGGAAAATCCGCTAAGAGCCGCTCTGAAATATGCCTTAAGTGCCATAAAAAAGAGGCCGAGCGTTTTACTTTCCGTAAGAGTGAACATCGTCTAGGGGCTATAGCCTGTGATGATTGCCATTTACCGCCTCATAATGCCCCGGCAAAGGAATATATGCTCCGAGAAACCGCCCCAAACCTCTGCTACAACTGCCACAGAGAAATCATGGCAGAGTTTGCCTTGCCCGAACACCACAAAGTCCCGGAGGGTGTTATAAACTGCACTGATTGTCATACCCCTCACGGCAGCCCTAATTACCGGATGCTGAAAAAGGAGGCGGATGAAGTCTGCTTCAAGTGCCACACAGACAAACGGGGGCCCTGGATTTATGAGCATCTATCGCTTTATGTGGAGGGGTGTTTGGTTTGCCATAAGCCCCATGGCTCCAACAGCCGGCATCTGCTGACCTATCAGGAAGTAAGGATGCTCTGCCTCTCCTGCCATCCCGATGCCCCGGCCTTCCATAACCAGCGAAATGCCCGGTTTCAGACGTGTACCGTCTGTCATATGAATATTCATGGCTCTAATGTTAGCAAGATTCTTCTTGAGTAGTGTCCCAATGATTTTGGAGGACCAGAAAAGATGCGAGTGATTAAAAAAGGCAGTTGGACCCTACTTATGGCCCTGGTATTCTTGTTAGGAATCACCGAAAAAAATGATGCTGCCGGAAGATATCAGGTAGGTGATTATAAGATCAGGGGATCAGTATCGTTTGGCGGTAGGGCAGTGGATATAGACAAGAATGAAGCCAAGTATGAAGAGGACTATAATTTGATGCGAGGTTTACGTTTATTTGACCTGTCATTACAGGGAGAGGCCGGAGACAAGGCCGGGAACCCTATAGACTATTTCGGTATTGAAGGCCATAACTGGGGTGGTGACCCTTATCCCTGGGGATATATCAGGCTGGGGAAACATGACCTGTTTGACTTAAAGATCACCCGCCAGGAAGTAGATTACAAATATAACAATCTCGGCTTCCCCTTTATTCCCACGGGTGATCCCCATATATTTGACTGGAGCCGGAAATTTACCCAGGTAGATTTTACCCTTACGCCGAAAGACCTGCCCAAGTTCTCTTTCTCTTATAGGCGACAATGGCAGAATGGTGATGCTACTATTACCCGCGAGATATTCCAGGATGAGTTCCAGCTCTTCTATCCGGTGCATAAGCTCACCAACGATTATAAATTTGGGCTGGATTATTCGATCGGCCCGGTAGACTTGTCTATAGAACAGGAATTGCGCCTCTTTAATGACAAGATAAGTTATTTCCTGCCCGCACCATCGGCCGGCGGTCAGTTCGGCAGCCGGGCCGCTACTGAGTTAGATGCCTATGATTGGCACCAGTCAGAAACCCTCACTATACCTATTACTACTGTGAAGCTCCATTCTTATCTATTGGATCGGGTAGAGTTGAACCTGGGCTATATCTTCAGTAAGAGTGACCTGGATTATTCCTTCGCTAATAGCTTGCTGGGACGGAATTTTGCCGGTGTGAATCTGCAACAGAACCGTCGAGGAGATGGTGATGGCGACCGGCTTATCCATATCTTTGATCTAGGGCTTTCTTTTAGGATTCTTGATAACCTCTTCCTCCATACTAACTATCGCTTACACAGCACCAAGAACGATGCCGATATCTTTACCGAAGATACCCGGATATTCCCCAGCCCCCTCTTTGTCCTGTTTTCTCCTACGGTTGCTACTGCCCTGGCCAAGACCGATGATAACATCCGGGCCAATACTGTTGGGGCCGTCTTCGAATATATCCCTTTTGAAATCCTCTCTCTGCGCCTGGGGTACCGCTTCCAGGATCGTTTCGCTAGCGCGACCGAAGACCGGCTGATACACCGCAAGATAGACACCCGTAATAAGTCCCTGGTAGCAGGCTTTGACCTTAAGCCCTGGAAAATGCTCACTATTTCGTCAGAATATGAAAACGGCAGCATAGATAATCCGTATACCCGCATCAGCTCTACCGATGAAGATAATGCCAAATTCAAGATAAAATTTAATCCCCGTGACAATCTTAGTACCGGCTTTGGGTTTACTGTAAAGGATAAAAAAAATACTACCGGTGCATCAGACTATGTAGAAAAGAGCTATTCCGCTAATATCTGGTACCAGCCCTTCAAAACTCTCTCGCTGACGGCTGCTTATACCCGGCAGGACTTAGAGCTTAATACCGAGATTGTAGAGGCCTTGGGCTTAAATATTGGGCCTATCAGGGCCGCAGATTTCTCGGAAGATAATGACATTTATGTGGGGGGTATAACTTACGATCTAACTTCATTCTTAACCACTGACCTGAATTTCAGGTTTATTGATGCCCGGGGTACGTTCCCATTGGATGTATACGACTTTAGCTGGGGCCTACAGTATCGCTTCAAGGTACGGGAGACAGATATGAGCCTCAATTTTGATTATCGCCATGTGGCCCTCTATGAACAGCGGGACAACTATGGTGGTCGGCTCAACGACTACGATGCTGACCTGGCTACGATATATCTAAAAACCGAATTTTAATCAACAGGTAAATACTCACTGAACCCCGTTTTTAATGAAACCACAAGATTTCACAAGATTTACACAAGATAATGAGGAGAAATGGCGGGGTGCACCCCGGGCACAACTTTTAAATTATTTGAAGGCTACAAGGAAAAAGGTTGGGTTGCTATTAAATTTTGGCAAGGATAGTTTAGAGATTAGGAGGAAAATCTTGTGATAATCTCGTGTTAATCTCGTGGTTTACTGAATACTTACATCAACAGATTAACAGTGAGATTCGAGAGAGGAGGTTGTCCAATGACCACAAAGAGGTTTTTAAATTATTTTGGGGTAACAATCTTGTTCGGGTTGGTTCTGACTACCTTTTATGGCTTTAAATGGCCGCAAGACCCACCCCCGGGCGACATAAACGCTAAGCATTTTTTTGAGCCCGCCCCCGGAGTAATCCTTAAGCTCACAGGAGCGACGATTCCTGACTCAACCAGAACACCAGTGGTATCATTTACCCTCACGGATAACAATGGCAATGGGTTAGACGCTACGAAACTGTCCAACCTTCGGTTTACCATTGCCGCCCTCATCCTGGACCCCAATACTGGCCTGACCAGTTACTCTAGTTATATCCTTACCAAAGTAACCAGCCCCATTACCGGGGCTACGGCCAACCAGCCTACTACGGATACCGGAGGAACCACAACTACTATTGATGAAGATACTGGTAAGTTCCAGTATACCTTTAAGACTGCCTTGCCCGCCAATTATAATAGAAGTTTACCCCACACCGTAGGCGGCCAGGCCCGGCGGGTGTATCAAGAGAAAAATTATGATGATAATGATACCTTCGACTTTGTGCCCGCTGGGGGCGCTCTGCCTTATAAACGCGAGGTAGTGAATATTGATAATTGCAACGAGTGCCACAACTTGCTGGCTCTCCATGGCGGGGGCCGCCGGGAATATAAATATTGTCGCCTCTGCCATACGGACCAGGGTACAGACCCTGATACTGGCAACACTATTGATTTTAAAGTCATGATTCACAAGATCCATCGCGGCGAGAACTTACCCAGTGTTAAGGCCGGAACACCTTATCAAATTATAGGCTTCCGGCAGAGCGTACACGATTATTCCGAGGTAGTCTTCCCGCAGGATATTCGCAACTGTACCAAGTGCCACCGCAATGCCGATCAGGCAGATAATTACACGGATAGGCCTTCAGCCGCAGCCTGTGGCGCTTGCCATGACGATCTAAACTTTACTACCGGTGAGAAACACCCCGGTGGTGCCCGTACTGATGATCAATGCACCTTCTGTCACGAGTCCGATGGGGATGAATTTGATCTCTCAGTGGCTGGGGCTCATACTATCCCGGAGAAGTCTAAGCAACTGACTAAATTAGAGTTTGAGATTGTCAGTATAACGAATGCCAAGCCCGGTCAGAACCCAACAGTAGTTTTCAAGATTAAGCGGGGCACTCAGAACCTGGGTACGGCTGATCTCGCTACCGTAGGGCTTACTATTGGTGGGCCTACTACCGAATATAGCTGGTGGGTAAGAGAGGCCGTGACTGGACAGAACTCCTCTGGCCCTGATGGCCAGGGCAATATCTCCTATACCTTTAGTAAAGCATTGCCTGGTACTGCCTCGGGGACCTATGCTGTAGGGATAGAGGGCCGGAAGAGTACTAAAGTAAATGGAAAAGAAGTATTTGAGACCGGGGATAATGTGGTGAAATATGTGGCTATAACCGATCCCTCACCCCAGGCCCGCCGTACCGTAGTTGCTACCAAGAACTGTAATAATGCCTGCCATGACCGGCTGGAATTGCATGGTCGCCTACGGAACAATACGGAATATTGTGTGATCTGCCATAACCCCGACCAGACCGATGAAGGGAGAAGACCAGCCGATAAGATGCCTCCCGAGTCAGTGCATTATAAAGTATTAGTCCACAGGCTCCATACCGGCGAGGAATTAGCGCAAAAGCCCTTTATTGTCTATGGATTCGGCAATACACCCCACGAGTATTCCAAGGTAGTCTTTCCTGGCGACCGACGCCAGTGCAATACCTGCCATGAAGGTAATTCTTATCTATTGCCTTTATCCAGTGGGGTGCGGGATACCGTAGTTACGCAGTCAGGTAGGGAGATTGTTCGAGTAAAGCCCACTACTGCGGTTTGTATCGCCTGCCATGACGCCATAGATACTATTGCCCATGCAGACCTGATGACCTCTAGCCGCTATGGAGAATCTTGCCGGGTGTGTCATGGAGAAGGGATGGAGTTTGCCGTCTCCAAAGAGCATGAGCCCTTACCTTAAAATTTCCTTATTGGACGCAGAACTGACCAGGGGTCAGGGTTCAGGGATCGGTTGTCAAAAATGGAGCTGATCCCTGGCCCCTGATTCCTGATCCCTGAATATATCTGCGTCCTAAATATAAATTAACTTTGTCACATTTAAGCCTTCTCCTACAACTGTTACCAACTCTATCCTCCCCCTGTATCTCTCCTCTCTGGTCGTCTCAAACTTGAGTTTTATTATGACCTACTCTATGCTATTATAAAAATGGTATGGCTATCATTGCTGACAAAGATACCCGGATGATTATCCAGGGCATTACCGGACGGGAAGCAGTCACTTTTACCCGGGACCTCTTAGATTATGGTTCAAAGGTAGTTGGTGGTATAACGCCTGGCAAAGGGGGCTGGGAGGTTCATGGCGTGCCGGTCTATGACTGTGTGAGACAGATAACTAAGAATGAACGGGTAGACGCCAGCATCATCTCTGTCCCACCCGCTTTTGTGCGTGGGGCAGCCTTTGAGGCCCTGGACAATGGCATAAAGCTCTTAGTGATTGTTACTGAGAGAATACCGAGGCGAGATGTGGTAGATATAATCACTCATGGCCATAAGTTAGGAAGCCGGATCATCGGCCCTAATTCTCTCGGCCTTATCTGTCCTCATAAGACCAAGCTAGGGATGATAGGCGGCCGGGCAGAGGATGTGAAGAGGGCCTATTCGCCCGGCAATATCGGTATTATATCCCGCAGTGGGGGTATGACGACGGAGATTGCTAATCTGCTCACTCTAAATGGCTTAGGCCAGAGCACTTGTATAAGCGTGGGTGGCGATCCTATTATTGGTTCTACCTTTGTAGACCTGATCCCTTTGTTCCAGGCAGACCCTGAAACCCATGGCGTAGTGATCTTCTGCGAGCCGGGCGGTACTGCCGAAGAGGATCTGGCGGAATATGTTAAAGCCAATAAGGTTGCCAAACCTATTGTGGCCTTTGTTGCTGGAAGGTTTGCCGATAGCATGTCGGGGGTAAGATTTGGCCATGCGGCCGTTATGGTGGAGGGGAATCGCGGCACTACCAGGGGAAAGGTCCAGGCATTTCTAGAGGCAGGTATCCTGGTAGCTGAAGACTTTTCCGCCATACCTCAATTATTAACCCAAAATATGCCAACCCATTAATGACCTCAGTCTGCCATCTGTAGCCTGCGGTAACGAACAATGAACAAAGGGCACAGGAAGGAGAAAAGCACAATCTTGCAGCGAAAGATTATTATAGCAGGAGCTGTAGTATTATTCATATTAATACTATTGGCTGCCGTTGCCCCCCGGCTAATAAATCTGAATAAATATAAAGGGGTAATAGTAGCCAGATTAGAAACGGAGTTTAATCGAAAGGTCGAGTTAGAGGATATACGGCTTACTATACTGGGCGGTTTAGGGATAGAGTTACAAGGATTACAGATAGATAACCGGCCGGGTTTTCTGCCGGGGCCTTTCATAAAGATCAAAAGGTGCCAACTGAGTTTTAAATTACTACCCCTTTTTAGGGGGCAGATAAGAGTACAGAGAGCGGTTTTAGATGAACCGGAAATCCTTATTGAGAGGGCCCCAACCGGACAATATAGTATTGATGATCTATTAGCTAGAAAGATAAAATCCGAAAGAAAACCAAAGAAGCGGATAGTAGTCGCTTCCCTCCTGGCTCTGTACGAGCCTCAGCCACCTGGCCCGTCAACAGCCATTGCTACCTTTTTGCCTCAAAAGATAAAAATTCGCCAGGGGAAAGTTAGATTCATTGATCATAAAATCAACCAACCACAGCCCCTCACTACTACCTTTGATAATCTCAACCTATCCCTTAAGGCCCCAAATGGCGGTAAGGGTATTAAGCTGGATTTAAGCGCTGACCCTTATCCTCTAAAAAAAAGCCGTATCTCTCTTAAAGGAGAAATTATTCCCCCACCAGGCCAGTTAGACCTTAAAAAGACCACTCTGGATATAGAGATAAAATTAAATAATCTTAGCCCGGCCCTTTTTTCTCCTTATTTTAAAAATAGAAGCTTTCGTCATTTCATTCCGGCTACCATCAATGCTGACCTACAGGTGAAAGGTAGCCTAAGCAACGATTTAGCGCTCCTGGGGCAGATGGAGCTTTTCCATACAGTATACCAGGGGAAAGGCGCTGACCAGGACTTAGTTAAATTAACCCTTCAAGGAAATACATCCTGGAATTATTTGAAGGACGTTCTGAAGCTGGAAAGAGTCAGTTTGTCTGCCGCGGAAATAGTATCAGTAAATGCTCATGGCGTATTAAAAGAAATAAGGAAATTACCCTACCTGGACATAACCCTAAACTCGCCCGCCTTCTTTCCTGCCAAAATCATTTCTCGGATCTATCCGCTGCCCTACTTGACCATAGAAGGAAGGAGTTCTTGCACGCTAAAGATAGCAGGGTCCCTGAACAAAATAGGAATCATGGGGGGTCTGGACTTAAGTGAGAACAATATTGAATACCCCCATCTCTTTCAAAAGACTACCCATGTCCCCTTTAAAGCAGATTTCAGCATGGTTACAGATAAAGATGTATTGGAGTTCAAAAGGCTAGAAGTGTGGCTGGATAAACTGAATTTAAAGGGTACCCTGGGGGTCTCCCAATTTAAAGACCCCATGGTTCAGGCGGATATGGACTTCACCCCTTATGATCTAGCCGGCTCAGCTACCCTATTCCCTTTCTTAGCAGAATACAAATTGGGCGGTATAGCAGAAGGGGGCTTCTCCCTGAATGGTAAGATCAGAGAATCGAGACCGATAGATATTGATAGCGAGGTTTATCTGAAAGG
>MHDQ01000063.1:6895-7707 GCA_001803565.1 Nitrospinae bacterium RIFCSPLOWO2_12_FULL_45_22 | reverse complement strand
CTGAATGGAAGGCTATTTACAGTCAGATGTCAGATATCCCTGATGCAGTAGTGGAGGACCTGGTGTGGATGGATGGTCTTATTGTAGGCACACCAACACGGTTTGGTAATATGGCTGCTCCAATGCGAAACTTCTGGGACCAGTCAGGGAAACTCTGGATGGAAGGGACATTGATTGGTAAGGCAGTGTCTGCCTTCTCGTCAGCAGAAATGGTACACGGTGGACAGGAGGCAACTCTCCTTTCCATGTATCCTACCTTCATGGCGCATGGGATGATTATAGTTGGCATCCCCGGTAATGTGAAGGAGCTATATAAATCAGGTTCATACTATGGGGCGCTGTCTTCCGGTGAGCCGAATGATACCGACCTTGTTGTTGCAAGGCATATGGCTGACAGGCTGGTTGAGATTACCAGGAAACTGCGCGGATAGTTCAGGCAGCAGGCAGCAGAATAAATTAGCACTAAGCAATACAACCTCATGTTAAACGTATACCTTGGTAATTTCCACCCGGATCTGGAAGATGCGCTGTGTCAGCATATAGCAGAGATTAAGAAGAAAGACCAACTATCACAGATTGCAATAGTAACCCCGTCAGACCATATCCGGAAACGCCTTAAGACCCTCCTTACAATAGAGCGTGGAATGTGTCTTATGGGCGTCCACTTTCTTACATTTCACACATTATCTCTGAAACTTTATGAAGAGAAATATGGCCTGATGAGTCAGAAGATGAGTCACATGATATGTGATGACTTTTTCTTTACAGAAATGATACGCCATATACTTGGAACAGACGCATCAGAGACTAAC
>MHDQ01000063.1:6219-6812 GCA_001803565.1 Nitrospinae bacterium RIFCSPLOWO2_12_FULL_45_22 | reverse complement strand
GCCTGATAATATGATAGAGGCCATCAGGGATGGGCTTTTTGACGGGGAGGATTATGAGAAGATAATAGCCCTGTTGGTCATATATAAAGAATTCCTTCTCAGAAAAAGAGATAAGTCTATCATTGACTACTCAGACCTTCCTGATATGGCTTCAGAGGTTGTACCATCATCTGCATATCTCAGGAAATTTGACGGGATAATTTATTATGGATTTTATGACCTTACTCAGGTCCAGTATGATCTGATGCGTGCTATTGTTCAGCACTATCCCGTAACTATATTCTTTCCGCATGCAGAGGATGTACCGGCGCTTTCATCTACAAGGCGATTCTATGATTCCTTCATCCAGGGGTTGATGAATAATTATTCAAAGGTTATACGATGTCCGGATGCGGATAGTTTGTATGCAAATAGTAAGACCCTCTTTCCTGTTAAATCATCCCTTGCAATAATAAATACCTCAGGAATGGAGGATGAAGTCGCTGTGGCGGCGAAAACAATACTAAGGTTAGTGGAAGAGGATGGGTACTCTTTCTCAGAGATTGGGGTTGCAGCAAGAGATATTAATGAATATGTTCACATCATTAAGAGAA
>MHDQ01000063.1:5871-6120 GCA_001803565.1 Nitrospinae bacterium RIFCSPLOWO2_12_FULL_45_22 | reverse complement strand
AAAATGATTACAGGCGTGCAGATATTATAGATATTGCGTCATCTCATTGTTGCCAAAAGAAGATCAAGTCCTTTTGTCCTGAGAATGCAGAGCCAAGACCTGATAAATGGGATGTGGTTACACGCCTGACAGGCATATCAAAAGGACAGAAAGAATGGGACAGACTTGATAAGTATCTTAAGGATGGTCTTGTCCTTAGAAAAACTGAGAAGGAAGATGAACCTGAAGCAATGGTCAGCGGTGAGGAGA
>MHDQ01000063.1:0-5855 GCA_001803565.1 Nitrospinae bacterium RIFCSPLOWO2_12_FULL_45_22 | reverse complement strand
TCTTGTAACCTCTCTGATTGAAGATTTCAGTTCTCTTCCTCCTAAAGGCTCCTGGAGCGGTTATGCGGGGAGTTTTACGGTCTTAATCAGGAAATATATTGATATCGATAGTTCAGGTACGGAGTATCCTGAAGCAGAAGGTTCTGATAGGGATTATTTTAATGCGGCAGGCTCTGTAATAGAGGCGCTTTCATCCCTGCGGAGTCTTGAGTTGGTCAGCGCTGAAGTTACACTGTCTGAATTTATCAGTACATTCAGTCGAAGTTTGGAGAACATGGAGTATAAGGTTTGTGATAAAGATATCGCAGGAGTTCAGGTTCTTGATGCAATGGCTGCCCGTGCCATACCGTTCCGGGTTTTATTCGTTATCGGCATGAATGAAAAGACCTTTCCGAGAAACATCAGGGAGGATCCTTTGCTCAGAGATTCTGTACGGCAGGTGATGGAGCGTGTCCTGGGTTATAAGATTACAGAGAAGCTTAGCGGCTTTGAAGAGGAAAAACTCTTGTTTTACCTGCTCATTAACTCTGCAAAAGAAAGGTTATATATCTCTTACCAGAGGACGGATGACTCAGGTGAGACGAAGATCCCTTCGTGGTACATATCTGAAGTTAAAATGGCGTATCCTGTGAAAGAGTATAGGATACCAAGAAGGCTTAGCGATAAATTTACAATAGCTGAGTTGTATGATTACTCCTTCCTTACCCCTCATGAGTTATCTACAAGACTTATCCTTGAGGACACAGATCCTACCGGTATAATGCTAAAGTTTAACTTGAACTCTAAGTTGTATTATCATGGAACTAAAAGCATTGCACAACATGAAAAGATGAAGTCAGGACTTACTGAGTTTGACGGGATAACAGGACCGGCAGAAGAGTACTGGAGTCATTCTATGGAACGGGGTATTTCTCCTACTTCTCTTGAGATGTTTGCCCGATGTCCCTTTTCATATTTTGCCCGCCATCTGCTTGGCCTTAATAAAATAGAAAGGCCGGAGACTATTTTTGAGATACACCCTGTTGATGCAGGGAACATCTGTCATAGTATATTGAAAAGGTTTTATTCAGGATATAGCATGGCCAGGGACTTTCATGTCGCAGTAAGTCTTAAAGATGCAGCATCCGCTGAATTTGCTGAATTTGAGCAAAATTATAGTGTGGGGTATCCTGTAATTTGGGAGATAGAGCAGGAAAGGTTCTTGTCGCTCCTGAAGGATCTAATTGATAAGGATCTTCAGGAGTTGTCTGTTTCCGGATTCCAACCCCATATCTTTGAGGCCGGCGTCAAAGGTCACTTAACTGTGACTTTTCATGGGGATAGTATTAACGACATACCTATTCACGGTTACCTTGACAGGATGGATATAAAGAAAGATCATGACCGGTTCAGGATTATAGATTACAAGTTCAAGATGGGCGCTTCTGCCAGGTCTGAGGACAAAGATATTATAACTGCGGCTGTCAGAGGGCAGATACTCCAGCCCCCCATGTATATTTTAATGGCAGCGGAGTATCTGAAGGATAAAGAGGGTATAGAGAATCCCTTATGCGAGGATGTGAGGTTCTATTATTTAGCGCCTAACTGGCCTAACTCGAATGATGAGAAGGTTGAAGATAGATCGAGGGACTTTCCGGGTGATTGCTGGCAATCAGGTCTTGGTGAATATATAAAAAGCACAATCAAGCTATTGCTGGAAGGTATAAGAGACGGCCTCTTTTTTATTCTGCCGGGTAATTATTGCAAGAGTTGTGACTATTCAACAATATGCAGGAAGAACCATTTTCCAACGAGATTGCGGGCAAAGAAGGATGATAAGATTACTAAAGCATACAGAGACCTGAGAAAGAAAAAAATAGGGATTTTCGAGTGAAAGAACTACAAGACAATAAAGACAGACTGCTTGCCGTTACGACCTTTGACAAAAATGTGGTAGTAACAGCCGGGGCTGGTACCGGTAAGACCACCCTGCTTGTGGACCGTATAACGCATCTATTAATGCGTGAACCTGAACCTCTCAGGATTACTGACATCATAGCCATCACATTTACAAAGAAGGCTGCAAATGAGATGAAGATACGGCTGAGGGGGAGGCTGCAATATTTTATTGACAGGGTTACAAAGGGATTTTCAGATGAAAAGACCTCCTATGAGGACAAATTGCTTTGTGACATCATGCACAGATACAACCTGAGCTTGAATCAGATTGCAGAAAGGGCTTCAAATGCAATCAATAACATGGAAAAGGCGCAGATAGGTACTATTCATGGTTTTGCCGGACATATTCTCCGGCTGTATCCATTGGAGGCCGGGCTTGACCCAGATTTTGAGGAAGATGATGGTTCACTGTTTGATGAACATTTTGAACGTGAATGGGAGGAGTGGCTTGACATGGAGTTATCTTCCAATCCTCCTCATGGAGAAACATGGAAAGATATACTCAGGAAAGTCTCTCTGGACAAGGTAGAGATACTTGCGAAAGATTTGTGCAGAGAAACTATACCGGTTTCATCCTTAAAAAATGAGATAAGCCGGGAGCTGTTAAACAGTAAATTACTGAGCTGGTTAGGGCAGGAGAGGAATAAGGCACAAGCGCTGTTAGATCAGTATGAGGGTGTCAGGAAGGTTAAGATGCACGACCTTCTTCGAAAAACAATAGATGTATTAAATGACTTGTCTGCGGGTATCCATGTGTCTTACTTCAATGATAATATTCCAACAAAAAGCCCCAGGGACTGGCTTGAAAACGATTATAATGAAGCGGTACGGATCGTATCAATTGCACAGGGCCTTTCCACTGCCGATGATTCATTTATACAGAAGTTGATTGAACTCATTCTCCCTTTTGCTTCCTCATTCAGAAGAAAGTTTGTTATTTCAGGAAATACATCATTTGATGGCCTTCTGTCCTTCTGTTGTAATCTCCTTAAAAATAAACTGAATATACGCAACTATCTGAAAAATCATTTTAAGTCTATTCTTGTTGATGAATTTCAGGATACAGACCCATTGCAGTATGAGATAATCCTGTATCTTGCTGAGATAGAGGGAAAACATGAAACAGATTGGCGCGGGATAAAGCTTACGCCTGGTAAGATATTCATAGTTGGAGATCCCAAGCAATCAATTTATGCATTCCGCGGGGCTGATATTGAGGCATATCATAAGGTAGTTGACATGATAGTAGAGCAGGGCGGAGTTATAGCAAATCTTTCCACCAATTTCAGAAGTAATAATGGGATAATTAATGTGGTTAACTCCATGTGCAGGCGGATTATAAGGGCACGGGATCATCTCCAGCCTGAATATGTTGATATAATCGCCTGTCCGGGGCATGAAGCTTTGAAACCTGTTCAAAGGGTAGAACTAAGATTAGTGGATACCCGTCATGAGGATGAGAATGATTCAACAGAGGCTGTAGAACGGGAGGCCATAGCAATAGGGAAATTTCTTAAGGAAGAGATGATCGGAAAAGAGGTCATATCAGATTCAGATGGTAATGAGGCGCCTGTTTCGCCGCGGCATATTGCCATATTGCTCCCTAAGCTTACTCAAGTGCATGAGTATCTTGATGTACTGAGACGCCTTCAAATACCTTATATAGTTGAGGGTGACCGGCATTTCTACGGTACTCAGGAGGTGATAGATTTTGTGAACCTGCTCAGGGTACTGGATAATCCATGGGACAAAATTGCCTTAGCGGGTGTGCTGCGTTCTCCCTTAGGCGGTATGTCAGACAGGGAACTTTATGAGTTAAGCAGGTTATCATTGCCTGACTATCGTGTTGAAGGGGAGAAACCGGCATTATTCACCCTTCTTAAGGTCCTTGCTGATAATGTTTCATTAATACCTGTTCCGGAGGCTATCCATTATATATTTGACAATTCGCCCGTCCTTGAGCTTGCTGCTTCTTCATATAACGGCGAACAGTCTGTAGCCAACCTGCGCAAGATATATAAGATTGCAGAGACGATGAGTGATAAATCAAATCTGACACTTAAAGGATTTACGGCATTGTTGGAAAAGAAGATTGCCGTCAGGGAGGAAGAAGGGGAGAGCCTTCTTTCCGAAGAGGGGATTGATGCGGTGAGGATATTGAGCATTCACAGGGCCAAGGGACTTGAATTCCCTGTGGTTGTTGTGGGCGGCATCCATGGTACCCCGAACAGGGGAAGGGATGCCGCAAGTGTCATGTATGATTGGTCAGGTGGTGTAATAGGCATAAGGATAGCAGACTATGGGAATAATGCTGCCATTATGCTTCAGGATAAGGAAAAGACGAGACAGGAGGAGGAGCAAAAGAGGCTTCTGTATGTTGCAATGACCAGGGCCAGAGAATGCCTTGTATTGTCCGGCATCCTGGGTAAAAGGATTTACAGGGGAAGTTTTCTTTCAATGATCAGGGATTCAGCCGGAGTTTCAGCAGGAGACAGTTCGGTTAATGAAATCAGGATAGATGAAGGAATAATTAAACAGAACGTGATTGACTATACATTATGCACTGTTCCCGGAATTTCTAAAAAAGAGATCAGGATGAACGGAGATATAACCACTACAGAGAAAATAGAAGAACTTTCGGATCTATGGGATAGAAGAGACAAAGATTTCAGGACGATGAAAGATAAACGTCTTTTTATAACACCATCATGGCTTGAAAAGACGGCTGCCGGTACTCCTAAGAAAAAGGGGAAGTCTGAAGTTTCTGAAATCTTATCAGGAGAACGGTCCCTGATTATAGGTAACATTGCACATTATATTCTCGAGCACTGGGACTTTGAGAAAGACACATCGCTGTTTAAGGCAGCGGTTGAAGATGCCTGCAGCAAGTTTATGCCGTTTCCCCCCTCGTCAGATATTATATCTGAACTTGAAATAATGTTTGAAACATTCTCAGGGTCATCCGCCTGGCAGGAGTTAAAGGGAGCAGAGATTTCAGGAAGAGAGATTCCGTTTACAATACCCTGGGATGGGCAGGTTATGGAAGGCGTCATTGATGTTGTCTATAAGCATGGCGGCAATATATACGCCGCAGACTACAAGACAGACAGGGTTTCTGAACATGAAATAGCAGATAAGATTAAAGAATATACTATATCGGGAAAGATTTACACGGAGGCTGTAAAAAGGTGTATTAGTGCTGATGTTAAAGGATTTAAACTCATATTCCTGCGACATGGAAAGAGTGTAAATGTTATTTGAATGTTATTTGTCTTGACATTAGTTTTTATTTCATGTTTAATATTGCACTGGTATTTTGAATACGAAGATGAAGATGTTATGTTTCCCACACATGGAACTTGCCAAAGTAAGCACATATAATTTGTGTGTCTCGTGGAAATCATTAATAGTGTGATCCCATCGTTAACAACGAAATAATGTAATCTGAATATACAAAGATATTATTCAATAATAAGGAAATGAAAAAGAAATTTAAACAAAGAAAGGGGGTGAATGAACAGATGAAAAAGGGATTATTAATGCTATTAACCCTGGCCATGGTAGGGATGATCGGTTTTACTGCTTGCCAGAAGAAAGAACAACCGGCACCGCCTCCACCAGTAGAGCAAGCGCCAGCAGCCCCTGCAGAACAGGCACCGGCAGCTCCTGCAGAACAGGCACCAGCAGGGGAACACAAGTAATATTGATGTATTTTAAAAAAATAAGGCCCGCAGGATTTATCCTGCGGGCCTTTATTTTTGTGGGCCTTTATTTTTGTGTGGATAGGCCTAAAAGTTCCTTCTTGGGGGTCTGCCTTTACTGCCGGCGCCACCACCACTACCTCCTCCACGTGATGAACGGCCGCCAAATCCACCACCACCACCACCACCACCAGGTCCTCGTGGTGACTTAACCTG
>MHDQ01000062.1 GCA_001803565.1 Nitrospinae bacterium RIFCSPLOWO2_12_FULL_45_22 | reverse complement strand
ATCTTTTACGATGATTTAGCACTAGACCTTGGTACTGCCAATACCCTCATCTATATTAAGGGAAAGGGGGTGGTCTTGGATGAGCCTTCCGTGGTAGCAATATCAGAAAGGGATTCCTCTATTAGGGCAGTGGGTAAAGAAGCCAGGGATATGTTTGGGAAGACC
Organism: Nitrospinae bacterium RIFCSPLOWO2_12_FULL_45_22; assembly: GCA_001803565.1. Classification (GTDB taxonomy): domain Bacteria; phylum 2-12-FULL-45-22; class 2-12-FULL-45-22; order 2-12-FULL-45-22; family 2-12-FULL-45-22; genus 2-12-FULL-45-22. Next base: position 7,704 of record MHDQ01000062.1, on the reverse strand, counting down.
CCAGATTATATAAAGACTATAAGGCCACTGCAAGATGGAAGTATAGCCGATTATGACAGCACAGAGCAGATGGTCTCATCCTTCATGAAGCAGGTCATAAAAAAGAAGGCCTTCCTAAAACCCAGGCTGCTCATCTGTGTCCACTCGGCCATTACTCAGTATGAGAGGAGGGTTATCCGGGAGATAGCGCAGCATTGTAAGGCCAGAAAAGTCTATTTTCTCCCTGAACCCATGGCAGCCGCTATAGGGGCAAAGATACCGGTTCAGGAAGCAACCGCCCATATGATCGTTGATATTGGTGGTGGGACTACGGAAGTAGCGGTCATAGCCTCATCTGAGATAGCCCATTGGGAGGCCATAAAAATAGCCGGTGACGAGATGGATGAGGCTATCCAACAGCATATCCGGCAAAAATGCAACCTTGTTATCAGCCTCCTTGAGGCAGAGAGAATAAAAAAAGAAATAGGCTCGGCCATTTCCTTACCAGAAAAACTAGAGACCACAGTAAGGGGAAAGGATATGGTAACAGATTTGCCTAAATCGGTTACCATAGACAATGAACTGATAAGAGCGGGGCTCAAGAGGCCGCTAAAGGCCATTGCTGAGTTGATTATCAGGGCTTTAGAGCACATCCCCGCGGCCCTAGCCGCAGATATCCAACAAGATAGTATCATGCTGGCTGGTGGCGGTTCTCTCCTGAGGGGGTTGGACACCTACCTCTCCCAGGAGACTGGTCGTACCTTTATTGTAGCAGAAGATCCGTTAAGGGCCGTGGTTAACGGGTCAGGGATGGTCTTAGAAAATCCGTTAATATTTGCTAATGTTTGCCTCAATTAACTCCTGAGATTATGCACCGCAGAGGGCGCAGAGCACACAAAGATACGTACAGCGTAAGGAGTAAGAAGTGAGGCGTAAGGGGGTGAGGAGTTATCGCCTTACGCCTTACTACTAACGCCTGACGGCTTTTTGCGTACTCTGCGGTTAGCTCCTTCCTTCGCTAACGTCACAATTATCCCCAGGAATAAATTTTTGGGCAACCTCCCGAACAAAATATCCTTGACTTATTTATTAACCTTAGTTAAGCTGGGGGCAATTTTTAAGTCCCGAGCGGAAACGGGTATACTGGGGTTTAGTAGGTTACTTTAGGAGGGGAAGCCATGGCACAGGAAAGATTGAAAGGATATACAGGTAAGATTCTTTGGGTAGATTTGACCACCAGGGAACTGAGGGAAGAAGAGGTCCCCACTGAGTTATACCAAAAGTTTCTAGGAGGATATGGCTTAGGGGTAAAATATCTTTATGAACGGTTGAAACCTGGTGTAGACCCTTTGGGACCAGATAATATCCTGGGTTTTACTACCGGACCATTAAATCATACCGGTGCCCTGGGCTGTGGCAGATACACTGTCGTAGCTAAATCTCCCCTAACCGGCACCTGGGGAGATGCCAATTCTGGTGGCTATCTAGCACCGGCTTTGAAAAGCACTGGCTACGATGCCATATTCTTTACGGGTAAATCTCCTAAACCGGTTTATCTCTACCTGGGTAATGGTTCCAAGGAACTAAGAGATGCTGGCCATCTATGGGGTAAAGATACTAATGAGACCGAAGACCAAATCTGCCAGGAATTAGGAGACAACCAGTTAAAAATAGCCAGTATCGGCCCTGCCGGAGAAAAGCTATCCCTTATCTCCTGTATAATCAATGACAAAGGGAGGGCAGCGGCCCGCTCGGGTTTAGGCGCAGTTATGGGTTCCAAAAATCTTAAGGCCCTGGCTGTTAGAGGAAAGGAGAAGACCGCTATTGCCGATGAAGGCAGACTGAAAGAGCTAAACAAGATGATCCGGGAACAATTGGCCCTTAGGCCTACTAAGTTTCAAGACTTTTTGGCCAAGATATTAAAACCCCTTTTGCCCCTCATGATCCGTCTAAAGGTCCCTCTGCCTCCACCTGATGTTAAGGCGGTAAATCAATTGTTTCACGACTATGGCACTGCTGGCCTAACTGCTGTTTCGTGTGAGATGCAGGATGCCCCATTAAAGAACTGGCTAGGGGTTGCCTATCAGGATTTTTCTATGGCCAAGAAATCCTCTAAGATCAGCGATGATAATGTAATTAAGTATCAGGTAAAAAAATTTGCCTGCGCCAACTGCATCGTGGCCTGTGGTGGTATTATGGAAGTAAAAGAGGGCAGGTATGCCTTGCCTCATGGCCATAAGCCAGAATATGAAACCCTGGCCTCTTTCGGTGCTATGTGCCTGAATGATAATGTGGAATCTATCATTATGGCCAATGATTTATGCAACCGATACGGTTTTGATACCATTTCTGCTGGAGTAACGGTTGCCTTTGCCATAGAATGCTTTGAGAAGGGGGCTCTCTCAAAGGCTCAAGCTGATGGCCTGGAGCTGACGTGGGGCAACCATGAGGCAGTTATACAGTTACTAAAAAGAATGGGCGAACGAGATGGCATCGGGGATATCTTTGCCGATGGGGTGCGGGTAGCTGCCCAAAAGATCGGTAAGGGATCAGAACAGTATGCCATCCATGTAGCCGGCCAGGAACTACCTATGCACGACCCTCGCCTCAGCCCCAGCTTTGCTACCACTTATTGTGCCGACCCTACCCCCGCCCGCCATACTCAAGGAGGGGCAGCCTTCTTCGAGATGGGTTTCCTTAAGCCAGACTTTTATGCCCGCTATAATATCCCCGAAATCAAACGCTATGACTATGAAAACAAGGGGAAGCTCCATACACTACAAAGTAACTATATGCATGTCATAAACTGTGCTGGTATGTGTCTGTTCTATCCCCTTATGTATCAAGACCTTCCGTTAGTAGAAATGATCAATGCCGTAACCGGATGGAATCTCACCTTTGATGATGCATTAAAGATCGGTAATCGAATCCATACTTTACGCCACTGCTTTAACCTGCGAGAAGGGCTACTACCAAAGGATTTTCAGTTGCCACCCCGCGCTGCTGGGGTTCCTCCTCTGACAGCAGGCTCTATAAAGGGGATCACTGTTGATGTAAACACCTTGACAAAGAATTTTTATTTAGAGAAGGGCTGGGACCCTATAAGTGGCATACCTTCAGAAGAAGCATTACAGGAACTAGACTTGAAGGAATTGGTAGGCGATATGGTAGCCGTAAAGTGATACGAATATACCCATGTCCCACGAAATAGAAGTCAATATCCGGGGCATCTTCGCCCAAAAATTTCTCAAGGAGAGCTTCTCGCTGGAGATCCAAAAGGAGACTCCTCTGGCCGAAATCTTTCGCCTCATTGACAAAAAGCTAAAGATAAAACTCTTTGCTAAAGTCAAAGACGAATTCCCTGCGGGCTGGGTAATTTTACTTAACGGGGATAGAATAAATTACTTCTCAGATAGCACCACTGTCCTTAAGCACCAGGATCAGCTATCTGTCCTCTCCGCATTGGGAGGCGGCTAGTTAACCTTCTTTGCCAACAGTAACCAGTTTTATATTGGCGGGCTGAGGGGAATAAGATATTTAGCTAACGGAGGGAAAGACCCATGGATATACGGAAGACCTTGGAAGAGACTGCCAGCCGGCTGCCCCACAAGACCGCTATAATTTATCGGAATCAGAGACTAAGTTTTGAACAGATCAAAACCGAAGCCGCTTCTCTTTCCAGGGCTTTAAGAGAACACGGGGTTAGCCAGAAAAATAAAGTGGCCTTATTGCTGCCCAACTGTCCAGAGTTTGCTGTTGCTTATCTGGCGGTTGTGCAGATGGGGAGCGTAGCAATCCCATTAGATATACGATTGACTAAAGAAGAGATCAGCTCTATCATCAGGGATTGGGGAGTCTCTACCCTGATAGCCCACCATTCTTCCTTGGGCTTAGTCAGGGAGCTAGAGAAAGAGTTAAAGGATTTCCTGAAAGTAATTGGGGTGGGGACTAACCAGAAATGGGATGGCAATACCCTTGGTTATGAAGAGCTTATCCAATACCCTGCGGAAATAAACTGGGATATAAAAGTTAAGGGGAGTGATGATGCCTTAATCCTATATACTTCAGGCACTACTGGCCGCCCCAAAGGGGTGGTCTTAACCTTTGATCATCTAGACTGCTTCCCGGAGACTATGGCACCGCTTGGGGTAACAGAAGACGACATCAATGCCATCTTGCTACCCATGTCCCATATCTCTGGCCCGATCCTTATCAACCAACTGATCCTGCTAGGTAGTACCCTGGTTATCCTGGATACCATCCGGCCCGAAACTATACTGGAAGCAATAGAAAGGCACAGGATAAGCTGGTTTCATGGCGTGCCCCCCATCTTCCAGGCCCTGTTAAAAGTAAGCCGGGAACGGCATTATGATACCAGCAGTTTACGCTTTATTGCCATGATGGGTGCACCAGTACCCCTGGTCCTCATGGAGGAGTTTAAGGATAGATATCCCGGAGTAAAGGTGTTACAGGGATACGGATTGACTGAAACTTCTCCTATAGTAACTTTAGTATCGTTGGAAGACTGGGAAAAGAAGCTGGGTAGTGCCGGTAAACCCGTCCCTCGGGTAGAAATACGAGTAGTGGATGAAAAAGGCAACGTCCTGCCACCGGGTGAGGTAGGAGAGGTTATTATCAAGGGACCACAGGTCATGAAAGGCTATTATAATAACCCTGAGGCCACTGCCCAGGTGATTAGAGATGGCTGGTTTTATAGTGGCGATCTAGGGAGGTTTGACCAGGACAATTATCTCTATATTGTAGGCCGGGGAAAGGATATGATTATCACCGGAGGATTGAATGTCTATCCCGCAGAGATAGAAGAATGCCTATTGAAGCACCCAGGGATAGGAGAGGTAGCCGTCATTGGGGTGCCAGATTTCATGCGCGGAGAACGGGTCAAGGCAATCATAGTACCCAGACCTGGACACAAGCTCTCGAAAAAGGACATCCAATCTTACTGTCGAGAACACCTGGCTGATTTTAAGATCCCCGACCTGATTGAATTTAGGGAGTATCTCCCCAAGACCGGCACCGGGAAAATAGCCCGGGCCAGCCTCTACTAAGCGTAAACCGTGGCCGTAATCCGTGTCCGTTTCCGGACACGATGGCACGCATCACGGACACGCCTGTTATTGTCTATCGCTCAGAATAAGATAGATCGCTACTGCCAAAAAGAGGATATCAGTACTCCATGCCGCTACCAAGGGAGGAAGGCGGCCAGCATGGCCTAAGGAGATACCAATAAAATAAAGCAACCAATAGGCAAATCCCAGGAAGAGGCTAAAGATTATCCCCAAAGGCAACCCTCCACTCCGGGAAGAACGGAGCGAAAAAGGAATCCCCACAATGACCATAATGAGGCACGCCATGGGTAGAGAAAGCTTGGAATGCATATCTACGGTATATGCCGTGGCATCAAACCCATTAATCCTCAGTTTCTGAACAAAGCCATATAATTCCCTAAAACTCATCTGTTCCGGCGTTTTCTGTACTATTCGGAAATCCTCTATCTGTTCAGTAGAATAAACCTCTCTCTGGGAAAAATAGTGGCTCTGCATAGAACCATCTGGGCTAAAATTTCTGGCATAGCCAGAAAGAAACATAAATCTTTTGTCCTTCCATTCAACCCTATCGGCATCCACTCTCTCTTTCAGCCACTCCTGCTCATCAAACTTCAAGAGCGTAACACCCCGCATGACTTTCCCAGCCGGAGATAAGAGTTGAATATGCCAGATGGTATTATCTTCTCCACGATACCAAATCTTTGTATTCTTAAAGACACCCCTGGGTATCCTCTTCTTGATCTTTACCCGTAACATCTGATCAGCCTGGTGGTTGGTATAAGGCAGGAGGAACTCATTGCCCAGGAAGGAGAAAAAACTGAATAATAGTCCTAGTATGAGCAGCGGTACGGATAAGCGATAGAGGCTGATGCCACAAGATTTTATAGCAGTCAGCTCATTATTACGGCCCAGAAGAGTTATAGTAACAATAGATGATAATAGGATAGCAAAGGGTAATACCTGGTAGATAATAGCCGGTAATTTATAAACAAAATAAAGGAACAGATAGTATAGCTCGGTCCCATGGTGGGCCATATCTTCAAGGCGGCCGATGAACTCCACTAAAAAATATATACTCACAAAGGCTCCTAACCCAAAAAAAAGTATCTTCCCATACTCTCGGGCTAGATAGCGGTTCAGGATTTTAAGCCGGGGTTGGACCAATAGCCCAGAATATAACCCCTGTTTTGGTGGGGTTATATTCTTGCCTTGCGAGACTCCTCTGAAGGGTTCCGACCCCTTCTTTTTCTTCCACTTATCCCGCCATCTCTTTCCCCACCCCAGGGGCCTTTCTAAGCCCTTTATCAACTTGTCCAGCCATTCCTCTACCCACTCCACGAGCCTCTCTAAGCCCTTAAAAGGTAGTTCCTGTCCTACTTTATATATCACATAAACAGTCACCAGGGTTAAGATAAGGTTAGGGATCCACAAGGCTAATAAAGGATGGATTCCTCCTCCTTCTGCCAGTCCTTCACTAGTTACCGAGAGCATGTTATAGATTGTTAGGACCACAATACTGATGGCAAAACCCCCGGAGCGACCGCTCCGCTGGTTTTTTATCCCGAGAGGTATGCCCAATAATCCCAGGACAAGACAGGCATAGGGCAAAGAAAATTTCCGGTGGAATTCGGTCAATACTTTATAATAATATCTGCTTTCCCGATAGTCCCTGGGCTTGGATTGAACCCACTCATTCAGCTTTTCTCTGATCTCCTTAAAGGTCATCTCCTTGCTAGACTTCTTAGAACCTTCTTCCTGGTCCCACATATTATAGCCCCCTAAAGAGAGCTGGTAAGAGGAGAAATTCAACAACTCATACTTACCTTTATCCCCAAAGATTTTGTGGATAGAGCCATTTTTTAATGCCAATACTGGGTTTGCTCCACCAGGATTAGAAACCAGAACACCTTCCTCACCAAAGATTATCTGGGAAGATTCCTGATCCCTGGTATCTGAAATCACTACTCTCTTTAAGCGGGCCTCACCTAATGGTATCTCTCTCACATAGATAACTAATCCTCCAGGATAATCGTTAAACACCCCTTCTTTGAGGTTTAGATTTGCCTGGGATTCTACTAACTGAAATAGGGCTTTCTTAAAGGCCTGATTACCCCAGGGTTGGCCCCAGAGGATAAAAAAGGCATTAACTAGCGCCACAAAAAGAGAAAGAATGACCCCGGGAATTAACAACCGATATAGACTAAAGCCCGAAGCCTTTAAAGCCACAATCTCACCATCACTCGATAAGCGACTAAAGACGGTAACACTCGCTACCAGCAGCGAAACAGGGATAGTAAATATAGCGAAGGTCGGGAAAATATATATTAAAAGTTTAAGGGTAATTAAGAACGGAACTCCCTGCTTAAAGCTTAGGTCAATGAGGTAAATGATCCTTTCTAAAAGCAGGATGAAAGAAAAGATCACTAAACCTAATAAGAAAAAGGAAATTAACTCTTTGAGGATGGAACGATAAATAATCTTCATAAATAAAAGCCACAAATGTCAAAGCTCAAAGTTCAAATATTTGGGCATCTGAATTTTGAACTTTGGATTTAACCTTATGATTAACTTGACATTGTCACATTTACTGAGAGCAACCCGGCTTAACAAACTCTAAATCCCAAGCACTAAACCCTAAACAATATCAAAAGCCTAAATC
>MHDQ01000061.1:6919-16750 GCA_001803565.1 Nitrospinae bacterium RIFCSPLOWO2_12_FULL_45_22 | reverse complement strand
TATAGACGAATGGGAGGAAAAAGAAGAGATGCCCCGGGAGATATTCCCCCGTATGGGACAGTTAGGCTTTTTCGGTTTGCGCTTCCCGGAGGAGTATGGCGGCAGCGGGGTAGATTTTTTCTTCTCGGTAATATTTGCCGAAGAGCTGGCCCGGTGCGGCAGCGGTGGTGTAACTTCAAGTATTATGGTTCAGTCAGATATGGTCACCCCCATTATTTATCGTCTCGGCACAGAAGACCAGAAACGGCATTACCTGATCCCCGGAATAAGAGGTGAGAAACTATTTGCCTTAGGCATTAGTGAGCCTAATGCTGGTTCCGATGTTTCTGGTATCCAGACCATGGGGGTACGAAATGGCGATGAATATGTCATCAATGGCACCAAGATATTCATCTCCAATGGCTGTATAGCCGACTGTGTGATGCTGGCGGCCAAGACCGATAAGACGGTTAAAGGGACCAGAGGGATCAGTCTGTTTCTAGTAGATAAAGAGCGGGCGGGGTTCAGTGTGGGGCGAAAGCTGCGGAAGATGGGGCGTTGGTCTTCCGATACCGCAGAGTTAGTCTTTGAAGATTGTCGCATCCCCAGAAACAACCTCCTGGGTAAAGAAGGGGAAGGGTTCTATCAGATCATGGATCATTTTCAAGGTGAGCGCCTCCTGATCGCAGTCCGCTGCGTCTCCATGACCCAGAAGGTGTTGGAAGATACTATCAGATATGCCCAGGAGAGGGTCCAGTTCGGCCAACCCATCGGCAAATTCCAGGCTATACGACACATGTTGGCCGATATGGCAACGGAGATTGAGGCCGCCCGGCAACTCACTTACTATGCTGCCTGGCTCTATCACCAGGGCATCAAGGCCGTTAAAGAGATATCTATGGCCAAGCTTTTTGCTACTGAAATGGCTAACCGGGTAACAAATAATGCCTTGCAAATCCATGGCGGTTATGGTTATATGCTGGAGTATCCCGTCCAGCGGGTATTCCGGGATCTACGTTGTGAATCTATCGGTGGAGGGACATCCCAGATCCAGCGGGAGATCATCGGTAAAGAGTTAGGCCTTTAGATAAATAATTTTGTAGTGGTCGAGCTTGCTCGACTCTTTCCGGGTCATTTGGTCATTCTTAGCAGCACCCGAAGGGTATCAGGCTCTGCCACTACAGTACCTCGGTGAGAGAAAGGAGGCAGAGGATGGCACATAAAAATTTGATAGTATCCAGAGAAGAGGGAATAGCAATCATTACTATTAATCGCCCAGAGGCCTTGAATGCATTGAATCGCGAGACCTTAAAAGAACTCCGTGAAGTAGCCACTGAGCTGGAGGGCGATGATGCTATAAAGGCATTAATCATTACTGGTGCGGGAGACAAATCCTTTGTCTCCGGGGCAGATATCAAAGATGTAAAGGACCTGGACCCCCTGGGTGGTTTAGACCTGGTTACTGGTGGCCAGAAGACCTTTGCTATGCTAAATAACCTCTCTAAGCCAGTGATTGCGGCAGTAAATGGTTATTGTCTGGGTGGTGGTTTGGAATTGGCCCTGGGCTGTGACTTTATTATTGCCTCAGAGAAGGCCCGTTTTGGCGTACCGGAGGCCAAGATTGGTGTATTTGCTGGTTGGGGTGGTGTGCAGCGGCTCGCAAAGCGGGTAGGAACCGCCTGGGCAAAACAGATGAATATGACCGGTGAGCCTATTGATGCCCAGACTGCCTTACGGATCAATCTGGCCAATCAGGTCGTACCGGCTGATAAGCTAATAGAAGAGACCAAAAAGATCGCCCGGAGTATTATGAGCTGTGCCCCGCTGGCAGTGCGAATGATAAAAACCCTGGTAAATGAAGGGGCTGATATACCAATAGATAAAGCATTGGCCCTGGATGCAAAGGCCGCTGGGGTTCTCTTCTCCTCGCAGGACCAGAAAGAGGGTATGAATGCCTTTGTGGAGAAGCGTAAGCCCCAGTTCAAAGGCCGCTAATAGCTTGATAGCAAAGGTAATCATAACTGAACCACAGAGCCACAAAGAGCACTAAGAAAAGACAGAGGTTTGAGATAGGAAAAGGCTCGACTCCTTTCTCCCCTCTCTGTCTCCCTTCTCTTTGTGTCTTTGTGGTAATAAATTTAACTAGTAATGGAAGACTCGGGGTATTTCTAGCCCTCGACTATTCGGGGGGTAATAAATATGAGGAGCTCTTCGTTCCTATCCGCTATAGATTCGTCACGGAAGAGCCAGCCCAAAAGTGGTATCCGATTCAGGTAAGGGACACCACCCGTAGAAAAAGAATCGGTCTTGATGAACATACCACCAATAATGATGGTATCACTATCTTTTACCAGGACTTCAGTGTTAGCTTCCCGCTTATCAATCCCGGCTGAAGTCGCGCCTGCTACAGCCAGAGCCGTATTAGGGGCGTTACGAGAAGCCCTGATTTTCATACCCACATAACCATCGGCCGTTATATGGGGTGTAACGGCCAGTTCAGTCACAGCGTCTATCAGTTGAGTCTGGGTACCTTCGGCTGATACTGTTGCAAAAGGAATACTGGAACCGGTTCTGATGAGGGCCTCTCGATTGTCGAGGGTAGTAACCCGAGGGGCAGAGATTACTTTTAATTTGCCAGCATTCTCCATAGCCTCAATCTGGGCATCCAGGTTAAAGAATGAATTGCCCGAGATTCGGTCTATCACAAAACCAAATGCCCCGCCAGAACCTTCACCAATAGCGGCCGGTAGATTAACCACCAGATTGCCTGGCCGGCGCCCTTCCACCGAGGTCTCGGTTTCGCCCAGGCGGCCGGTACGATCACCGCTTACTACCGCAGTAGTATCTCCTGCTGTTCCTACCCGCCCAAATCCCCCACCCCATTGGATACCGAAATCTCGCTCAAAATCCTTTCTCACCTCGACAATCCGGGCATAGATGGCTACTTGAGGGGTACGTTTATCTAGAGCCTTAACCAGTGATAAGACCTCCTTGGTATTTATCTCAATATCTTTTATGATCAGGGTATTAGTGCGGGCATCGACACTGATATTGCCTCTTTTACTCAGAGACGGTTGCAGCTTGGGCTGGAGTTCTTCAGCCGTAGCATAGTTGACCGACATTATAGTAGTGATTAATTCTTCGGCTGCGGCTTCTGCCTGCTTAGCAGCCAGTATCTTTTCTTGCTCTTGCTGGAAATACTCTAGCGGAGCAACACGCATGACGTTACCTACCCGCTCTTTGCCTAAGCCTTGTGATTTTAATATTAAATCCAGGGCCTGATCCCAGGGGACATTCAATAAACGAATAGTTACCTTCCCTTTAACCTCCCCACCGGTGATAATATTCAGTCTACTTACCTCAGCCAGAATCCGCAGGATGGTATGGACATCTGCCTCCTGGAAATCAAGAGATATCTTCTGGCCAGTATATTGAGGAGTTTCTGCCTTTTTCGCTTCTTTAGTCTGTTTGTTATCTTTGGCCGCGGTAGGTAGCTTTGTCTCTTTTACTTCTGCCCTGGGAACCTGGGCAACCGACCTGGTTAAATGAGCCACCAAGCTATTATCTTGAGTAGTAACTGTGGGGTTAACATCCTGTTTCAGGTAGATTTCCAGGCGAGCAAGATTCCTCTTTTCGTTATTCAAAAAAGTAATATAAGAAACGAGATCATTATTCACGGGAATGGTCTTCTTTGAGCTGGGCAAGAAACGGGCATTATCCATATCAATTATGAGGAGGAGGGGATCAGTCATTTTGAAGAGAGAATGAGTGAGTGGGGTTCGGGCATGGATAACTACCTGGGTCTCGCTGGCCAATGCCCTGGCCTCTACCTTAGTGATAGAGTTTCTAGCTACGGATATAGGTGGTGAAGCCGGGCCAGGTGGTTTGACTAATGGCTCTTTATTGACACTGCAAGGGGCCAAGAGTAGCAAGATACAAGGAACGATTACGGCATAACAAAAATAGCGGAACTTATCATTAATCTGCATGGGGGCTATCCCTCCTCTTTACGGAGTTCCACGACTACTTCTTTATCTTTCTTCTCACCCTTAATATTTATATAACTTTCGCTAATGACTATTTTATCGGCCGTTATTTCTTTTATCCAACCATTATGCTTGCCAATAGGCGTATTCAAATAAGCATTATAGCCCTTACCATCTGGGGCTTCTATAATAGCAAAATTGCCCAGCTCACCCCAAACTATCCCCACCAGCTTTAAGGTTTCAAGGTCATAGTTTTGTAATGGGCCAATTATCTTTACCCCTTCCTTCTGCTCTTTTTCCTTTTGGGCAGCCCTACCGAAGAGGAGGGATTTAAAAGGGTCACGACGCCCCTCGGCTTTGTAAGAATAAGGTGGCTCTTTTTTCTCTTCTTTCATTACCTTGGCGATGGACGAAGTGAGTTTCTTTTTTGGGGGCATAACCAAGGGGGGGGGTAATTCTTCCCCACCACAACCCCAGATCAATACCAGGGCTAGCAGAGATGATAATATTAGGATGCTATTTTTCTGTAGCATTGGCCTCTGTCTTTATCTCTTCCGGCCTTAGCGAACGGAAAGTCATGGCCAGGCAGTTGGCCTTGAGCATAACATTTTCTCCTTCCAGCTTAGGCTCGGCTATTCTGATATTTCTGATATTAACTATCCGAGATAGTGTGCCAATCCGTTCAAAGAATCTGGCCAGATCATGATAACCTCCTTTTACTTCTATATCTACCGGGATTTCAGCATAAAATTCCTTGGGCTGCTCGGGTTGGGGTTTAAAAAGGGTGAATTCTAACCCTGATTTTCTACCCAGGCCAGATATCTGCATAAGTAAGTCTGGTATTTCTTTACTATCGGGGAGTTGGGCAACCAGTTGAGAAAGGAGCGTTTTAAGTTCCTCATGTTTTTTCTTTAGTTCAGGCAACCTGGCCCCTTTAGCTCTAGCCTCGGTCAGATCTGCTTCCAGCTTGCCGACTTCTTCCTGTAAGGTGGCTATTTGTTGCGCCTTACCATTATAAATCAGGTAATAGAAAAGCACTGCTATTAAAATAATTGGAATACCTGGTAAAGCCCATCTCTGCCAGGACGGTAGGGGCTTCAATTGTTCATGGAGCTGGTCAAGCCAGTTCACTTCTTCTCCTCCTTCTTTTCTTCTTTTTTCTCCCCAGTAGCCACGGCACTACCCCATTTGAAGGTTATAGTAAAATTGTAGACCTCCTCTTCCATAGAAGTAGTCTGGACCGATTGCACTAGCTCCACTTCCTTAATATGTTCTGAACCAGCCAGTTTCTTCATAAAGGTCGCTACACCCTCGTTAGTTAAAGCAGACCCCTGGATAGTAAATTGAGAGTCTTGTTCAGTTAAAGAATCTAACCAGGCATCATCGGCAATCCTTTGACTCAACCCATCCAATAAGAGTACCGGTCCTTGCTGATTCTTTTTCAGGAGATCAATAGCCTGAACCTTGCTCTCTAAGATTTTTACCTCATTTTCCATCTCATCAGCTTCTTTTATTATCGCCTGTAGTTGCTCTATATCCTTTTGTAAAGCAGCTTTTTTATCCTGGAGAGAGGCTATCTGACCATTTTGTCGGAGCCATATTAAAGACAATAAGAACATAAATAAGATAAGGATACCCACCGCAGTCAAGAGAAAACCTAAGGTACCTAACTTCTCCCTTTCTTCTCGGTAAGGTAAAAGATTGATTTTGATCATTGTTTTGGTATATGCCGGGCTGCTAAACCGACCGCTACAGCCGCTAGCGGTGCAGAGTAGTTAATATATTCCGGATCAAATTGTTTGCTATCATACTCTATATTCTTAAAAGGGTTAGCTATTTCTACCGGCAAAGAAAGCTCCTGAGATAAAATACGATCCAGTCCCTGGAGTTTTGCCCCTCCTCCACTAAGGATAATTTTAGCAATACCCAACGAGTAAAAAGGATACAACAATTCTCTTATTTTTTCTATGATATTCTCTATAACTGATAGCATAAAAGGAATAAGGTGGTTGCAAGAAATACCTTGCACGCTAACACCCATCTTCAATGCCTCTGCTTCATAGAAGTCTACCTCGTATTCCCTCTCAATAGCCCGGGTAAGATCATGCCCTCCACCGCTAATATCCTCTGCAAATAGGGTTTGCTCCCCTTGAATAACAGAAATATTGGTAATAGAAGAGCCAATATCAATAAAGGCCGTAGTCTGATTATTAGATAGACCATAATTCAATTCATAACTGTTCTCAGCCGCAAATAGGTCTATATCCACGACTGCCGGTTTCAGACCAGCCTCCCAAATCAGATTAGTATATTCCTCTATCAGCTCCTTTTTTGCTGCTACCAATACTAGATCAGCCTCTCCGCCCAGGGTAGAGTCAATTACCTGGAAATCCAGATTGACCTCTTCCGGATTAAAGGGAATATATTTATCAATTGACCAGTAGATATTAGACGTTAAATCCTCCTCACTCTTATAAGGTAACCGAATCTTTTTGACTATTACCCCTGGCCCAGAAAGGGAAATGACTACCTCCTTGGTTTTGATCCGCTCTATTTCCATGAGATTCTTGATGGCCTCTATCACCTGTTCTCTGTCTATGACCGTACCTTCTATAATGGCCTCTGGCGTTAAAGGTAAAATACCAAAATTTAAAAGCCGATATCTCTGCCCTTTCCTTTCCAGTTGAACCACTTTCAAAGAATAGGAACCAATATCTAGACCGATTATGGAGCTCTTCTTCAGCCGGGTATGGAAAAAAGGTCTACGCATTACCAGCAAATACTCTCCCTTTTTCCTCGAGCGAGTAACCCAGAGCTAAAAGGATTTTCCTCTTGGTATCCAGGCGACAACTCATGCCCTTCTCGATGCGGTCAATAGTCTGTACAGATACTCCGGCTTTCCTGGCCAGCTCTGCTTTACTCATCATCTTCTCTTCCCTTATTTTTCTTACCCGATTATCCTTCTTCATATACCCCCCTCTCTCTTAAAAATTAAAAAGCTAACCACCATAATTAACTGAATCCACCAGCAAATCCACCCCTCCATCAAAAAATTGTCACTTTATTCGTAATTGCTCAATATCCTATGGAGACAGGGATTTTTTGTTTAAACATCATTTATAGACAAAAGTCTTTTCCTGATATCAACCACAGAGACCACCGAGAGTAGGCACGAATTAATTCGTGCCTACAAGTAAGTTATCTTAAATGCATTTTCCTCTGTGCTCTCTGTGGTTTCCTAACCATTTTCTACTGATGCGGAAAAAATTAATATCCATTAAGGGATTAAAAAAGGCTATAAACAAAACCCCTGGGAGAATAAATTTCAACGCAAAGAACAAATCCCCCTTTACTAAAGGGGGGTTAGGGGGGATTATATTAATTTTCACAGTTCTCCCATATTTTATTGAGTAAATACCTTTATTCGTAATAGATAGAAAATATGAAATGAATTATAAACTAATTTATGATAATGTCAACAACTTTTTTTATTGTCGTTCTTATGTATTAGCAATTAAGGTTTTTTCTACTAAACCTCCTCAAAACAGACAGTAAAGTGGCCTAACATGTATCGAGTGACCGGGTCTTTCCGGTTGTCAATACCCTAAGAGATATGGTATCATTAACCAAACAACCAGGATAAACACTACCAGAACTACTTAGAAAGGACAAATTATTATGGAAGGAAATAGCGGCCCCTTATATACCCCTCTATGTCAGATCTTAGGCATAAAATATCCCATCATTCAAGGAGCTATGGGTATGGTGACTGATGCCCGCTTTGTAGCAGCAGTTTCTAATGCTGGCGCCCTGGGCGTTTTAGCCTCAGTTAATGTTCCTTTAAATCAACTCAAAGACGAGATTGCACGGGTAAGGGACCTGACGGATAAACCCTTTGCCGTGAACCTGGTTCCTTTAGGAGCTACTTTTCGCCAGCGGGCTGAAATTGTTGCGCAATCCGGTGTGAAGATTGTTACCACCGGACGAGGTGACCCCCGCCAACCAGTGGTTTCTCTCCTGAAGAGTTTTGAAGTAAAAGTATTACCCGTAGTCCCTACTGTGCGGCATGCTAAGCGCTTAGAAGAAGAGGGTGCCGATATCATTATTGCCAGTGGTATGGAGGGTGGTGGCCATGTAGGTAAGATCTGTACCTTGCCCCTCATTCCCCAGATAGTAGATGCGGTAAAGGTTCCGGTAGTAGCGGCTGGTGGATTTGGTGATGGCCGAGGGCTGTTGGCTGCACTGGTTTTAGGGGCTTGTGGTATTCAGATGGGTACGCGCTTCATAGCTACCGAAGAATCCACTGCCCATCCCCGCTTTAAGCAGCTGCTGATAGCAGCAACTGAAGAAGATACCTTAGTTACCAGCCGATTTACCGGGAAGACTGTCCGGGTCCTCAAAAACCGCCTCGCAGAATATTTTTATCGCCTGGAAACAGAAGGAGAGAAGGCTGTTGAACTGGAGGAGTTAAGTCAACGGGGTTGGTGGAAAAAGGTGCAGGAAGGAAACATAGATGAAGGCATGCTCGCAGCCGGGCAGATAGCGGGCTTGATCAAGGAAATTGAACCGGTAGAAAACCTGATCCAGTGTGTAATCAAAGAAGCCACAGCTATCTGTGCCCACCTGGGCAATATAGGAGGAATACTGCCACAGAGGCACTGAGATGACTGATTTATTGGTCACTGGTCATTAGTCATTGGTCACTGGAGATTTCTAATGACTAATGATTAGTATGAAATTCTCTGTGACTCCGTGGCTGGTGGCTAAAGGGTTACCAATTATTCATATAGCTCCGAGAGTTTAGAAAGTAAGGCTTTTAGCTGGTCTGTCAGAATAGCCTGGCGAATCTGGTGTATAAGGTTATTATAAAAGAAGAGGTTGTGGATAGTATTAAGACGTAAAGCGGTGATCTCCTCAGCCACAAATAGGTGGCGGAGATAAGCCCGGGAATAGTTTTGGCAGGTATAACAAGAACATTCCGGATCGGGTGGTAACTGGTCCATGCTGTATTGGGCATTTTTGATGATTATCTTACCCTGGCTGGTAAAGAGGCAGCCGGTGCGGGCATTCCTGGTAGGGAGGACACAATCAAACATGTCTATCCCTAGCATTACTGCCCGGATAATATCGGCAGGGGTGCCGGTACCCATCAGATAGCGGGGGGCACCCTCAGGTAAGAAGGGAATGGTATGTTCTATCATCTCCCACATAAGGGGCTTGGTCTCTCCCACACTCAATCCCCCAATGCTATATCCATCAAACCCTATTTCAGTCAGATCCCTGGCCCCTTGCTCTCTCAAATCTTTAAATATGCCTCCCTGAACAATACCAAACAAGAGCTGGTCAGCCCTCTTCCGGCTCTCCTTACACCTCAAGGCCCACTGCCTAGTCAAGGCCAATGACTTTTTAGTATAGTCATAGGAGGAGGGATAAGGGACACATTCATCAAGAGTCATGATAATATCGGCCCCTAAAGTCTCTTGAATCTCTATAGCCTTTTCCGGGGAGATAAAGTGCCTACTCCCGTCCAGATGGGACTGGAACTCCACCCCTTCTTCCCTGATCTTAACCAGGTCTCCCAGACTAAATACCTGAAAGCCACCACTATCCGTCAGCAAAGGGTGGTCCCAGTGCATGAATTGGTGCAGCCCACCTAATTTTTCTATGACCATATGGGAAGGACGTAGGTAGAGGTGATAGGTGTTGCAGAGGACAATCTCGGTCTGGTTTTCCAGGAGGTCCTCCGGTGTCAAAGTCTTCACACAACCCTGGGTGGCTACTGGCATAAAGACTGGTGTATTAATGACACCATGGGGGGTAGAGAGCTGACCCAGACGGGCATTACAATCCCTAGATTTGTAAAGTA
>MHDQ01000061.1:0-6900 GCA_001803565.1 Nitrospinae bacterium RIFCSPLOWO2_12_FULL_45_22 | reverse complement strand
CCACACAGACACTAAGGCACTCAGATGATGAAGAATAATTAAATTAACGCCGCCTAAAGCCTGCGACTACCACAAAACCGCATAAAAAACTGAATATCCTTATGCTATCAAGTTTCCTTTGTGACTTGGTGACTTGGTGGCTCGACTGTCTGGTGGTTTTTTAAGAATATCCTGGGGACTTTTTTACCGATAGAAGTAAGGATTTCATATGGTATAGTGCCCATCCAGTGGGCTATTTCTTCTACTCTGATCTCCTCTCCTCCTTGCTTACCAATAAGTACCACCTCTTCACCTACCTTTACTCCCGTTACCTGGCTAATATCTACAATAGTTAAATCCATACTGATGTTGCCTATTACCGGTACCCTTTTCCCTTTAACCAACACCTGAGCCTTATTAGACAAGAGCCTACTATACCCATCCGCATAGCCCACCGGGATAACAGCAACGAGCCCGTCTTGAGGAACTATATAACTCCGCTCATACCCAATGCTGCAGCCGCAGGATACCTTTTTTATAGCTTTAATACGGCTCTTAAGGCTCAATACAGGCTTCAAAGGGATTATTCTCTCCACCGCATCAGAGGGATAACAGCCATACAGGATTATACCTGGCCGAACTAAATCGAAATGGCTCTCGGGGTGCTCTATTAGATTAGCACTATTAGCTGCATGCACCAGGGGCCTTTTATTCCAGGAATTATTGCTGGCTTTTAAAGCCTCTTTGAAGCGTGCGAGCTGCCACTGGGTGTATTCCTTTCCTGCCCGGCCACTGCAAGCAAAATGGGTCATTATTCCCTCAATGGATAAATTTTTACAAGCTGTTATCTCTTGAAGAAATACCGGATATTCCTGGGGAGCGATTCCTAAACGCCCCATACCGGTATCAATTTTTATGTGAACATTAGCTTTGGTACCCCTTTGTTGTGCGGCTTTATTTAGGGTGCGAGCTATTTCGCTGGAATAAATAACAGTAGAAAGTTCATATTCTAATAGCTCTTCTATTTCTTCGAAGTTCAGGTTTATGCCAGGCAAAACCAGGATAGGGACTTTGATGCCACTTTTCCTTAAAGATGCCCCTTCTTGGACATCAGTCACCCCAAGCATCTTTACCCCAGTCCTGATGACCTCTTCTGCCACCTCTAGCGCACCATGCCCATACGCATCTCTTTTAACCACAGCCAGGATATTACTTTTATTATTAATCCAACTCTTTACCTGTCTAAGGTTATGCGCAAGGGCATCTAAATCTATCTCTATCCAGATAGGGTATGGTTTCATATTTTTTCAATACAGAGGAGAATAATTTTCGAATTTGGTATATTCCTTTAAAAAAGTCAATTTTATCTCCCCTGTGGGGCCGTTCCTCTGTTTTGCAATATTTACCTCGGCTGTGCCTCCATCAGGACTATCTTTATTGTATACCTCATCCCGATATAGAAGCACTATTAGGTCACCATCCTGCTCAATGGAGCCTGACTCCCGTAAATCCGAGAGCTGGGGCTTGCGGTCGCTCCTATGTTCTACAGCCCTGCTAAGCTGTGATACAGCTACTACTGGTACACCCAGCTCTTTAGCCAGAGCTTTTAAGGAACGGGTAATTTCAGAAATTTCCAGATGACGGCTCTCATACTTACTTCGCCCTGTTATCAACTGGAGATAGTCAATCATGACCAGTTCGAGTCCCTTTTCCGCCTTAAGTCTCCTGGCCCTAGCCCTGATATCCAAGGTGCTTAAGGCCGCACTATCATCAATATAGATAGGGGCCTCGGAGATAATGCCGGCCGCTTTGGTCAATCTTGGCCAATCATCTTTATCCAAAAAACCTTTCCTTACCTTAGCAGAATTTATCCGGGCTTCAGCACATAAAAGGCGGAGCACTAGCTGTTGTCCCGACATCTCTAAGCTAAAGATAGCTACAGGCTTTTGGCCCACGGTCGCTACATATTGGGCTACATTGAGACAGAAAGAAGTCTTTCCCATACCCGGACGGCCGGCAACAATAACAAGATCCGATGGTTGCAAGCCGGCTGTCAGGCTATCAAATTCATGAAAGCCCGTCGCTACACCAGTAACTAGCTCCTTCCTTTGTAAGAGTTTTTCCAGGGTCTCAAAGCTTTCTTTTAAGACCTGGTTTATGGGAATGAAGCCCGGGAGGATCTTCCTCTCGCTTATCTCAAAAACCCTCTTTTCGGCCTTATCCAGTAGCTCTTCTATATCATCGGTATCTTCATAGCACTCAGTTATTATATCAGTAGCCGCAGTAATAAGATTCCGTAGCACGGCCTTTTCTTTTACTATCCGGGCATAGTATTTTATGTTGGCGGCGGTTGGGACCATCTCAACTAGTGAAGCAAGATAAGCCACCCCACCAGTATCTTCTAACTGGCCATTTTTCCGTAATTTTTCTGGGAGGGTTAGCAGGTCTAGGGGATCGCCTTGATCAAAGAGTTCGGTCATAGCAGAAAATATCTTCCGGTGGGCTTCAAAATAGAAGTCATCTGCGGCTATAAGCCCGTAGGTCTTAAGGAAGGACTGGTTTTCAATAAGGATAGAGCCGAGGACGGATTGCTCAGCTTCTTTGTTTTGGGGAATAAGCTTACCCGGAATTGCTTCCACCGAAGTAAACTTCAAGACTTTATTCCTTTACTACCCAAAGTCTTAGGTTCGCAGTAACTTCAGGATGAAGTTTTATAGGAATGGTGTAAATACCCAGGCTTTTAATGGGGTCTTCTAAAAGGATCTTCTTTTTGTCAATCTCTACCCCTTCATTTTCCAAAGCCATAGCAATATCTTTAGTAGTAATAGAGCCAAATACCCGGTCTTTCTCTCCGGTCTTGGCCGGTATAGTCAAAGAAATCTCTTCAATTTTTCTGGCTAATGCCTCTGCTTCTCCCTTTTTCTTTCTTATCTTTTCTAATTCCATTCTCTGCTGATACTGGAAGGTTTGTAAGTTCTTAGTGGTAGCTTCTAAGGCTAATCTACGAGGAATGAGATAATTTCTGGCATACCCCTCAGCTACTTCGATTATGCTGCCGGCTTTACCTAAATCTCCTATGTCTTTATTCAATACTACTTTCATTTTCTATTCTGTATTCTGACTCCTGAATTCTGTATTCTATGTTCATCTGTGTCCAAGAGGGAATTTCTATCTCTCTGCGGTAAAAGGTAGCAAGGCGATATTTCTTGCCCGTTTTATCGCGACCGTCAACTGCCGTTGGTGTTTTGCGCAAGTCCCTGTGATCCGTCTAGGGATGATTTTAGCCCGTTCGGTTATCAGGGTACGGAGCCTTCCTATATCTTTATAGTCTATATATTCTAATTTCTCTGTACAAAACCGACATATTTTTTTTCTAAAAAACCGCTTCTTTCTTGGCCTTGTTGAATTCATACGATCAATAAAATCCTCCTTTATCTCTCATTGGGGTTTTGGGCTTGTTTTTAAAAAGGCGGCTCTTCCTCAGGGAAGGCCTCATCTTCAGCCGGCAAGGGCTTGGCCCCCTGAGGGGAGCCAGGCCCCCGGGGTATGAATTGAATATTGTTAGCTACGACCTCATGTTTACTCCTCTTCTGTCCATCTTGCCCTTCCCAGCTCCGCCATCTAAGACGACCCTCCACCAAGACCGGCGCCCCTTTGTTTAGATACTCATTGCAACTCTCTGCGCGTTTGCCGAATACTACACAATCTATAAAGCAGGTATCCTCTTTCCATTCATCCCCTTGCTTATACTTATGATTTATGGCAAGGCCCAAGGTAGTCACGGCACTACCACTGGGAGTATATCTCAGCTCAGGGTCTCTGGTTAAATTACCTATCAGGATAACCTTATTAAAATTGGCCATTATAGGAACCTCTCTTGTCTAATATCCAATTTTTTTTCCTCTATGTCTTCTTTGCCATCTTCAAAAGTTACCTTAAAGGTATCACCCCTCTCCTGTTTTATCGTTATATACTTTATAATATCCTCATTTAATTTGCAATTCTTTTCCAACTCTGGGATAAGGTTTGGAGGGCCTTCCAGAACTATAAAGATATAATTTCCCATCCGCTGCTTTTTAACTTGGTAAGCCAATCGTTTCTTGCCCCATTTTTCTAACCGATTAATAATACCACCTTTGTTGATAATAACATCTTTCAACTTATTCAGATTCTTTTCTATCTCCTCTTCCTTTAAATCGGGCTTTAGAATGAATATACTTTCGTAAGACGGCATAGTTCTCCTTCCCGCAATTTTTCGTTATTACGTCATTAGGTGATTACGTCATTGCGTCATTTAGGGTATTAGGGGTCCCCATGACCTAATGACCCAATAAAAAATTGGATAATTAGTAACATACCAAAAATAATAAGTCAATAGAGATTGCTCCCCCTTTTTATCTTTATTTAATACAGACCGCCCTAACTTGTTTAATATCAGTAAAGCCCCTTATGGCCTTTTCTATTCCATCTTGCTTCAAAGTAGTCATGCCCTCCTGTATGGCAAGCCCTCTAATTTCTTCCACCCGGGCTTTATTTTGGATAAGTTTTTTTATCTGGTCAGAACCAACAAGCAATTCGTGGATACCCATCCTTCCTCGGTAGCCGGAACGATTACAGTTATCACAACCAACCGGCTTATACAGGGCAAAATTATCGTCATAAAGGATATTTAATCTATGGAAGTATTGCTCACCATATTCCTGGGCCAGTTCATGATATTCTTCTTCAGCAGGGTGGTAAGGCTCTTTACATTTCGGGCAGAGGGTTTTTACCAATCTTTGGGCCAATATACCTAGAAGGGCATCGGCAAAATTGAAGGGGTCCATACCCATATCTAATAAGCGGACAATAGTTTCTGGCGCACTATTGGTATGGAGGGTACTGAAGACCAGGTGGCCGGTGAGGGAGGCCTCGACACCGATAGCGGCTGTCTCTTCATCGCGCATCTCTCCCACCATAACTACATCCGGGTCGGCCCGTAAGAATGCCCGCATAGCCGCAGCAAAAGTTAAACCAATCTTGGGCCTCATCTGTACTTGCCTCAATCCCTTCTGAGTGATCTCTACCGGGTCTTCGGCTGTCCAGATCTTTCTCTCCGGGGTATTAATATAACCCAAGGCCGAGTGGAGAGTTGTAGTTTTACCGGAGCCAGTAGGGCCAACTACCAATGCAATACCGTAGGGCAACTGAATAAGCCGTTTAAACTGGGTAAAGTTCCTCTCGGACATGCCGATCTTGTCCAGGGGTATAGGTTCACTGGCAGCCAAGATACGCATGACTACATCTTCATTGCTGCCCACGGTAGGGACTACAGCTACCCGCAGTTCAATATCTCTTCCCCCGAATTTCTTAAACTTGATCTTGCCATCTTGCGGCAGTCTACGCTCGGCAATATCCAGATCCGACATAATCTTTATCCGAGATATTAAGGCACGGCGGTGGCTGGAGGGGATACTCTGATAAAGAAAACAGGAACCATCTACCCGAAAGCGAATCTCGGTACTAGTTTTACCAGTATAAGATTCGACATGAATATCAGAGGCCCGTCGGTCATAAGCATCATTTATTATCTTATTAACCAGTTGGACTATAGCGCTATCCTCTTCACTTATTTCTTGACCGGCTTGGTCTATATCCTCTTGGTCATCTTCCAATTTCCCAAGTATATCTGACATAGAGGTCTTGGGTGCCCTAGCACCAAAGAAATGGTCAATATATTTGACAATATCCTCTCTCAGGGCCACACAAAACTCAACCTTATTCCCTTTTATCTTGGTCCTTATCGCATCAACCTTTTCGATATGTCTGGGGTTATCAATGACTATGGTAACTCTACCATCAGAGGCAGTCAGGGGGACCCACAGGTTGGTTTTTAAATAGCTATATTTAAGGTCTTCTAGAAGGTCACCGGGAATAGGCATCTTATCGTCAAATTGCACAAATTTACACTTATAGAAACTGCTTAAGGATTTCCCAATCTCTTCCTTGGGAACCTTGTAGTTCCTTGTCAATATCGTTTCTACATCTTCATTAAGGTTTCGGGCAGTACTGATAGCCTCTTCTAATTCCTTTTGGGTGACAATATTTTCGCTAAGCAGATAATCGAATTTACCCGGAATCTTCCGGGTCATCTTGATCTGGTTATAAAAAGCTATACCCAGGATTTCAGCAATTTCTGTAAGGGAATTTTGATCCTCTAAAGTAAAGCTCCCGCCACTTTTCTTATTAATCAACTGGATGACCCCCAGCAGATACTTGTTAAACTTAATCGGCGCCGCCAGTATCTGAGTAGTTTTATAACCACTCTTCTGATCCCAACTCTTGTCAAAAGTGAGGTCCGGATTAATGTTTTTTAATTCCAGATCATCATAGGCATTAGCAATATTTATTAACCGTTGAGAATAAGCCACATAGCCCGCAATACTATTGCTAGATATAGGTACCCTTATCTCTTTTACTTCTTCTCCGGATTTAAATTTCGAATAGATCTCTTTCTTAGCGCCATCTACAACATAAATAGTTATTCTATCTGCATCGAACAGGGTAAGGATATTATCTTTTAGCTCGACCAGAATCTCATCAATATTTTTGGCAGAATGGATCTTATTAGTAATATTTTTGAGGGTGATCCCGTATTCTACCTTTTTCTCTAACTGTTGGATTTTATCTTCAGTGACCATAATAAGCAGATAGACAAAATAGTTGACAAAAGGATAATTTGGGATAAATTTAGCTTTCAACTATGCTTTATTTTAACCAAAAGGATATCATATTTGCAAGGGTAAATGAAAGGGGAAAATCAGTATGAAAGGGTTCTCTACTACTGCAGTCCACGGGGGTGAGAAACGGAGAAAGGGAGAAGATTCTATCACCAATCCTATCTTCCAAACTTCTACCTATACTTTTGAGAATACCCAGGAA
>MHDQ01000060.1 GCA_001803565.1 Nitrospinae bacterium RIFCSPLOWO2_12_FULL_45_22 | reverse complement strand
CTGGATTGATGAAATAGATAGTGCTTTTGTTACTAAACCCAGGTATGCAGGTGCTGGTCTGGTTAAGCCGGGCAAATACGAGTTCAAAGTGACAGAGTTTAACTACCCCTTAGTGGAAGGTATTATTTATGATGAGGGGGAAGAAAAGAAGTTTTCTTGCAGCATGAAGAAACAAGCCGCCCATGGTTTTTAGCTAACCAGGGCCAGGTCTCCTGACCCAGCAAAAAAGGAAATTTGTGATGCTTACATCAGGGGCGAGGGAAAAGGTAGAAAAGCTAATAGCCTGTCATCCCAAAAAAGAAGCGGCTTTATTAAGGGTCTTGCATATTGTCCAGCAAGATCAAGGATATCTATCCCCAGAAACTATAGCCTCAGTAGCTGATCTTATGGGCATGCCCGCGATAAAGCTTTATGAAGTTGCCACTTTCTATACCCTGTATAACAAAAAACCGGTAGGAAAATATCTGATCCAGGTATGTGCTAATCTCTCCTGTTCCCTTATGGGTGCCGACAACCTGATAAGATACCTGAAGGATAGGCTAGGGGTCCAGGTGGGAGAAACTACGCCAGATAATAAATTTACCTTAGTAACCGTCCAGTGTTTAGGCTCTTGTGGCACTGCCCCGATGATGCAGATCAATGATCAGTATTATGAGAAGCTGGATGAGGCCAGGATAGAGCAAATTTTAGCCAGCCTTTGAGGATAGGACAAATCATGCTTGATTATATCTGGTTGGTGCCAACGTTCCCGCTGATTGGTGTAACTATCAATGGCCTCCTGGGAAAGAGGCTACCCAAAAAACTGGTAGGCCTGGTAGCTTGTGGGGCTTTAGGGCTGTCTTTTTTGGTTTCAGTAATAATCTTTTTTACCCTCCTGCATCTTCCACCAGAGCAACGTTACCTGGAAAAAGTCCTTTATACCTGGATATCCTCCGGAGCTTTTAGGGCTGAGGCAGGGTTTCAGTTAGACCCTTTATCGGCTGTAATGATCCTGGTAGTCTCTGGCGTAGGCTTTTTTATTCATATCTACTCGATAGGCTATATGCATGGAGACAAGGGATATGCCCGTTATTTTGCCTATCTTAACCTCTTTGCCTTTTTTATGCTTCTTTTGGTGTTGGCCAACAATTTTTTGTTCCTGTTCGTGGGCTGGGAAGGGGTAGGTCTCTGTTCTTACCTGCTGATCGGGTTCTGGTATGAACGTAAATCAGCAGCTGATGCTGGCAAGAAGGCCTTTGTAGTGAATCGGATAGGAGACTTTGGCTTTGCCCTTGGTATCATGCTAATATTCTCTACCTTCGGTACCATAGATTACTCTGAAGTCTTCCAGGCGGCGCCAGAGAAATTTTCTCCTGGGGCTCTCATCATAACCGCTATTACTCTTTTGCTCTTTGTAGGTGCCACGGGAAAATCGGCCCAGCTACCTCTATATACCTGGTTACCGGATGCTATGGAGGGTCCTACCCCAGTCAGTGCCCTTATTCATGCCGCTACTATGGTTACCGCCGGAGTATATATGGTCGCCCGGTGTCATGTCTTATATCTCTTAGCGCCCATATCTCTAACGGTAGTAGCAACAGTAGGGGCATTAACGGCTATCTTTTCGGCCTCTATTGGCTTAGCCCAGAATGATATTAAACGTATTCTGGCCTATTCCACAATCAGCCAGTTGGGCTATATGTTCTTGGGCTGTGGTGTAGGTGCCTTTTCTGCGGGTATTTTTCACCTGATGACCCATGCCTTTTTTAAAGCCCTACTATTCTTGGGGGCTGGCAGTGTTATCCATGCCCTGGCCGGGGAGCAGGACTTACGGAAGATGGGTGGACTCAGGAGGAATCTGCCTATCACTTTCCCTACTTTCCTGGTAGCTACCCTGGCTATTGCGGGCCTGCCGGGGTTTTCCGGTTTCTTTAGTAAAGACGAAATCCTCTGGGAGGCCTTCAGCAGCCCCCACGGCCATTTTATATACTGGCTGATAGGCATAGTGACTGCGGGGATGACTTCGTTTTATATGTTCCGTCTGGTTTTTCTGGCTTTTTTTGGCTCTTCGCGGATAGAAACCGATAGAACCCACCATATCCATGAATCCCCGCCATCTATGACTATGCCTTTAATAATCCTGGCCCTGCTCTCCATTATAGGCGGTTATGCAGGGGTTCCTCATGTCCTGGGTGGGGCTAACCGTTTCCATTCATTCCTGTCCCCGGTATTCAGCGGGCACCACGGCGGAGGCGATGTAGTAGACCCTTCAGCTTCTACTGAAATTGTGATAATGACCATGTCGGTACTGGTAGCCGTTGGTGGATTTTTGCTTGCTCACCGCATGTATATCAAGAGGCCCGAGGTACCAGCAATTTTAGCGGATAAGGCCCGCTGGTTGTATCAACTCATTTTTAACAAGTATTATGTAGATGAGATCTACGACTTTTTATTTGTTAATTCCATAAAGAATGGGGCTAATCGCTTGTGGCAATTATTCGATGTTAGGGTAGTAGATGGTAGCGTCAATGGAATAGCAAACCTGGCAGGACAGGGTAGTAGTCTATTGAGTCAGCTCCAATCTGGCTATGTAAAGAGTTATGCCGCCTCTATCCTGATAGGTGCAGCCCTTATTATCGGTTATTATGTCCTAAGGTAGGCATGTAGTGACAAAGCTTGCTTTGCCATGTTGAGCAAGCTCGACCACTAAATAATTTCTGTACCCCTAATACGGACGGGGAAAAGAGCGATTATATGCAAGCTATTACAACCTTTTTCTGGGAACATCCATTAACTGTTATAACCTTTTCCCCGCTGCTAGGGGCTTTAATACTCTTATTTCTTAATAAGCGAGATGTATCCTTAATTAAATCGTTAGCCTTTATTGTCTCTCTGATAGATTTTTTCCTCTCCCTTCATCTATATTTTTATTTCCAATCTGATACCTATGAGATGCAATTCCTGGAAAAGATACCCTGGATACCAGATTGGGGAATTAGTTACCAGGTAGGAATAGATGGTATCAGCCTCTTTCTGGTCCTCTTAACTACTTTCTTGACCCCTTTAGCTATCCTCTCTTCCTGGACGGCTATTACCAAAAAGATCAAGGAATATATGGTCTTTATGCTACTATTAGAGACCGGTATGCTAGGGGTCTTTATTGCCCTGGACCTCTTCCTATTCTATGTATTCTGGGAGGCTATGCTTATACCGATGTATTTCTTAATAGGTATTTGGGGTGGGGCCCGGCGTATATATGCTGCCATAAAATTCTTTGTTTATACTATGGCGGGTAGCCTGTTGATGTTAGTAGGTATCCTGGTCCTGTATTACCTGAACTACCAGACCACCGGGGAATATACCTTTGATCTCCTGGAGCTAATGAAGACTATCCCACCACCGGCGATCCAAACCTGGCTCTTCTTGGCCTTTGCCATAAGCTTTGCCATCAAAGTGCCTATGTTCCCCTTCCATACCTGGCTGCCCGATGCCCATGTCGAAGCCCCGACTGCAGGGAGCGTTATCCTGGCAGGTATCCTGCTGAAGATGGGTACTTACGGCTTCTTACGCTTCTGCCTCCCGCTATTTCCTGATGCCACTATAGAATTCATCCCGCTAATATCTATCCTGGCTATTGTTGGCATTATTTATGGGGCCTTAGTATCTATGGTCCAGCAAGATGTGAAGAGTCTGGTGGCCTATTCTAGCGTGAGCCATTTAGGGTTTGTCATGTTAGGTATCTTTGCCTTGAATACACAAGGGTTAGAAGGTGGTATCTTGCAGATGATCAACCATGGCCTCAGTACTGGCGCTTTATTCCTTATTGTAGGGATGCTCTATGAAAGACGTCATACCCGTATGATTGACGATTTTGGTGGTCTATCCAGGCAGATGCCTATCTTTGCTACTTTCTTTATGCTGGTAACCCTGTCTTCCATTGGCTTACCGGGCCTTAACGGATTTGTCGGTGAATTCTTAGTCCTGGTAGGTACTTTTCAGGCTAATAAACTCTATGCTACTTTTGCTGCCACAGGGATAATCCTCGCCGCGGTATATATGCTCTGGATGTATCAGCGGGTAATGTTCGGCCAGATCACCAAGCCAGAAAACCAGAGATTGGTAGATTTAAACCTGAGAGAAGTTATTATCCTGGTCCCTATAACCCTCTTTATTATCTGGATCGGTGTTTACCCTAAACCGCTTTTTCAGAAGATGGAGCGCTCGGTGCAGCATCTGATCAGCCAGGTAAACAGGCCCAGGATAATTAAGGTAGAGAGAGAGGTTTTCTTGGTGTCAGGGCCCAATAAAATGGTCTATTGGACAAATGTCCCAAGGATAAAGGAATAAACATGTCGCCAAGACTGATCGCTATTTTGACCTTCCTGGTATTATTAATGATCTTTACTATCCAGAATTCTCAGACCATTGAACTAAATTTCTTTTTCTGGCATTTCCCTATACCATTGGCGATATTATATTTTGTGGTTTTTATCTTAGGGCTCCTGACAGGGTTGCTTTTAAACAAGATATACCGCCCAAAAGCTAAATCTTAACGGAAATGTTGGGTAAATGAGTCATTACCACATCTTCACACTTATGCTTAACCAAAAAGTAGAATTAGAGAAAAGAACAGATGAGACAGACAGCCAAACTTAATGAATTAATTATAAAGGACATCAAAGAACTCTCGGACCGAGAAAAGCAAGAGGTGTTGAATTTTATAGAATTTTTGAGGATAAAGGAAGATCGGTCCTTTATCGAATATGTCAACTGGAGAACCCAGAAGGCAATAGAAGCTAAAAAGAGGGGGGAGGTTTTTTCTTCTTTAGAAGAATTACAAGAAGAATATGCCTAGAATCTACTGGCTGGAACTCTCTCCCGCAGCCTGGAAGAATAGTTTTCCTAAGGGGAGATTGGTGAGACAGTAGATAAGCTAGGGGAGGCTTAGATAGATGGTGAGCCAAAAGGAGGCAAAAGATCTGGCTAATTACCTTGCCCGGGCTATCAATCCGGTATCTATTGTGATGTTTGGTTCGGTTGCCAAAGAGGGGAAGGGAGAGGATTTGGACCTTCTCATTGTGACCGAAGATAAGGATAAGAGCCTAAAGGAACTGGATGCGGAGGTACGACGGCTTTTAAGACCCTTTTATAAAGATTTTGCTATTGATCCATTTATTTTACCGCTGACCCTGGTGAAGGAATATTTCCTCAAAGGGAGCCCGTTTCTACGACTCATCCAGAGGGAAGGGAGGAGTCTCTATATGAAGGATTCTGTAAACCAGTGGTTAAAACAGGCTAAAGAGGATCTATCTGTGGCTGAGTATTTGATTAAGGGTGGTTACTATAGAGGGGCATGCTATCATGCTCAACAGGCGATTGAAAAGGCCCTAAAGGCTTCCCTTATCCAAAAGGGGTGGGAATTGGAGAAGACCTATAGTATCGAGAGGCTGATTGCTTTAGCAGAGGAATACAAAGTCTCTCCTGGCATTGCTGAGGACGATGCCATCTTTATTGATAGTATATATAGAGGTAGATATCCAGCGGAAGAGGGTCTCATTCCCAGCGGGGAACCATCTAAGGAGGATGCCCTAAAGGCTATGAGGATCGCATCAGGCAGTATCAGAAATCTCTTCCCGAAACGTTAAATTGCCAAAATCTTCATTATAACGCTCCACTCGTTTTGGGGTGGGAAAAAACTTTTGACAATAGACATTAAGTATGCTAAACATTCTCTCAATTTTTCTATCTCCCCCGTCTCTCATGGGTAAAGCAGAGGAATTTTCCTTTTGGATACAGATGACCACAGAAAATACTAAATTCTGATATCTAAATCCTAAAACAAATTCAAATTTTAAATGACCTAAATTCAAAATAGTTTTGAGCATTTGGACTTTGGATTTATATATTGTTTAGAATTTAGGATTTCGAAATTGGTATTTATTTTATTACTATCTGTGTGTATCTGTGAAAATCTGTGTCCTAACTTGTCTCTTTAGAAAGAAAATGTATGGAAATAGGTAGGAGATTTAAAGAATTACGTAAGCAAAAAGGACTTACTTTAAGTCAACTGGCAGGCCGGGCAGGGTGCTCCAAGAGCTTCCTATCCCGGGTAGAGAATGACTCTGCCTCTCCTTCTTTA
Organism: Nitrospinae bacterium RIFCSPLOWO2_12_FULL_45_22; assembly: GCA_001803565.1. Classification (GTDB taxonomy): domain Bacteria; phylum 2-12-FULL-45-22; class 2-12-FULL-45-22; order 2-12-FULL-45-22; family 2-12-FULL-45-22; genus 2-12-FULL-45-22. Next base: position 1,831 of record MHDQ01000060.1, on the reverse strand, counting down.
GCTATGCTAGTAAAGATTATCCAGGCCCTGGGCCTCACCCTCCACAGCTTCTTTGATCGTATGGAAGAAAAGGTCACTAAAGTGGTCCGGGCCGGTGAGCGGCACAAGTTTGTGACCAGGGATGGCCACTCCTCATACGAACTATTGGCTAGCGATATAAGTGGTAAAAGTATGGAGCCTTTCTGGGTGGTTCTGGAGTCCGGGGCTGGCTCAGGTAAAGAACCTATCTCCCATAAAGGAGAGCGGTGGGGTATAGTGTTGCAAGGGAAGATCGAGGTTAAAGCAGGGGATGAGGTTTATCTACTGGGGCCAGGCGATGCTATCTACTTCGATACCTCGCTTCCCCATGGTTGGAGGAATCCGGGTAAGACCCGGGCAATTGCCATCACGGTAATTTCTCCACCAAATTTTTAAAAGATGTCCGTAGCAGTATCCGCTCAGCTTAAAGCGTAAAGGATATATCTAAAGGATTGCCAATTAAATTCTTTGTGTCGGGGGTAACAAGGCTAGGTCTAAGCGGGCGAAGTTAAGTGCTATACTGTTTCGTTAATAAGTCACTGCAAAAACACATACCGGCCAATAAACAATACCGCCAGGCAATAGACCAACCAATGCACCTCCCGGCCACGTCCCCCCAATAACTTTATCATGGGGTAACTGATAAAGCCCATAGCTAAACCGTCAGAGATACTGAAACTCAGCGGCATCATAATGATGGTAAGAAAGGCGGGTAGGGCCTCAGAGAAGTCCTGCCATTTTATCTTGACGATATTCTGGGCCATTAAGCTGCCTACGATTATAAGGGCTGGTGCTGTAACCGGATAGAGGTACGACGATTCAGTACCGGGAATGTGCCACCCAGCGCCAAACATCCTGGTAATGGGAGAAAAGAACAGGGCAATGATAAATAAGGTGCCAGTAACCATATTGGCTAACCCAGTACGGCCACCCTCGGCTACTCCAGCCGCACTCTCGATATAGCAGGTCACGGGTGAGGTGCCAAAGACAGAGCTTACTACCGCACCAGTAGCATCGGATAGTAAGGCCCGATTCACCCGCGGGAGCTTCCCTTCTACCATAAAGCCAGCCTGTTCTCCTACACCTATCAGAGTGCCAATAGTGTCAAACATAATAAAAAAGAGGAAGATAAAGACCGACGGTAAGTATGCAATCTTCAAGGCCGCTAAGATATCTATCCGGGCAAAGGTAGAGGCAATAGAGGGAATGGGGCTGAATACGCCAGTAAATTCAACTATTTTAAGAGGTATGCCAGTTGAGCCCGTAATTAATAAGCCCCAAAAAATAGCCCCCCTGACCCGCCTGGCTATCAGCACCGCAGTTACCAGCAAGCCACCCAGGGCCAGCAAGGTAGGCGGAGAGGAAAGGTTTCCCAGGGTAACAAAGGTGGTGGGGTGGGAAACAACTATCCCGGCATCTTTTAGCCCTATAAAGGCAATAAAGACCCCTATCCCAGCAGCGGTACCATATTTTATGCACTCTGGTATCGCATCTACCACCATCTCTCTGATGCGTAAGAAGGTAAGAAGCACAAAGAAGAGACCGGAGAGGAATACTATGCCCAGGGCTACCTCCCAGGGAACACCCATAGTCCCACATATACCGAAGCTAAAGAGGGCATTCATTCCCATACCCGGGGCCAGGGCAAAGGGGTAGTTGGCATAGAGTCCCATAAAGAAGGTAGCAAAGGCCGAGGCAATACAAGTTGCTACCATAACGCTGTTAAAATCCATCCCGGCACCATGAGGCCTGGGCACCGAAAGGATAGCCGGGTTTACGATAATTATATAGGCCATGGTCATAAAGGTTGTGA
>MHDQ01000059.1 GCA_001803565.1 Nitrospinae bacterium RIFCSPLOWO2_12_FULL_45_22 | reverse complement strand
TTATCATTTTCCTGACTATGTCTTTCCTAAAACCGATATCTATTTAAGTAAAGAAGGCCAAGATTATCATTTGGCCGATAGCTTTCCCAAACACCCTTTCATTAGCCAGGGTTCGTTTATCCTTTATTCAGGAAAGATTGATACGAGAGCGCGGTATGTTAAAATATGCCTCCAGCCAATAGAAGGAGCCAAAGTTGCCTTAACCGAAGTAGATATATACCGGGAAAGACCCACTCCAAGCAATATTACCTCTAGCATAGAATAAACCTAAATCCAGAGTAAATGATAATGATAGAGAACATTTGGTGAACGATTACGATTGGCAGCACCTACCTAGAGCCTATTATGATAAAGAAGACCTAAAAGATTAGGCGAGTAGGACTGAGTTAAAAAATGTTATTATTTCACCTTCCGGGTTTATACGGTTGGCAGATGCAAGGGGAAAAAGGGTAATGAAAAAGATAAAGGTTGCCTTTCTAACCGTTAAGCTAGAGATCGGTGGCACCGAGAAACATATCCTGGAGGTTACAAAAAGGATCGATAAAGAGAGATTCGATCCCCTGGTTATAAGTTTAATGGGGAGGGGCGAACTACAAGCAGAATTTGAAAAAGAAAAAATACGTGTAGAAGTGTTTAATTATCCAGGGCTTCGCTCGAATGGCAGGCTAAAAATAGGGAATTTGTTTTCCTCCCTTGGGGTTTTTTATCAACTGGTACGTTTCTTAAGACGAGAAAAGCCCCATATTGTCCATGCCTATCTCCCAGCGGCTTATATTATGGGTTTTCTGGCATCGCGATTAGCCCGGGTACCAACCTTCTTTGTAGGGAAGAGGGGTTTAGGAACTTATCGCCAGGAAAAGCCTTTTCTTGACATAATAGAAAAATTTATAGATAAAACAACGGATGTCATAACCGTTAATTCTAATAAATTACGAGAGATAGAAAGCCAGCGGGGGAAGCACTTAGCAAAAAAGATTAAGTTAATTTATAATGGCATTGATACCGCTCAATATAGTCATAACACTGGTAATGATTTGGCCGAATTGCAGAGACAGTTAGGGCTTGACAGGGATACTCCAGTAGTAGGAATCGTAGCTAATCTAATTCCCTATAAGGGACATAGGGAATTTATAGAAGCTGCTTCCATTGTTAATAAAGAATTTCCTGATACCAAATACTTAATAATCGGCCGGGATGATGGGATAGGAGAAGATCTCAGGAATCTAGCCCGAACTTTAAACATTATGGATACTCTAATATTTACCGGCGCCAGGAATGATATCCCAGCCCTGCTGGCCCTGATCGATATTCAGGTACTGGCTTCTCATGAAGAAAGCCTCTCTAATGCCATACTAGAGGGTATGGCGGCTGGCAATCCCTTAGTAGTAACCGATGTAGGTGGCAATACTGAAATGGTTATCCCGGGAGAGACCGGTATTGTAGTGCCTCCCCGAAATCCGGAAGCTTTAGCCAATGGGATATTAACCTTATTGCGAGACAGGGAAAAGGCCGGAAAAATGGGTCTAGCCGGCCAAGAAAGGGTTAAAAATCATTTTGATATTAATAAGATGATCAAGGAGATGGAAGAACTATATATCCAAACTATCACCAAAAATGGCTCACATCAAAACATCCCTCAATCAAACCAATGCTGCTAACTTTTTTAGTAACAGGTTTATCATTTTTAATTACCTTCTGGAAAACTGAGATAGGGTTATCTTTCCTCTTTTTAGGGATTCTCTTCCCCATTCAAGCTGGTCACTTAACTTCTAATATCGGCATTATTACTGGCACTTTACTGGCCGGTACCCTTTCCTTCCTGAGACAAAGGGAGAAAAATCTCTCTCCTGATCTGAAGTTTCTACTACCTGCCCTGATAGGTTTTATTATCCTGGGTCTTTTTTCCCAGCACCATTCGACCGATTTATTTCCAGAAGATGTTGCCCGGCAGAGTTTTGTAAGTTTCCGATGGTTTATCTTCCATTTCTTAATCGTCTTTGCAGTCCTATTCAACCTCCAAAAAATAGATCAATTTTATCGGGTCATGAATTTTTATAAAGCCATGTATTTTTTAGTTTTAATTCTAGCCCTGGCCCAATCATTAAAGGCCTTTAATTTATTGAATATTGGAGAATACCCTTATTTTATTAATGAGGGTATGGGGGAGGTCTATGGTATTTTCCGGGGCGGTGGACCAAATGTGCTAGTAGCATTTATATTCATGATCTTCCCTTTAATCTTTAGCCATAATGTTTATAAAAAGGGGACAATTTTCTCGACAGAAAATATAATTTTTACTGTTTTGACTTTAATCATCTTTTTATTTACCTCTTCCCGGGCTGGTTATTTGGCCTTGGCCCTTTTATTTCCCCTGATAACCCTGGCATTCTCTTCTAAAAGAAAATTTTTACAAATATATATATTTTCTGCGTTGCCTTTCCTGGCAGTCAGTTATCTATTAACCTTTTATCTATTCCAGCACGTAGAAATAAGTCGCGCTCAACCTCTTAAACAAGATGATAGCTGGGAGTGCTACCTGATAAATGAAAACCATAAAATAAGACAAATTATCCGTCCTTCTCCCACCTCGCTTAACGGTAGGTTGTATCTCTACCTTGCAGGTGGTAAAGGTGAAGCTTATCAGTTAATCCTGAAAGTGGACGGTAAAATAGTCAAGGTTTTCAAAGACGAGTTAGAGCCCACTCCCAGGTGGTATGAGGTAGCTATATCGGAACAGATGTTCCGCAATAAAAAGGAAATCATTGCGTCTTTAGAGGTAAACGGAAAGTTGGAGGCAAAAAATAACTATGTAGTAGTATATGGTGGGAAAAACCCGAGCCAGGAAAGGGTCACAAGTTATCTCTATGATGGAATCAAATGGAGTGATCAGGACCTCTCCTTACGCAGCGGGGTTCAGAGAGGAGTTTATTACCTTTTCTTTAAAGGTAATGGGGAAGACCAGAAAGAAACAGCCGGGAGGTTATTAGCAGGTGATAAGAGCTGGGATATAGTAGTCAATAACAACAAATACAAGATAGAGCAGATTATATCGTTGAAAGAAAGAATAAAAGAGAAGCAGGATATATATCTCAATCTAGCCGGTGGGGCCGGGAAAAATTATAGAGTAAGAGTATCGGTAGAAGGTAAGCTAGTAGAGGAATTGGGCCCCTTAGAAAATAATCCTAAATGGTACCGAGTTAGGGTCCCTGAAGGGATTCTAGAAGGAAAAGAGAAGCTAAAAATTATCCTAGAAGGAACCGGCCAGCTGGATTCTAATAAAAACTGGTTTTTAGTGAAGGGTAGCTCAGGAACTGGACCAGATATTAAGAGCGCCTTTTATGATGGGAGCAGTTGGCAAGATTACGACCTGTCACCAGAAAAAGGCCTCCAGAGCGGGGTATATCATATCTTTTTGGGACAAAACAGGGGATGCTGTCCGGGCCAAGAAGAGAAGGTGAAGGTATGGGATTGCTTAATAACAGATAATAGATACAAGATTAAACAGATCATAAGTATTGATGAAGAAGAAAAGGAAACCGATTTGTATCTGGAATTGGCTGGGGGCTCTGGGCCTAGTTATGGCCTCAAGATACTAGCTGAAGGCAAGGTAATTGCCCAGTACAATCATTTGAATAAAGTTCCTTATTGGTATAAAGTAAGGCTCCCAGCCGCCCTCAGTAAAAACAAGAAAGAAATTGAGATCATAGTGGAAGGTACCGGAAAGCTGGATGCCAGGGAGAATTGGTTTATGCTCAGGGGAGGATTAGTTGAAGGAGCCCCAGTAAAGAGTCTATTTTATGATGGAGTAAGCTGGCAGAGTTATGACCTTTCACCAGATGAGGGACTCCAGCGTGGGGCTTATCATATTTTTTTGGGTGGTCAAACTCCTTCACCAAAGGCTGTCTCACCAGGAGGTTTTTCACCCAACTGGGATATGTTCCTGGCTGACCCTCATCATAAAGTCTTACAGAAGATACTCTTGCCCAAGGAAAGAGATAGAGGGAAACTTTATCTGTTATTGAGCGGGGCCATGGGGGATAATTATGGTTTCCGGATAAGGGTAGATGGTAAAATTATTAAGACTTTTGAGCATAAGATTAGTGTCCATCCGAGATGGTATGAGCTACAAATACCAGAAGACCTATTAACAGGCAAGGACTTTATCAATGTAGAGCTAGAAGCCTTTGGCAAACTGGACCAAGGAGAAAATTGGGTAAAAATTTACGGTAATGACTACCCTGCTGCAGAAAATATTAAGAGCTTCCTGTTTGACGGGAACAAATGGATAGATTTTGACCTGTCCATCAGGGAAGGAATCCAGGGAGGTGCTTATCATATCTACCTTGATTCACCCTCCAGTGTCTATTCTACTTATGCCATTCCTATTGTTACAGAGCTGTTTAATAATGGGAATAAGATCAAGCAAGTATTTCAATTAGACAAAGGATCTCTGAATAGGTATAAGGATTTGATTATAAATTTGGCGGGGGGTCCGGGAAAGGATTATCAGCTTAATATCATAGCCAATGGTCTATTAGTGAAAAACTTCCCGAGGGGACTTCCAACGGAAAGGGACTGGTACAAGATACCTTTACCTAAAAATTTAACCCTAAAAAAGAATAGATTGGAAGTTGTGCTAGAACTAGTGAAGGACAACAAGAAAGATATTATTAAAAATAGAGTAGTGGTTGGGGCAGGGCTGCCTTATCAAAATCAAGATATTAAAAGTTTTCTGGATATTACGGGAAACTGGGAAGAAGTTGGCCACTCCCCTATCTCTAACATGCCTAAAAATCTCTATCAAATATTCTTGCTGGACGCAAAAAACAATGTCATCAACCCTCCCCTTCTTTCTCTAGATAAATCTGATATAGCCCGTTTAAGTCAGAAAGAGCTTACCAAAGGTTGGCTGGACAATTTATTTAGGTATTTTACTGAGAAGGACCAAACCAGTCATGACCGGATACTTATGTGGTCCTTATGCTGGGATATCATCAAAGACCATCCATTATTGGGAGTGGGTTATTATACCTTCCCGATCATCTACCCTCAATATTATAAGAAATACAAAGACTTTCTCCCTCAGATTTATACTCATCCCCATAATGACTATCTGGCTATGGGCATAGGCTTCGGTATAGCGGGTATGTTTTTATTTGCCCTCTGGTACTTGCTACCCCTGAAAACCTCATTGAAGCTATGCCTTAATCCTTCTCAAGACCCCATGTCCCGACATGCCCTGGCCCTCGTCTCTATCTATTTAAGCCTTTTTGTCCTAAGTCTGTTTTATATGAATTTTGCCGATGAACGATTATATGGCACTTTCTGGTTAATTGTTGGCTTAACATATTTTCTGGATAATTGCCGGACCTCCCCATAAGTTAAAGCCTTAAATAAGGCCGTATTTTTTAATCAAATATATATAATGTTCTGGGAAGGCTTCTGATAAAAGTGCTCCAAGTTTATAAACCTTTACTAGGCCTTGATAGTTAGGTAAAATATATTCACTTTTTATTAGATAATCTATCGAGAGACAATGCTAAAATATTCAAAAAGTGACCTTTACCCCTTCAGGATTGATTGTATGGCTATTCAGCAGAAATCCTCCGTCGACCGGTCAATCCTACTCCTTAACCCTCCATGGGAGAAGAAGAAGGGAAATATCTGGAAGTCGGTCGCAAGTTGTTTACCATCGTTGGGACTCGGTATCCTTGCTGCTTATCTGGAGCAAAGTGGAATAAAGGCTACGATTATAGATTACCAGGCAGAAGATTTCCGGGAGCAGGAGTTTTGCCAGCGTCTTGAACAGATCCAGCCGATATTTGTCGGGATTACGGCGACATCGGTCCTTATAAAAAATGCCCTTGATCTGGCCCGTGTAGTAAAACAAACGAGTACAGCTTTGGTTGTAATCGGAGGGGTGCATGCTACTATCATGCCAGAAGAGGTCCTTTCCAATCTCAATGTAGATTATGTAATACGGGGAGAGGGAGAAAAACCCCTTCTCTCCCTTGTTCGGGGGAACGACCCTAATACTATTGACGGGATATCCTTTAAAAAGGATGGGCACCTGGTTCATGTAGGACCACAAGTATGTATAAATAACCTTGATAAACTCCCCTACCCTGCTTATCATCTATTACCTATAAAGCTGTATCATACTGCTCTGGGGAGTGCCAGGCGAGAACCCTCTCTTAGTCTTTTGACCACCAGGGGCTGTCCGGGCAGATGCACCTTTTGTAATAGCCAGGTTTTTGGTAAGCATCTGAGATTCCGCTCCGCCGAGCACATCCTCGGTGAAATTGATCTCCTTACGAGCAATTATGGAATCAGGGAGGTCTCTTTCTATGATGATACCTTTTGTGCCAGTAAAACACGGGTAGTAGAACTTTGCCGTCTTCTGATCGATCGTCATATTGACCTAACCTGGACCTGTATGTCGCGGGTAGATTATGCCGATCCAGAAGTCCTTTCCGTGATGGCCCGGGCTGGTTGCCACCTTATCTGCTATGGAGTAGAGTCAGCCGATCCCACAATCCTTGCTACCATCAAAAAGAACATCAACCTTGAGCAAGTCCGTAAAGCGGTCCGGATGACCCAGGAGACAGGGATAGAAGTTCGCCTTTCTTTTATGATAGGAAATCCAGGGGAAACCAGGGAGACAATCGAAAAGACAATACAATTTGCGATTGATGTTGATCCTGATATGGTCCAGTTTAACATTACAACCCCCTATCCTGGCTCAGAGATGTATAAGTGGGCCAAAGAAAATAATTATTTGCTCACTGAGGACTGGTCCCTATATGACTACTATCATTATGTTATGGAACTCCCCACTATAAGCAGCCGGGAGATAGAACACGCTTATAAAGAGGCCTATAGGCGTTTCTTTTTCCGGCCCGCCTATCTTATGAAACGTCTCAAGAAGCTCCGGTCCTTTCGTGATCTCCGGATGGCGTTCAGAGGAGTTCAAGCAATTTTTGCAACCGGGCACAGGAGCTAAAAAAATACAACCGATCATTACAGTGCTCTCAAAAATATGTTCTACCTATGGTTTCAAAAATTGAAAAGAGCATACTGTCTCCCATTGGCCAGCCACTTCTGGCCGTCGGGTTCAGAAGAGGAAGGGTGCCCAGATAATAGGGAAAAGGGAATGGTGGAGGGTAAGGATCTCTCAATATCCCCACAACCTGATTCGCCTCGTATAAGACGTTACAGCAAGCTTGAGCCTCTGAAACCGCCTGTCTTGATATCGATCATAATTCCAATCTACAATGAACGCCAACACATCGAGCAAATCCTTGAACGAGTCGCTGCTGTTGATATCGCTCCCAATGTCCAAAAAGAGATCATCGTTGTTGATGATGGATCAAGCGATGGCTCAATGGAGCTTTTAACAACTCTGACACAGCGATTTCAATTTAAGCTCCACAAATCAATGCTCAACTTTGGAAAAGGGATCGCGGTAAGAACTGGTCTCAAATATGCCAACGGAGATATCATCCTAATCCAGGATGGAGATTTAGAATACAACCCGGAAGAATATCCACAACTGGTAAATCCTATTATCGAAGGGCTGTCTGATGTAGTCTATGGATCCCGGTTTTTCACCAGACCCCAGGGGATGAAGGTGCGAAATTACCTTGCTAATAGATTCCTGACCTTTTTGGCCAACCTTCTCTATGGTACAAGGATCTCTGATGAGGCTACAGCTTACAAGGTCTTTCGGCGAGAGATCTTTGATCAGATTGATCTTAAATGCCGCCGCTTTGAATTCTGCCCTGAGGTTACTGCCAAGATAAGCAAGCTGGGGTACCGGATATATGAGGTCCCAATCTCTTATCAGGGACGCAATATCCTGGAAGGGAAAAAGATCCGTTTCAGGGATGGAGCCGAGGCGGTCTGGGCCCTTATTAAGTATCGTTTTATGAGATAAGAAATGAAAAAGTTT
>MHDQ01000058.1 GCA_001803565.1 Nitrospinae bacterium RIFCSPLOWO2_12_FULL_45_22 | reverse complement strand
TGCTCCCTCAATATAACTCTTGACGTTTAACGTTAGCCGTTATACAATGAATTAAATGATAAAATCATTCAAAAACAAGGAAACAGAAAAAGTTTATAGTCGGGAGGGATCGAGCAAATTACCACGAGATATCCAACAAGTTGCATTAAGGAAATTACGCATGATAAATAATGCCAAAAATCTTAATGACTTAAGAATACCACCAGCGAATAGGCTTGAAAAGTTAAAAGGTGCCCGTGAAGGTCAATATAGCATTAGGATCAATGACCAATGGCGCATTTGCTTTGCCTGCCAAGAAGCTGATGCATATGATGTAGAAATAACCGACTATCATTAGGGAGGAGAGTTATGAAGAAGAAGCTATATCCCGTACATCCAGGCGAAGTTCTTTTGGAAGAATTTCTAAAGCCAATGGGTATAAGTCAAAATAAACTGGCCCTAAATATTGGTGTACCACCACGGAGAATTAACGAGATTGTTCTCGGCAAGCGCGGAATTACTGCTGATACCGCCCTCAGGCTTGCAACGTTTTTTGGAACATCAGCCGAATTCTGGCTCGGACTGCAATCACAGTATGACTTAGATGTCACTGCCGAGGAACTCGGCGAAAGGTTGAAGCAAGAAGTAAGGACGTATGCAAGCGCTGTATGAATAAAAAGATTCAACTAACAAGAAAATCCAGCGGATGCGGTAACCCGCGCCGCTGAATTCTATCGTTCACGGGGTTCAGGAAAAAACTCTAAATAAGGATTCATAGCCCCTGGATATCTTTGAGGAAAAGCTTGCCTGACAACTGATCCCTGACCCCTGTGAACTGTTACGGTGAATTTATCTTTTCCAGGCAATGGGTAATTTTAGAGGGTAATAATAGCATAAACCAATGCAAAAGGCAGCCTTCTTACCGCAATTTGTATGGGGGGAGCAAGGGGTATGTATAGAGACCTGAGGGATTTTTTGGCCTTTTTGGATCAGTCTGGGGATATATTCCATATCTGGGAAGAACTCTCGCCTGTCCAGGAGATAGCGGGCATGATAAAACTCTTAAATAAAAAGATCGGTTCAGTGGTGTTTTTCCATCGAGTAAAGGGGTACAATATACCGGTAGTAGCCAATCTTTTAGGAAGTGAGAAATTACTTAGCCTGGCCTTCAATACCTCTAAAGACCTTGGGGAGGAATACCTTGCCCGCCGTAAAACTTTATTGAAACCCTTAATAGTGAAAGATGCTCCAGTCAAAGATATTATAATCCGTAATAATATTGATATTATGGCTACCCTCCCAGCACTAACCCACCACAGTAAAGATATAGGCCCTTACATAACATCGGGACTTACTGTTGCTAGACATCCTGAAACCGGCTACCATCGTATGGGCCTTCATCGTATCAGGATAAGGGATAAGGATAGTTTCAGCATAGTGATTGCCTCTCCGGGCATGTCCAGGATTGTCCAGAAGGCGGAAGAAAAGGGTGTAGGTTTGGAGATAGCAGTAGTAATTGGCCTAGATCCCATGACCTTTTTCTCCTCCGTGGCCTTCGCACCGGAAGGGGTAGATAAGTATGAGCTTGGTGGTGCATTACGGGGTGGGCCATTAGAGATAACCAGGGCTGAATCTATTGATTTGGAAGTTCCAGCCAGGGCCGAATTTATCCTGGAAGGCCGGCTCATCCCTGGCCTAAGGGAAATAGATGGCCCGTTTGGCGATTCAGATGGTTATTATCACGGTCAACCGGTTTATATAGCAAAAGTCGGGGCTATTACCCATAGGAAAAACCCCATTTATCATGCCTTAATGCCCAATACCAGCGAAGATTCAGCCTTGATTGATCTTACCTGGACTCCAGAACTCTTCATCCAGGCGCGGGAAGCCTTTCCCCAAATAAAGAGATTAAAGATTAACATGATAGGCTTCCATGTTGTGGTACAAATAGAGAAGGGGTCCCAAGATGATGTGCCTGGAATCATTCAGCATTTACGCTCGCTAAATCCTTACTCTAAGCTAATTGTTGTAGTGGATACCGATGTAAACATTGATGATCCTAAAGATATAGAATGGGCAATCGCTACGCGCTGCCAGCCAGACACAGATATACGGATTATCTCTGGAATAGAATGGATGGAGTTTGATCCCTCATCCAGGCAGATAGGAGATAAGTATTATTCATCCGTTTGGTCTATTGATGCTACTAAGCCATTGGACCAACCGGAGCGCTTTGAACGGGCAGGTATATCCCAGGATGTAATGGCTCGACTAAAAACTATAGTCGAACAGCAAAAAATTGATAACCCGTAGCTGACAGAAGCGAATTATTTGTAAGGAGGGGAATACGTGACCGAGAGGATCCTGGTAACTGGCAATGAGGCGGTGGGGTGGGGGGCTATAGCCGCAGGTTGTCTACATTTTTTCGGTTATCCGGTTACCCCACAAAATGAAATTACGGAGTGGTTTGCCCGGGAGCTCCCCAAACGCGGGGGTTGTTTTGTTCAATCGCAATCAGAGACCGGTTCTATTAATATGCTGTTTGGAGCAGCCGCTACTGGTGTTAGGGCCATTACTACTACATCGGGGCCAGGCTGGGGCCTGATGCAGGAAGGCATATCTAGTATAGCCAATGCTGAGGTACCCTGTGTGATCGTCAATGTACAAAGGGGTGGTCCGGGGGCCGGTACTACCCGCCATGGCCAAATGGATTACTTGTCTGTAACCCGGGGTGGTGGGCAGGGGGGATATAAAAATATAGTCCTTGCCCCGGCATCGGTTCAGGAAATCTATTACCTTACCCAACTGGCCTTCTATCTGGCAGATAAATATAGAAACCTGGTGATATTATTGTCTGATGGGATATTGGGTCAGATGATAGAGCCTCTGGAATTAAGGAGCCGTAGCTTTGCTCCACTGCCTGAAAAAGATTGGGCTATAAAAGGACTTAAGTGGCATAAGGACGGTAGACGAAGGGTGGTTATGGCTATGCAGGGCCTAATGCCCACTCCACCACATCCTCCCTATGCTAATTATTTGCAGCTTTTAGAGGCCTTAAATAAAAAATATATGATGATGGAGAAGGAAGAGGTGCGGTATGACACCTTTGAGGCCGATAATGCTGAAATAATAATAGTATCCTATGGATATACCGCAAGAGTATCTAAGGAAGCTATCGTATTGGCCAGGAAAGAGGGGATAAAAGTTGGCATGATACGCCCCATTACTGCCTGGCCCTTTCCCTACCAGATTATCAGGGAAAAGGCCTTGAATGGGGCTAAATTCCTTGTGGTGGAAGATAGCCTTGGCCAGTTGGTGGAAGATGTCAAGATGGCAGTACAGGGGATGGCTGAAGTGAGTCTTTTGGGGGCCCTAGCCCGGCATGACCCAACTGACGTGGGTATGATCTTACCCGAGAGGGTTTTGGAAGAAATTTTGAAGGGGGCGTAAGGCATGAATAAAGAGCGTATCTGTGGATTGCCAAATATTTGGCTCAGTCATTTTGCTGAGCGGCAGGAATGTGGAGGGTGCCAGTATCCTATTGTTTATCGAATCATTTTTGAGGTTATAGAAGAGATGGGGATTGTAGGGGAGACGGTGGTTGTAGGAGGGGCTGCTTGTGGTGCTGGGATATTGCTCAATACTCCGACTGATACCGTTATGCCTAATCATGGTCAGTGTATTGATGTAGCAACGGGTATAAAGCGGGCCTCGCCAGAAAGTATTGTCCTGGTTTTTGGAGGAGATGGAGATGTGGCAGCTATTGGTGCCGGTGCTTTCCTTAATGCGGCAGGGAGGGCGGAGAAGTTTACCCAGTTGATGCTAAATAATGGCCATTATGCCATGACCGGTGGACAATTGGCCCCTACTAGCATTATGGGGCAGATCACATCTACTACGCCCGAGGGCCGTAATCCCTCGTTGGGTTATCCCATAAATATGGCTGAATTAGCTGCTGCTATTAAGGGTGTGGCTTTTAGTGCCCGAGGTGCGGTTAATAATATAAAAAATTTTCATCAAACAAAGAGCTACCTGAAAAGAGCCTTGCAAAAGCAGATGGATGGAGTAGGCTTTAGCTTTTTAGAGATACTGTCTGCCTGCCCTACAGGTTGGCATATGAGTCCCTTAGAAAGCCTTAAATGGATGGAGGGGCAGATGATTCCCCAATTCCCACTGGGAGAATTCAAAAACGTAGATCAGCTTTAAGGAGCTTATGAATATGGTAAGAGAAGAAAATAACCGGGCGGAGGTGATAATAGCAGGGATCGGTGGCCAGGGGGTCCTGGTCGCTGGTTTGATTTTAGCCGAGGCAGGTCTTACCGAGTACCGGCATATCGTTTGGACACCATCATATGCTACCCGGGTACGGGGAGGGCCGTGTGAATGTACCGTCATCCTATCTCATGAAGAGATATATTCCCCTTTACTTTCTAAATCTGCAGTAGCGATCCTGGCAAGTCCACTCTACCTGAAACCCTTTGAAAACAGGGTACGACCCAGAGGATTGATCTTGGTAGAAAGTAGTGGTTTAGTTGATGAGGTAGGAAGGGAAGATATCAAACTGAAAGCTATACCTGCCCAGGAAATCGCTCTAAGTCTGGGTAGTAAGTTGGCTTCAAATATGGTTCTTCTGGGGGCTTACCTGGCTCTTACCAAAGCCCTTTCTCCTGAATCTATAGAGAAAAAGCTTCATGAGAGGTTTAGGGATAAAGAGGCAATTTTATCGTTGAACCAGCAAGCCTTCCGTGCAGGAATTAAGTTTATCGCATAGGAATTTTCGTAATTGCTCAGTATCTTGTGAGGAATTAATATCACCGCAGAACGGCTCGGAACACCTTTCAGAAAGACAAACGCATCAATATCAGAATCTCATCCCGCGATTTGGAGAGGATCCAGAAAAGAGCCGCCAAAGAAGGCATTCCCTATCAGACCCTGATTTCAAGTACGTTGCACAAGCTTGTCAGTGGAAAATTGAAAGAAGTGGTCTAAAAAATGGTCAAGCGGAATCGGAGAGCAGCAGGGATTGACAAGGTGAGTATAAAGATGTTCGAGTCAAAATGAGTGCCCGGCTGTCTTTCCCGGCTACAGTTTACGGACACGAGCACCTCATTAAAGGACTCAACCTGTCTAATACTGACGGGGCTATCTCTTGGTGGACAATGTTAATCTGGCGCATCCCATCTATGAGTAAGCAGTGAGTTGAGGGCGGCTCTAATAGTCCTTTAGCTGATGGCTCATAGCTCTTTGTTCTTTGTTCTTTGTTCTTGGTTCTTTGTTCTTGGTTCTTTGTTCTTGGTTCTTTGTTCTTAGCCAGCTCATGGAATATTTTAGCTACCCGCGTTAAATAAGTTTCTTCCTCATAAGCTGGGCTTCTTTGCGGGCCCCTGATCCCCGACCCCTGACCCCTACTTAATATCCGCTTAATACCCTCGGCCGGTGGGATGGTCAATATAAATACCAGGTCAGGTTTAGGGAACCGTTGTTCATTTATTTCTTTTATTTCGTTGGGGTCTAAGCCCAGGGCACCTTGATAGGCGATAGAAGAATAATAATATCGGTCCATGATAACAATCTTATTCTCTCTTAGGGCGGGTAAAATGTTATCCCTTACATCTTCTTCTCTATCTCTAAGGAAGAGTTCCATCTCTTCCTGGGCTGAAATCCCTTTGCGGCCCCATCGGGCAATCTCAGCAATCTTCCTCCCCCAAGGACCCGGGGTAGGTTCTTTAAAACATACGACCTCAAACCCTTTTTGCCGCAAGAAATCCTTCAGGAGTTGGGCTTGAGTAGTTTTACCAGCACCATCTATCCCCTCCAGGGCAATCAGAACACCCTGGCTCAGCCCACCAGGGTGAGCAGTGAGCAGTGAGCAGTGAGGCGTTTCTTTTTCCCCCTTACTCCTTACTGCTTGCTGCTTACCCCTTGCCCCTTGCTGCTTATGGCTCACCCCTAATCCTCTAATTGTGGCCCAACCTAATCCCTTCGTGGAAGGCTCTTAGGTTGATCTCGAGAACCTTTTTGTTCTTGCTAAACCTATCTTCTAATTTCTCTTCAATCAGTTCTGGTGGCAAGGTATTAGTAGAACCAATATAAGCCCCCAGCATAAGCAGGTTGGCTGCCCGGCTATTACCGAGGCGTAAAGCAGTCTCTAGCCCTGGTATTTTCTTTACCGTGATATCTCTTCGGCTGACATGATCTTTTAGGCCCGCAGTCTCTACTATAACCAGTCCACCAGGCTTCACCCTATCTTCAAAGGTCCTTAGTTGAGAAGATTCTATTATCACGGCCGCCCCAACCCGGTGTATCAGTGGAGAGGCAATAACTTCTTTGGAATAGATAACAATACAGTCTGCCGGGGCGTTCCTGCGGGCAGTAGTAATGTTGGGATACCAGGTAACGCATGGGTAGTAGGCTAGGGCCGCTTCAGCCAAGAGCTGTCCCGCCGTTAAAGCACCCATCCCCCCCACCCCAGCAAATATTACCTCAAATCTTTCGGAACTCACGGTCTCCTCCTTTAATTAATTAGGACACAGATACACACAGATAACTATCATTGCAAAATTAACAATATAAAATTAGCAATTACCAAGAAGGAGTTAATTTTGAAATGCTAATTGCTAATTTTGCATTTTGCATTGAAACGGATCTGTGTTCATCTGTGTCCAGAATGGAAATTAGTATGCTATTTAATTAAGGCTCTCCAGGTCTCTAAATTCTCCCAGGGGATATTGGCTGATCATCTCATCATCTATCCACTTCAAGCAATCAACCGGTTTTTTGCCCCAGTTGGGTGGACAAGCAGATAGTATCTCGACAAAGCTGAAGCCAATATCATCTATCTGCTTCTGCAATGCCTTTTTTACATACTTCTTGGTACGCTGATAATTAGCTGGTGAGGTAATAGCCCCTCTAGCAGAATAAGCGGTTCCTCTGAGTTGGGCCACCAGCTCGGCGGTATTGATAGGGAAGCCCTCTACCATACCCCGGCCCTGTGGGGTAGTGGTGGTCCTTTGCTCCATCAAGGTAGTAGGGGCCATCTGGCCACCTGTGGTACCATAATTGGCATTATTTGCCATAAAAACCGTTATCCTCTCAGCCCGTGCTGCTGCCTGGATAAGGCTCTCAGTGCCAATAGCAATAGCATCCCCATCGCCCTGATAAGTAATTATTATAGTCTCTTTACCTAGGAGCCGCTTCATAGCGCTGCCAATATCTGGAGCCCGGCCATGGGGCACTGGCCCGACGGCATCCAGATCGGAGAGAAAGGCATTCATAGTGCCACAGGTTACCCCTCCAATCCAGATGGTATTTTCGCCTAGCTCCAACTCTTCCAGCACTTCCCATATTATCCTACCAACCGACCCATGCTGACACCCCTGACATGCGCCGACGGGCACGGGCAATTCGATTTTGAGCTTCGGTGTACCGGTAATTCGCCTTCTCTCTGTCATATCGCTTACTCCTCTCAGCTTGCTGTCAACTCTTTGATCTTCTCCAGGACTTTTTCCGGATAAATAGCCCCGCCTTCCATAGCTTCGTGCCTATCCAGGGCACTCACCAGATAGATTGCAGCCTTCCCTTCTGAGGCCATCTTAACATCCATGACCATCTGGCCTAAATTATCTTCTACCACCAGAAATTTTACCCCTTTTTCGGCCTCTTCTTTGACAATCTGCGAGGGGAAAGGCCATACCGTAATGGGCCTGATCATACCTACCTTTATACCTTCTGCCCGAGCCCAATTCATGGCCTGGAGGCTAGCCCGGGCTGCATAGCCAAAGGCTACTAAAACCAGCTCCGCATCTTCTAGGAGTGAGGCTTCGTACCTTATTTCATGGGCAGCCATTTGCTGGAACTTATTATGCAGCGTATGGAGTAAGGTTAGGTAATTAGGGTTCCGGCTGGTGGGTATTAAGCCCTGACCAGAACTTAAGAGCCGGCGCTGACCGTCTTTGCGTCTCCCTTTACCCCGTAAGGCCCAATCCTTTTCCGGTAAAGAGTTAAAATTTATCTCTCTTAATGCTATCGGCTCCATCATGGTACCAATAATCCCGTCACTCAGGACTATTACCGGATTACAGTATTTATCTGCCAGGTAAAAGGCCAGTTGCATGAGATCGTGTACTTCCTGGGCAGAAGCCGGGGTCAATACTATATTCTTGTAACCGCCATGGCCACCCCCCCAGGTGGCTGAGGCATAATCCATCTGAGCATGACGGGTAGTGCCTTGCCCGGGGCCACCGCGTTGCACCAGGACAACTACACAAGGCACCTCGGTATTGACCATATGGGAAATAGTCTCTTGCATAAGGGCCCAGCCCGGACTAGAAGTAGAGGTCATAACCCGGGCCCCTACACATGCCCCGCCGTAAAGCCAGTTGATAGAAGCCGTTTCAGAAGAAGTCTGGATAAAAATCCGGCCCCGCTTGGGAAATTCCCGGGCAAACCATTCTGTAACTTCATTTTGGGGTGTTATAGGGTAGCCAAAGAAGGCCCGACAATCGGCAGCTAATGCCCCCCAGCCAACGGCTTCATTTCCGTTTACGAAGATTCTCTCATTCATAGCTGTCTAACCTCCTTGAACCTTATAGACCTCGATAGCAAAGTGGGGGCACATCCAGGCACATATCCCACAGGCATTACAAGTCTCAGGATGAATAAATTCGGCCAACAAGTGCCCCTGAGAGTTAAACCTCTCCGGAGAAATAGCGATAGATTTGGTGGGGCAGAATTCTGCACAATAACCACACCCTAAGCAAAAATCTTCTTTGATAAGCACTTCTCCCGCAGTCATTTCCTTCTCCTAACTCATTATAAAAAATTTCATTCAGGGTGACTGTTTAGCCACGAAAGGACACGAAGGATCCCTCTAAAGTAAGGGGATGGACTTTGCTATGTTCCTGCAAAGTCCCTTGCTACATGTTTTTCTATAAGAAAGTACCGCAGGGCCTGGATACCCCATGGGTGCTGCGAAAATGGCAGCGTAAGAGGCTGCTGCTCAGCTTAGCGGCCTTAGTGGCTCTTTAGATATGTCCTTATTGGCGCAAGTCCATCAAGGCTATTTTACTACACTATAATAACCACTTCCAGGAAGGTATGCAACAAAAAAGAAAGTTTCCGGGAAGTTCCACTGGCTAAGTTCCTTGCAGAAAGGCATTCATTTTAGTATAATCAACCAAATATATTAAAAAAATTTGTAACCGCTCAGCCCCTATCGAAAATGAATGTCATTCCGACCGAAGGGAGGAATCTTTATTTACCTCCGGTCTCGGAAAGATTTCTCGCGGCGCTCGAAATGACAAAGAACCTGAACTGTTACGAATTTATTGGCTTCAGGAGTAATAAATATGAACGGAAGGAGTGACCTGAGAAACTTTATCTGGTGTATTAGTCCGGTTTCCCTTACCCTTCCCTGGCTGGTCTTCAAGATTAGCGGTATGGATGGGAATCCCCTGCTAATATCCTCCCTTTCTGGCCTATCTATTTTAGGGGCTGCTTTTCTCCTGAGCTGGGCATGTGAAGT
>MHDQ01000057.1 GCA_001803565.1 Nitrospinae bacterium RIFCSPLOWO2_12_FULL_45_22 | reverse complement strand
GAATACCTGGCCGATGCGGGCGGGGCAAGTATATCAGGCAATCCCCTCTATCTGGCCGCGGCTTTGAAAAAATTGCAGAGAGGAGTGCAATTAACCCCGATGGAAGCCAACCCGGCTACTGCCCATATGTTTATTGTCAACCCCTTAACCGGTGGTGGGTTAATGAAACTTTTCAGTACCCATCCCCCAATAGAAGAGAGGGTAGAGAGGCTGGAGCAGATGGCTGGCAGGATAAGGTAGCTTTAAGACTTAAAGAGGTCCTCCACGATGGCTCCTACTTTAGCCAGGAACTTTTTTTATTATGAAGACCTTGGGAGTGTTTAGATATGGTGAAATATAACCATGCTGTCTGTATCTTCCCTTACGAAGAAGGACATGCCAAGAAAGAATATGCCCCCCCTCTGGGCCTGGAATATATTGCCGCCTCCATGGAGGGGTTGGTCGGGGATATAACCCTGGTAGATATGAGATTTGATAAGGATTTTATGAAATATCTAAGGGGAGACACAGACCTAGTATGCATAAGTGTCAACTGGGACCGGGAAAAGGCTGCCCTGGGAGCGATAATAGACCGAATCCCCAGGGATAAAACCTTGGTTGTGGGAGGTAGAACTGCAACGACTTATGTGGAAGAGCTTTTCCGGGACTACCCGGCAATAGATGTAATAGTGCGGGGCGATGGGGAGGAGGTCATCAGGGAGCTAGTTGAGGATGTTGCGGTTGAAGATATAACAGGAATTTCCTATAAAAATGGTAATAAGGTGATTCACAATCCCCCACGTAAACTAACCTCCTTGAGTGACAATATCTTCCCCCTCAGAAAACTGAGGCGGAATAAATATTGTCTATCCCTCAAGAGGATAGACCTTGGATACAACATAGATTTTATGGCGACCTCAAGGGGATGTCCCTTTTCCTGTAAATTTTGTACCTTCAGTAAAAACCCCCTGGGGGAGAAGAGGCCCTGGTCGGGAAGGTCCCCTGAATCAGTGATAGCCGAGTTGAAGACCATAGAAGCTGAGATGATAATGCTTGTGGACGACAATTTTGCCGTAGATTTAGAGAGGGTGGAGCAGATATGTGATTTGATCCAGGCGGAAGGCATAAAGAAGTTACTGATGTTAGCCTTGCGGTTAGAGATATGTGAAAGACCCGACATTTTAAAAAAGATGTATGAGGCAGGTTTTAGAATTTTAAGCTTTGGGATAGAATCGGCAAAGGATAAGACCCTGAAGGAGATTAATAAGGGATTTGATATTTCATCTGTGCGGAAGGCCTTTCAAATCATAGCCAAATATAATTTTTATATCCATAGCTATTTTATTGTAGGTAATATCGGAGAGAACGAGGAAGATATGCTGAAAATCAGCGGTTTTGCTAAAGAGATAGGGATTGATACCCTGGGCTTAAGCATACTCAGGACCGAAAAATATTCTCCCCTGAACGATGTCATTAAGGATACTGATGGCTATTACATAGGGGCAGACAATGGGGTCTATTCTCAAAAATATGGGAAGAAAGAACTGAAGAGAATTAGGAAACGGATTCACAATCGGTTTTATACACCCCTTCAGTGCCTAAAGATAGCCAGAAAAAACTATTCCATTGGATTGTTCCGGCTCAGTTCCGGGATAAAATGGATATTAGTTTATCTATTTAGATCATTAATGAGAAGAAATAGTTGATCGGTTTATTAAGACTGGTAGAGGGTTTCATAAAAAAGTATACTATGAAAACTTGTGTTAGCCACAAAGGCACAAAGAGTTATTTTTTCTTTAAAAACTTCCATGACCCTAGCGGGTCGCCAACAAGCATGAAAATCTGTTTTCATACCAAACAATGAATAATTTGAGGTTATTGAATTATGGTGAAATATAACCATGCTGTCTGTGTCTTCCCTTACGAAGAAGGACATGCCAAGAAAGAATATGCCCCCCCTCTGGGCCTGGAATATATTGCCGCCTCCATGGAGGGGTCGGTCGGGGATATAACCCTGGTAGATATGAGATTTAATAGGAATTTTATGCAATATCTAATGGGAGACACAGATCTAGTATGTATAAGTGTCAACTGGCCCCGGGAAAAAGCTGCCCTGGGAGCGCTAATAGACCGAATCCCCAGGGATAAAACCTTGGTTGTGGGAGGGAGAACCGCAACGATTTATGTGGAAGAGCTTTTCCAGGACTACCCGGCAATAGATGTAATAGTGAGGGGCGATGGAGAGGAGATCATCAGGGAACTGGTTGAGGATGTTGCGGTTGAAGATATAACAGGCATTTCCTATAAAAACGGTACTAAGGTGATTCACAATCCCTCACGTAAACTAACCTCCTTGAGTGATACAATCTTCCCCCTCAGAAAACTGAGGCGGAATAAATATCGTCTATCCTTCAAGGGGATGTATCTTGGCTACAATATCGATTTTATGGCGACCTCAAGGGGATGTCCCTTTTCCTGTAAATTTTGTACCTTCAGTAAAAACCCCCTGGGGGAGAAGAGGCCCTGGTCGGGAAGGTCCCCTGAATCAGTGATAGCCGAGTTGAAGACCATAGAAGCTGAGATGATAATGTTTGTGGACGACAATTTTGCCGTAGATTTAGAGAGGGTGGAGCAGATATGCCATTTGATCCAGGAGGAAGGTATAAGGAAGTTATTTATGCTAACCTTGCGGTTAGAGATATGTGAAAGGCCCGATATTTTAAAGAAGATGTATGAGGCAGGTTTTAGAATTTTAAGCTTTGGGATAGAATCGGCAAAGGATAAGACCCTGAAGGAGATTAATAAGGGATTTGATATCTCTTATGTGCGCAAGGCATTTCAAATCATAACCAAATATAATTTTCATATCCATAGCTTTTTCATCGTAGGTAATATCGGAGAGAACGAGGAAGATATGATGAAAATCAGCGGTTTTGCTAAAGAGATAGGGACTGATACCATGGACTTAAGCATACTCAGGACCGAGAAATATTCTCCCCTGAACGCTGTCATTAAGGATACTAATGGATATTACATAGGGGCAGACAATGGGATCTATTCTCAAAAATATGGTAAGAAAGAGCTGAAGAGAATTAGGAAACGGATTTACAAGCGCTTTTATACCCCCCTTCAGTGCCTAAAAATAGCCCGAAAAACCTATTCCATTGGGTTGTTCCGGCTCAATTCCGGGATAAAAGGAATGTTAGTTTATCTATTTAGATCATTAATGAGAAGAAATAGTTGATCGGTTTATTTGGAATCTTTAATCTTTAACCTGATTAATAAGGAGGGATTTGTGATGGGATTGACACCCTGGCAGAAGGTGGAGGGTTTTGAGTTTGACCACATCATCTATAAGAAGAAACAACATACAGAGATGGAGGGTTGGGTAGGACGGATTGCTTTCAACCGACCCGAAAAGCTTAATGCCTTCAGTATAACACTATAGCAGGGGGGATAAATTATGGATCAGAAACGGTTCCCGAGGGATACATCTCCTTTGGAAGATTTCAGACTCCCACCAGGTCTGGTGAACATCCTGGAACGGCTGAAGCAATGGGGTACCGGGAAGCTCGGCTGGCTTATCCTGGTTATTGTACTGCTTGTCTGGCTAGCCTCGGGGCTTTATATGG
Organism: Nitrospinae bacterium RIFCSPLOWO2_12_FULL_45_22; assembly: GCA_001803565.1. Lineage (GTDB taxonomy): Bacteria > 2-12-FULL-45-22 > 2-12-FULL-45-22 > 2-12-FULL-45-22 > 2-12-FULL-45-22 > 2-12-FULL-45-22. The sequence goes on along the minus strand of MHDQ01000057.1, from coordinate 1,930 downwards.
TAGGCCCGGGCGAACGAGGTGTGGTGCTCTTATTTGGCAGGGTAATAACCCAGACTGACCCGGGGCTGCGCTACCGGCTACCCTGGCCTATCCAGGCCCATAATGTAGTAGACATTGCCCGGGTGAGACGGGCTGAGGTCGGCTTCCGTACGGTTGCCGAGGGCCCTACTAGTGCTACCCAACCAGTCTTTGAAGAGTCCCTGATGCTTACCGGGGATGAGAATATTGTTGATGTCCAACTCTTCGTCCAGTACCTGGTACAAGACCCGGTAAAGTATCTCTTCCGGACACGTAATCCGGAAGAGGTTTTGCGGGCCTCGACCGAGGTAGCCCTGCGGGGTGTAGTAGGCCAGAATACTATTGATTATACTATGACGGAAGGCCGGGTAGTGGTGCAGGAGAAGGCAAAGAGCTATTTACAGAACCTCCTTGATACCTATCAGACCGGGCTATTGGTCACCGAGGCGCGGCTGCTGGTAGTAGACCCGCCCCGGGAGGTAAGGGATGCCTTCCACGATGTAGTAAGGGCCTGGGAAGACCGGGAACGGCTGATGAGAGAGGCAGAGGGGTACCGGGAGGATGTAGTGCCCAAGGCCCGGGGGGAGGCGGCTGAGATGCTCCGGAAGGCCGAGGCTTACAAGGAGCAACGCGTAATCCGCTCTCAAGGCAATGCGGCCAGGTTCCTCAAGTTGTTAGAAGAGTATCAGAAGGCCAAAGAAGTAACTAGAGACCGCCTCTACCTGGAGAGTATAGAACGAATTCTGCCAGCAACGCAAAAGTTCATCCTGGACACTGGGGGAGAGAAGGGAAGGGGGGTCTTACCCATACTTCCCTTGAGGGAGCTAATCCCTCCTACGACCCCGGAAAAGGCAAAAGAGACATTACCTATAGAAAATGAAGGGAGGTAATTTATAATGAGAAACCTTATTATTGGTCTGGCTATAGCGGTTTTTATCGTCATCTCCCAGGTGGCCTTTGTCATCAACGAATGGGAGCAAGCCATCCTCACCCAGTTTGGCCGGCATATAAAGACCATACTGGAACCAGGGTTCTATTATCGCGTTCCCGTCTTCCATTCCCTTACTCGCTTCGATAAGAGGGTCTTGACGACCGATGCCCAACCGGGTGAGTATCTCACCCTGGATAAGAAGCGATTGGCGGTAGACCATCTCTCCCGCTGGCGCATAAAAGACCCCCTCCAATTCTTCCGTACGGTACGGGATGAAAGGGGGGCCATGGCCCGGCTGGATGATATTATCTTTGCCCGACTACGCCAGGAGATTGGCAAACACAATTTTAAAGACATTATCCGGGAAAAACGTGAATCCATCATGGAGGCAGTGGCCACCGGGACCCGGGAGATGGCAGCCCCCTTTGGCATCGAAGTTATTGATGTAAGGATCAAGCGGGCCGACCTGCCCGAGGAAGTGCAAGCCAGTGTCTTTGCCCGGATGCAGGCTGAACGGAACCGGATTGGTAAGCGCTACCGGGCCGAGGGGGAGGAGCGGGCCCGGGAGGTGCGGGCCGGTGCTGATAAAGAACGGGAGATCATCTTGGCCCAGGCCTATGAGAAGAGTCAAAAGCTCATGGGTACTGGAGATGCCCAATCTACTGCTATCTATGCCCAGGCCTTTGGCCAGGACCCAGAATTCTATGCCTTCAGCCGACGGCTAGAGACCTATGAGAAGATCTTCACGGCCGGTACTACGCTGGTCTTAAGACCCGATTCGGACTTGCTACGCTACTTAGAAAACCCCGGATTAAAGTAATAGTTGATAGGTAATGTCAAAAGTTTTATGAAAAAAGAGGGAAAAATATGAAACCACAGAGAGCACAGAGCAATACTCTGTGTACTCTGTGGTGAAGTTTTGACAATACCAGTCGATAGTAAAGGAGGTCTATATGATCGGCAAGCCTAGTGAAAAAGAAG
>MHDQ01000056.1 GCA_001803565.1 Nitrospinae bacterium RIFCSPLOWO2_12_FULL_45_22 | reverse complement strand
TTTGAAACATAATCTGGCCCACTGATCTCTGGCTTAGTCCTTCCATCATTGGTAGGGCCTTGGGAACTAAAGGACTCCTGCGGCCCGGTTGTCCAATACCAGTAGTCAATGGCGCCAACAGCCATTACACCTCTGGCATCTGCAGGATTTGAGAAACTACTCGAGGCAACCGCTGGCGTTAAGTCATGGTTAGCACTGTATACCTCCAGTTGATGATTTGATGTAGCACTGTACTTATAGATAGAAAGATAGTAAGTGCCGGTACTAGGAACAGAATAAGAAATTGATTCGGTTGGCGATTGCGTCCCAGTCTGAAGATTCTCGCTCCGTGCAACAGAACTGTTCAAAGAGCTATCATAAAGATAGAGGTCATAATCCTGATTGGTAGTGGGCCAGGCATTCCATGTGAGAGCGACTTTAATGGTCTCACCAGCCGTTGCTGAAATATTTATCGTTTCATAATTAGCTGATATATTATGCCACCCATCACCATCAGAATCTGTAAAAGTGGCCTCATAATGCCTCTTTGCATCATTTCCTATTGCATTGACCCACAAAATACCATTTGCATAGGCATTATCGGCTGTGCAGACCGGGTTGACGTTATAACACTCCCCGCTATAAAAATTAGTATTATTCCATCCGACAGAGTGATTTATTATTTTAATCCCATTGCTGATACAGTAGTCTTTAGCATCCTTCAAATCCAACCTGTCATCCATCTTTATAAGGTAAAGCTGGGCCCCCGGGGCCATGTCGTAAACCACCTCAGCAACACCTGTTCCATGTTTCCCTGTCTCTGAAGGAAAAGTCGTTGATATACAGCTTACCCCGGTACAATCAACCATTACCACATTGCTCGGTAGTTCACCGTTGGATATGGTAGAAGATAAACCTGCAAAATCCCCATCTATTACCGCAACCTTTACCCCTGAACCGGTATACCCTGCAGATTGATAAGAGGAAGCCCCGGTCAAACTCACCCCCTGGCTCTGAGTTAATGGTACGGGTCTGTCTGGCAGTCTAATATATGAGATCCCTTTTACCTTATCAGCTATCTGTTGTAGCCTATTAATCGGGACATCTGCCTTTAATACATTATCAGCACTTTTGATAATATTAGCCCCATAGGCACGGAGTAATTTTTTATCAATTGCATCAGTAGTTTGCCCAATCTCTGAGATTAAAAATACCGTGACTTTATCCTGGTCTTTGACTCTTATATCTCTCTTCATCGCAAATTCTTGTCCTGTCACTGTATTTTTTTCATATTCTTCTTGTAACTCTGTCAGAACGCTCTCTAGCTTAGGGTGTATCCTTGCTTTTTCTGGAAATATGTCCAATCTTTGAGCCTCAGCAACTGATGCATAGAATATAGTTAGCATCAGGATTATCATTAAGTTAAATATTGCTAACGACCCGTCATATTTCTTTCTGTACACTGCTTTCTTTTCCTTATGGTTTTGTGGGTCTATCAGGAAGGGTAATTGACCATACAATAGATTCCTTTGACAGTTGGATCATCTCATCTATGGGAACCAAGGCCCTTAATAAGTCATTGGATTGTTTCTCAACCTCTATATTGTAACCTTTACCCAAGCTTTCTCTCTCTGATTTTCTAGAAGCAGGATCTAGGTAGATGAATACTCTTACCCTCCCTTCATGTAGAGGAATGTTGTGTTCCGTTGCAAAATTTTCCCGGTTTGGTGATATCGCAAGCTCATAAAGAATTGAAGTGAGCTTTAATTCCTTTGGAGGTTTTCGCTTCTCTAACCCTTCTGGAGGGGTATTAAGTTGTTGAGCAAATAGCAAAGATACAAACAGGTATGGGAAAAATAAAAAATATAGTGTGGAAACCGAGAGGATTTTCTTTTTCATGTCACTCTCTACATATACCTTAGACCTCAGAAAGGAATCAATTTATGACAGATAGAGTAGAGCGACTCGTTGGTTAGGAAATAGTCGAGATGATGCAAAAAGAAAGGATTAACAATTTCTCTACCCTCCAAACCCCACCAACGAGAGAAGGTATAGGGTTATAAGGTATAGGGTTATTAGGTTGTTGGAAGGCTTTTCTTAGCCGGAATATATGAAAGATTTTATATCAAACCTCAGAAACCCTGTCAACAAAAATCCTGGTGCCTACCCGGAGGTAGCCCAAATTGTAGTGGCCCGCTGAGGATCACCCCCTTTTCCTGGCCCTCCAGCCCCGATAAAAGGTAGGGCAACGCTGTTTTCATTTATATGTCTTTTTATCCTTCTTTCTGACCCCTTCAATAATCACTTCCCGGTTTTCTGTATCAATGGAATAGATTACCCTATAGTCTCTACCTGCCCAGACCCTAAAATGTCCCTCTCTTCCCTCAACTTTATCATAACCTCTGGGCCTGGGTTCTTCGGCTAAAGCCAGGATAACTCTAATAACAGCAAAAAAGGCATCATCGGCATCTATAGAAAGTAGCTCCTTCTTGGCACTCTTCTTTATCCTAAGCCTCACTTCCTAACCTTTCTGGCGGCCTTAATCCTCTTTAGTCTTTTCTCTACCTCATCCCAGGGAAGCTCTTCAATAGACTCGTCCTTCCTGGCTTTGATAATAGCATAATCGGGATCTCCTGGGACAATAGGCTCAATCCTCAATCCTTTCTGCCTGGCTTCAAACTCATCTAGGGCCCTTTCCAAAAGCTCTGTTATAGCCTCTGTCTTTGTCTCCTTCATATTAGTAAACCGGTAATATTGTATCCGGCTCATAAGCGCATCCGGTACCTTTAAATACAGCGCTTTAGGCATAACTAATCACCTCCTCTAAACAGATAAATATATATCATATATGCCAGATATTTCAATTAAAGACTAGATACCCCATATTTTTTCTTGACAAAAATTACAAGAGTATTATATTATTATACAATCGTATTAAATAGGAACCCTACCTATGTTTAACAAAGAAAAATTAAAAAAACTCAGGGCAGAAAAAGGACTTACCCGGAAGGGCCTGGCTAAGATAACCGGTCTCCATTTAATGACCATAGCCTCTTATGAGGCTGGAAAAAGGGAACCTAAGGCAGAACCATTAAGGCGGATAGCCAAAGCCCTCAAGATAAATATGGAAGAGTTTTTTGATGATGAGGAAGAACCTATTGAGATAAAACCCCTAGAGCCGGTTATAGAGAAGATAAAAGAGATAGTAGAAAAACAGCGATTGAATCTCCCTGAGAATATCTATCCCCTATCACTATTCCAGGAGGCCCTGGGGATAGCGGATAATGAGGTATTTATTAATATACTACTGGCACTAGCTAAAGGCAGACTAATAGAGCTAATACCGGTATTTGCTCGTGATATTAAAGAAGGTATGAAGGTCTATCAGGTGCCGGGGCTAGGTAACAAGAAGTATTATTCATTCACTATTGTAGCGCCTTATGCTTCAGATAAGTAAGGGTAGTTGGTATACTGAGTAGTGGGGATACCTTATAGTCTGGCAATACAAAGGGGATAGGGATGTGCACCCCGATAAGGGTAGGTTAAACCCTGGTAGCTATCTTTCCCCTTTGCTCCTCAATACCAGGGTATCAACCCTAACTAGGGAGGGTAAAGACATGGCCTACCTTAGAAGTTACCACACCAAGAAAGGTATCAAGTACCTCATACGTGAAGGCACCAAAGATATAGCTAACCTGGGTTATTGTACCAATAGAGAAGCAGAGAAGGCCCTAAAACAGGTATCCCAGGAGATAGCCAGACAAAAGCTTAATCGTAAGTTCCACCTGAGAGATGATAAGCTGTTGTTTAGCTTTTACCTGGATGAATACATTAACACCTACCTGGTCAGGAAATCCAAGAATACCATTAGTTCAGAATTACAGGCAATAGAAGAATTTAGGCCAATACTGGGGAATATTCCTTTAAGCCTAATGGGGAAAAAAGACATTGAGGACTATATCAACCAGCGGCTTAATGCTGGTAGAAAAAGGGATGGCAAACCTTTATCTCTGAACAGTATAAACCTTGAATTGCGCTATTTCAGGGGGATATTGAACAAGGCAGTAGGGGATGGTTATATTGATGTATCCCCTTTTAATGGGGTTAAATTTTTCAAGACAAATAAGCCGGTAGCAAAGTATCTAACCCCTGAAGAGTTTCAGAGGTTCCTGGAGGTCAGCCCTGCACATTTAAAGGCAATAATCTTTATAGATGTCCTAACCGGTCTGAGAAAGGAAGAATTATTTAATCTCAAATTTGAGCATATAGATTTTGATAAGGCTTATATAGAGGTTATTAATACCAAGGGGAAAAGGGACCGTATTGTTGAGTTAAATGACGATGCCCTGGAAGAGTTAAGGTATTTAAAAGAACATTATCCCCACCCGAGGCTAAATAGATACCTTTCCAGGGAACCTCACCAAAGGTACTATGTTTTCTGCAACCCCGAAGGAAAGCCTTACCGGGATATCCGAACCTCTCTTAATACTGCCCTGAAAAAGGCCACCCTGCCAAAGATAGACCTGCATACCTTGAGGAAAACCTACCTATCATGGCTAGCCCAAACCGGTGCCCATCCTAAAATAGCACAGATGCTAGCCGGACATTCTGATATAGGGATAACCATGAATGTATATACTGCTGTTGGTAGAGAAGATATGAGGAAGGCCGTTAATAATCTGCCTAGAATTGCTAGCGGGAGAAGAGGGAGTCTGAGATTACTAAAAGGAGAAAATAAGGGATGAGGTTAATTACAACGACAAAGTTTCGCCATAATAGCGCCATAAAATCTTTTTTAATGATACCGTTCAATTACGACTTCCTGAAAAGCCTTGATATCACTGGTGCCGAAGGGGGGACTCGAACCCCCACGAGGATACCCCCACATGACCCTGAATCATGCGCGTCTACCAGTTCCGCCACTTCGGCCTAAAGAATTAAAATAATATACCATATAATTTAATTGGGATAAAGGCCACAGTTTAATTTGCCATACCCAATATTTAGCAGATGGCCGTCCCGACCCGTTAAAAAACCACTCCACTGGCCACACGATAAGAGTGGAGGAATAGTGACCGAGGTTGGGCGCTGGAGCAGCTTCTTTTTAGGGATGGGGGAGGTTGTCAAGTTTAGTTAAGACATTGGCCAGTTTTTCTTGCAGAAGACTTTCGTTAGTCCTTATCTGCTCTCGTAAGCGGAAGAGCTCATCTGTGATATTTAAGGCGACCAGTATAGCCAGGTTTAAAGTGGATATTGTAGAAGTCTGTTGAGCTATTTCCCGCATCTTTTGGTCTACGTAACGGGCCAGTTGGATAGTATATTCTTCATCACCATCTCCCAGGACAGTATAATTCCTGCCATAGATTTCTATTCGGGTCTCTTTCTTTTTCGGTAAAGCCATAGCTCTACCTTTCTGGTAAAAGTGTAGGTGAGTATAATCAGTCTATATTAAGCTGATTAAGGGTTTCTAGCATCCCTTCTAAACGATCCTTTATTATGACTCGCTCTTGGGATAATTGCTTAAACTCTTCTTCTCTATTGCAGATGGCTTCGTTCTCTTTCTGTAAGCGCCTCAACTCTTCTTCTTTCGCAATAAGCTCTTGTTGAAGGCTATGGGCTTGTTTTTTTAGAGAGGTATTTTGCTCCCTCAATTGAGTCAATAATTGCACCACCTTGGTAATACGAGACTCTAACAACTCCAGTTTACTAAGGTCCATTCACAACCTCCTCAAGTTACTCTCTCAATCTTCCCCCTAAAGTTGCTTCCAATCCCTGTACAATTTGGTTAAAGACTAAGTCTACTTCGGTATCGGTCAGGGTCCTATCGTCTCTCTGGAAAGTCAGGGAATAAGCCAGGTTCTTTTTGCCTGGGGGTATCTGTTTGCCGGTATAAACATCAAATACCTGAGCTTGGCGCAAGATAGGACGGCCTTTCTCTGCAATAATGGCTAATACGTCCTGGGCAGGGATATCATCAGCTATTATTATGGCTAAATCCCGCTGTACTGGAGGAAACTTTGGCAGAGGAGAAAATTCAATCTTGGGAGAGAGGAGGTTTTTCAATTTGTCACAATCGAGCTCAAAAAGGTAGGTATTTAAGGGCAGATCCAGGGACTCTGCCAGGGCGAGGTGGATTTCTCCGAGAAAGCCCAGCTCTTCTCCTCCTGCGATCAGTTTTAGTGTTTTTCTGGGATGAAGGAATCTCAGCTCAGATGGGGCCAGGGCATAATCCTTAAGGTGTAGACGACCTAGTAAGGTTTCTATAACTCCCTTTAGCGAGTAGAAATCTTCACTCTGGTTCTTATCCCAGATAGATGGGGAAGAGGCTGTACCCGCCAGGCTACCAGCTAAATAGAGCCTTTCTTCGGGAAGTGTCCCCGGGCTGCAAGGTAAAAATACCCTGCCCAGTTCAAAAATCCTTACCCCCGAAGCCTTTCTATTAAAGTTGTGGATCAAGTTTTGTATGAGCCCGGGGATGAGGGTAGTACGCATAACTCGCCATTCGCGGCTTAAAGGATTCTTTAACTGGATAAAAGGGTAGAGAAGCCCCAGTCGCTCCAACCACTCCTCGCTGATAAAGCTATAATTGATTACTTCTGCTAAACCGCACCCTACCATAATGTCCCTGATCTGACTCTCCAGGTGTTTGTCTACTTCTTTAGTCTCAACGCCGATCTTACTGCACGGAATAGTGGTCGGTATATTCTGGTACCCAGTATGTCTGGCTACTTCTTCGATCAGGTCTATTTCACGGGTCAAATCCCTCCTGAAAGAAGGGATTTGCGCACACCAGCGGTCTTCATCAGGCGACTGTATAGGGGTCAATTCTAGTCTCTTTAAAATATCCTTTATCTGATCTTTTTCTAGAGTGGTGCCTAATACTTTATTAACCCTACTGGGGCGCAAATATACTTCTGGTAGGCTTATAGGTGTAGGATAATTATCAATTAAGCCCGTAGCTATCTTCCCTCCGGCTAGTTCTTTCATAAGCTGAGCAGCGCGGTTAAGGGCTGGGATAACACCTTCTGGGTCAGCCCCCCGACTGAAGCGATAAGCTGCCTCGGTTTGGAGCCCCAGTTTTTTTGAGGTCTTCCTGATACTGATAGGGTCAAAATAAGCACTCTCCAGGAGAATATTCCTGGTTTCATCCTTAACCTCAGAATAGAGTCCGCCCATCACCCCGCCAATAGCCACAGGATTGGTGGCATCGGCTATCACCAGTATCTCTTCATCCAGTCGTCTCTCCAGGCTATCTAAGGTGACGAAAAGCTCTCCTGGTCGAGCTTTTCTGACCACGATCCTTTTTTCCTCCAGGCTAGAAAGATCGAACGCATGGAGGGGGTGGCCTAATTCTAATAGCACATAGTTAGTTATATCTACTACATTATTGATAGGACGAAAACCCAGGGTTTTTAGCCTATATTGCATCCAGCCCGGCGACGGGGCTATTTTTATCCCTTCAATAACCCGGGCTGCATAGCGGGGACATAAGTCTGGGGCCAGGATAGTTACTGAGGTTATTTGGTCAATAACGGGTCCCTGCTCTTCACAATGAGATGGTGGCTTATTGAGCTTTGCCCCAGCCCCGGTAATAGCGGCTATTTCCCGTGCTATTCCCATCATGCTCAGACAATCCGGCCGGTTAGGGGTAATGTTTATATCTAATATAATATCCCATAGGTTCAACATCTCTATAAGGGTTTGTCCGGGCTTAGCATCCGGGGGAAGGATGAGGACCCCATCAGAGCCGTTTCTTAGTTCCAGTTCTGTTCCTGAGCATAGCATCCCTTCTGAGACTATCCCTTTTATCTTTTCTGTGGTAATTTTACCCCCACCAGGCAATTGGGCACCTGGTAGGGTAAGGGGTACTTTGGCCCCGGGATAAATATTCTTTGCACCACAAATTATTTGCCTGAGCCCTTCACCATCATGTACCTGACAGAGGGATAATTCCTGATCCTGAGGGTGAGGTTGGATAGTACTGATTTCTCCTACAACTATGTGGTCATAAGCATAGCTGGGGTTGGAAAGGTCTTCTACTTCTAAACCCACCATGGTCAGCTTATCGGCTAATTCCTGGGGTGAGAAGGGGGATTCCACCAACTCCTTTAACCACTGATAACTAACCTTCATCCTTATTTACCTATTGCTCAAAAATATCATTTGATAATTAACCACCAAGACACAAAGAGCACAAAGTCTTGACCTTTTGTTTCTATAAAGAATATTATTCTTTGTGAACTTTGTGTCTTGGTGGTTAGTATAAGTTATTCTTAAAACTGGCTTAGGAAGCGCAGGTCATTTTCAAAAAAGAGTCGGATATCATCTATACCATATTTTAGCATGGCTATTCGCTCAATCCCTAAGCCAAAGGCAAAGCCAGTGAATTCTTCTGGGTCGTAGTTAACAAAAGAGTATACTGCGGGGTCTACCATGCCTGAGCCAAGGATCTCTAACCAACCCGTCTGGGAACACACCCGGCACCCTATTCCTTTGCAGATAACACACTGGATATCTACTTCGGCACTAGGTTCTGTAAAGGGGAAGAAACTGGGGCGAAATCTTAACCTGGTGTCCTTACTAAACATCTGCTGGATAAAAATGGCTATAGTACCCTTCAGATCAGCAAAGGTAACATCCCGATCTACCATCAACCCTTCTACCTGATGAAACATTGGGCTATGATTAATATCGGCATCACAGCGATAAGCCTTACCCGGCGCAATAATCCTAAGTGGTGGGCGCTGCTTTTCCATGGTTCTGATCTGCACGGGTGAGGTATGGGTCCGCAAGACCATATCATCAGAAATATAGAAGGTATCTTGCATATCTCGGGCCGGGTGGTCTTTAGGTATATTTAAGGCCTCAAAATTATAATAATCCAGCTCTACTTCTGGCCCGTCGGCGATCTGGAACCCTAAACCAGTGAAGATATCTACTATTTCTTCGAGAACCTGGGTCAAGGGGTGAGTATGGCCTAACAAGGGCCTCCGACCAGGTAGGGTTAGATCTAGTTTTTCTGCATAGAGTTCTTTTTCGTGCCTCCTTCTTTTCAGGGTCTCCCAGCGGGTATTAATTTCCTGTGTGATTTCTTCTTTTAAGAGATTTATAGTACGGCCTATGATAGGTCTTTCGCTGGGGGGAAAGGTACCCATAGCCCGCAACAACTCTGTCAGTATACCTTGCCGGCCCAGGTATTTCCCTTTTAATCTCTGGAGGCTGGCTTGATCCTCAGCCCTGCTTAGGTCTTTTTGGGCCTCCAGTTTTACCCTTTTCAGCTCTTGAATTATATCTTTGGTAGAGGTAGGCATCATTGATTGGCAGAATTTTTAGGTTTAACTGGAAACTGCCGTGCCCTGGAGTTTTTCTTTAGCAATAAGGGCAAGTTGTTCGAAGGCTTGAGGATCTTTAATGGCCATATCTGCCAATACCTTCCTGTCCAGTTCAATATCTGCCAGGGCCAGGCCATGGATAAATTTACTGTAGGAAATGCCATGGGGGCGGACAGCCGCATTAATCCGGGCTATCCATAGCTGTCTGAATTCCCTCTTCCGCTGTCTTCTATCCCGGTAGGCAAATTTCCAGGCCCTTTCCAGGGTTTCTTTTGCGCGGCGATATACTCGGCTACGAGAGCCCCAGTATCCCTTGGCATATTTAAGGACCTTTTTCCTCCTCTGTCTAGATACGGTACCGCTAACTGCTCTTGGCATCTCTTTCTCCTTTTAAATTCTATGTGACTGTTCACCAGCTTTCCATCAACATATCATGCTGAACGATAGCGAAGTATCTCAATTCTCAGCAGACCCTTCGCTCCGCTCAGTGTGTGACAGGTCCAATGAACGGTTACAATTTTATAAGTAAGGGACTAAGCAATGGATCCTCTTGCGATTAGCCGGGTTGACGAGGGCGGTTTGTCCTAACCGCCGCTTCCGTTTCCGGCTCTTTTTCGTTAGGATATGACTACGGAAGGCTTTGCATCTTAATAACTTACCACTGCCACTTTTTTTTACCCGTTTAGCTGTACTCCTATTAGTCCTTATTTTTGGCACTTACTTACTCTCCTTGATTAGTGTTTTGGTGCAAGCACTATGGTTAAATTACGACCCTCCAGTTTAGAGGCTTGTTCTACGGACGCTACATCGCTTAACTCCTGAGCTAGGCGATCCAGGATGTTTTTCCCTAGATGGATGTGGTCTAATTCCCGACCTTTGAACAAAATATTTATCTTGGTCTTATTCCCCTCACTAAGAAACCGCCGGGCATGTTTCAGCTTGAATTGATAATCATGTTCGTCGGTCTTGGGCCCCATCTTAATCTCTTTAATCTGCAGAGTTTTTTGCTTCTTCTTGGCCTCTTGCAATTTTTTGCTCTGTTTATATTTGTACTTACCATAATCCATTACCCGGCAAACCGGGGGTTTTTCATTGGGGGCCACTTCTACTAAGTCGAGCCCTTCTTCTCTGGCTAACTCGAGAGCCCTGCTTACAGACAATATCCCTTTTTGTTGTCCGTCTGGTCCGATAACCCTTACTTCAGGGACTCGGATCATCTCGTTTACCCTCAGATTTTTATTGAGTATAATATATCCTCCTTTTATATTTAGTTAGGACGCAGATTAAAGCAGATAAAAGCTCAGGTAATAGGCTAGAGGTTTTCACCTATTGCCCATACCCTAAAGCCTACGCTATCTCCCCTAAATGATTTGGGTGTGGCTATTTTCTGTCAGAAATCCATTCATAATGTAGTGGCAGAGCCGGATACCCCTTGGGTACTGCCCAATAAAGTCAAGCAAGTTCGACCCCTACAATATATATAAAATATGCTTTATGACAAAGAATAGCCACATCTAAATGATTTTATCTGCGATCTCCTTTTTCATCTTGCTTATTAGGTCTTCCACTCTCAGAGTTGTTAGTTCCTTTTTCTTACGGGTTCTTACAGAGACGGTGCCATTAGCTATTTCCCGATCACCTATCACAGCCATATAAGGGGTCTTAGCTAGTTGACCTTCTCTTATTTTATAACCTATCAATTCATTCCTGAAATCTGCTTCCGCCCGGATATCATTGTTTCTCAGATCCTGGAGCACTCTCTCGCCGTACTCGATATGCCTCTCTGTGATAGTGAGAACTAATACCTGGACCGGTGCTAACCACAGAGGAAAAACACCGGCATAATGCTCTATTAGCGTGCCAATGAATCGCTCCATAGAGCCCAGTACAGTTCGGTGGATCATAACTACTCTATGCCTATTACCATCTGGCCCGACATAATTTATATCGAATCGCTCAGGCAGATTAAAATCAACCTGGATAGTAGGTCCTTGCCACTCCCGGCCCAGGGCATCTAGCAGTTTAATATCAATCTTCGGGCCATAAAAAACACCACCACCCGGGTCTATTTTATAATCTATCTCTCTTTTGCTCAAGGCCTCTCTCAGGGCAGTAGTAGCCTTTGCCCAGGCCTCTTCGCCACCGATCGATTTTTCCGGTCTGGTAGCAAGGTAAGCATGATAATCAAAACCAAAAGTACTCATCATGAAGTCTACCAGGTCTAGTACCTGAAGTATTTCCGCGGGTAATTGTTCTGGGTGGCAGAAGATATGCGAATCATCCTGGGTAAAGCCTCTTACCCGGAGCATGCCATGGAGTACTCCACTGCGCTCATAGCGATAAACAGTCCCTAGCTCAGCGTATCTTATCGGTAGTTCCCGGTAGCTTCGGAGCTTAGTCTGATAAATCTTGATATGTCCCGGGCAATTCATAGGTTTCACCCAGTAAGGTACGCCGTCAATATCCATAGGCGAATACATATATTCCTGATAAGTCTCCAGGTGGCCACTGATCTCATAAATCTTCCGGCTAGCAATATGGGGAGTATAGACTAATTGGTAGCCCCTTTTTAGGTGTTCTTTCTTCCAGAACTCTTCAATCGTCATCCGGATAATAGCCCCTTTAGGGTGCCAGTGGATCAATCCCGGGCCAATCTCTTCCTGGACACTGAATAAGTCTAATTGCCGGCCCAGGGCCCTATGATCCCGTTCTTTGGCTTCTTCTAGTCGCTTTAGATATTCAGTTAGGGCCTCTGGGGTGGCGAAGGCAGTCCCGTAAATACGCTGCAGCATCTTATTCTTTTCATCCCCCCGCCAATATGCCCCCGCTACATTCAGGAGTTTAATAGCACGGAGTTTCCCACTGGATAACACATGGGGTCCCCGACACAGGTCAATAAAATTGCCCTGTTGATATAGGGAGACAGTATCTTCCTCAATATCCTTCAGGAGTTCCAATTTATAATCTTCTCTTCTTTCCTGGAAGATTTTTTGGGCTTGTTCCTTGGATAGTTCTAGGCGTTGAAACGGGAGGTCCTGCTGGATAATCTCTTTCATCCTCTCCTCGATCCTTTCTAAATCTTGAGGAGTAAAGGGCCTATCCAGGTCAAAATCGTAATAAAACCCGTCTTCTATTGCAGGACCAATAGCAATCTTTGCCGCTGGAAACAGATCCTTTACAGCCTGGGCCATGACATGGGAGGTGCTGTGCCGATATATCTTTTTCCCTTCGGCTGAATCAAAGGTTACTGGTTCTAGAGAGGTATTGGTGAAGAGGGGCCGGCTCAGGTCTACCAAGTCTCCATCCAGTTTAGCGGCAATGATTTCCTGGAGGTTGTTCTTGGTTAACTGATGGTCAATCAGGTCTTTTATAATTGTACCTGCAACGCATTCTATCTGCTTTTCATCAGATAGTTTTATTTTGATTTTGTCTGTTTCCGCCTTCAACTTGTCCTATAAAAATATTATGATGATAGGCACGGGCGGTTTCGAACCGCCGACCTCTTGCGCGTCAAGCAAGCGCTCTCCCCCTGAGCTACGTGCCTGTAACCCTCTTGTCCATTGCTATAAAAGTACCGTTTATCCCTTGGGATGTCAAGAGGGAAAAGGGGAGAGAAACTAATAAAATGATGAACCACAGAGGTTGTTATTTGCTGGCACATTGACAGAGTTCTATCAAGACCCCTTTGGTGCTCTTGGGATGGAGAAAGGCTATTTTTTTATTATGGGCTCCGGTTCTAGGCTCGGTATCTATCAATTCTATCCCGTTATCCTTATACCATTTTAAGGCTGCAACGATGTTCTGCACTTCCAGGCAGATATGATGCAACCCTCCGCCAGTCCTATCTAAGAACTTAGCTAATGCTGTATCTTGCGTGGTAGGTTGGACTAGTTCCAGCTTGGTTTCGCCTAAGGGAATGAATCCTACCTTTGCCTTTTGCTCAGGCACATCTTCTATTTGAGAGACCTGAAGCCCCATTAAGTTCTGGAATAAATCTATGGCTCCT
>MHDQ01000055.1 GCA_001803565.1 Nitrospinae bacterium RIFCSPLOWO2_12_FULL_45_22 | reverse complement strand
AATATAACTTAATCTTTAAAGGTGGAAGGATGGAAACTATAATCTTGACAGGTAGGATACGAGAGGGGAGAGGCAAAGGGGCATGCCGGCAGCTCCGAAGGAACAGCAGCCTTCCAGGGGTGCTATATGGCGGTGAAAAGAATCTCCCAATCTCAATAGACCTCAGGGCCTTTCAAAACCTCCTTAGCTCTGGGTTAGGTGAGAATACCATTTTTCAGTTTAACCTTGAAGGGGAAGATAAGAAGGAGCGCCATGTATTAATGAGAGAACTCCAGGTTAATCCTGTTACCCGGGCCCTGTTCCATGTAGACCTATATGAAGTATTCATGGATAAAGAAATTGATGTAGCTGTGCCGATAGTCCTCGTTGGTGAGCCAGTTGGTGTTGTCCAGGGAGAAGGTATGCTCCATCACGCCTTAAAGGAACTGAGCCTGGAGTGTTTACCAGCATCAATTCCTGAATATATAGAAGTGGATGTTTCTGGGCTGCATATCGGGGATGCCATCCATGTTACGGACCTTAAGCTAGATAAAAGTCTAAAAGTTCTGACTGATCCTGAAGAAGTAGTGGTAAGTATCACTGGTCTAGCCAGGGAAGCAGTACCCACTGCGGAAGCCCCGGTTGAAGAGCCCTCGTCCTCAGAGGAGCAATAGGGAAAGATTTTTGTTGCCAGGATAATTGTCGGGCTAGGTAATCCCGGTACAGAATATGAAAATACCAGGCACAATATAGGGTTTCGTGTTATTTCTCGTTTATCAGAGAAATATAGTATTTTCTTAACAACCAAGAGATATCTAGCCTGGTGGGGAAAGGGTTATATTTTGGATCAGCCGGTGATCCTGGCTAAGCCTCGAACCTTTATGAACCTGAGCGGAAAGGCCGTGAAACCCTTACTCCAGGGGCTGAGACAAACCCCTGACAAACTCCTTGTTATCCATGACGATGTGGACTTAACTTTAGGAAGGATTAAGCTAAAATATCGTGGGGGTGACGCTGGCCATAAAGGTATTCGCTCTATACTGGAAGAGCTAGGGACGGATGAGTTTACCAGGATCAGGGTGGGAGTGGGTAGACCACCAATAGGGCAAGAGACGGCTGATTATGTCTTAAACCCCTTTGATCCCTCGGAAGAGGAGGCAGTTGCCAGAGAAGTAGAAGAAGCGGTAGCTATAGTAGAAAATCTACTTAAGCAAGACTAGATTTAGAAAGGAGGAGGGGATGAACTGGTTAATGTTTTCAGGCATGTCAGGTGTATTAGGTCTAATATTTGTCGGTTTTGCTACGGTATATGTCCTGAGGCAAAGTACCGGTAATGCCAGGATGGTCGAGATCTCCCAGGCTATCCATGATGGGGCCATGGCTTACCTGAGCCGCCAATACAAAGTCCTCACCCTGTTTATTATTGTGGTAGGTATCATATTGGGTCTCTTCATATCCTCATACTCCTCGCTGGCATTTCTCGTAGGTGCTATCCTCTCCCTCCTCTCGGGGTTTATTGGTATGAAGATTGGTGTCAGCGCCAATGCCCGTACGGCCGAGGCTGTGAGTAATAACCTGAACCACGGACTCAGGGTAGCCTTTTTTTCTGGCAGTGTCATGGGGGTGACCGTAGTAAGCTTAGGAGTGATCGGGGTTACTGGCATCTACTTTATCCTTACTTCAAAGCTAGATATGTTTACTGCTATCCAGATCATACCGGCCTTTAGTTTTGGGGCATCCAGTGTGGCCCTATTTGCCCGGGTAGGTGGTGGTATCTTTACCAAATCAGCCGATGTAGGGGCAGACCTGGTAGGCAAAGTAGAGGCTGGTATACCCGAGGATGACCCCCGCAACCCGGCCGTAATTGCCGACAATGTGGGGGACAATGTGGGGGATATTGCCGGGATGGGTGCCGACCTCTATGAGAGCTATGTAGGCTCAATAATAGCCCCTATTACGATAGGCTTTGCCGCCTTTTATATGAGTAGTGCCGAGAGCGTAAAGGCCCTGGGGCTTAATAGCATGATCCTACCCCTGGTAATTGCCGGGATCGGTATCCTGTGTTCAGTATTTGGTACCTTCTTTGTCCGGGTTTCTTCTGACAAAGCAGAGCAAGGGGTATTGCTTATGGCGCTCCGGCGAGGTGTCTGGATAGCGGCTATCGGTACCGCCCTTATATCCCTGATCGCCATAAAATATATCATGGGTGACTGGGAAATACCCTGGGTAAGCTATATCCTGAAAGAGCAGGGCTATGTCGGTATATTCTATGCTACGCTGGCAGGGTTAATTGCCGGGATTATTATTGGTGTTGCTACGGAATATTACACCTCGCAGGAGTACCAACCGACCAGGGATATTGCTGATGCATCCCAGACCGGTGCGGCTACCACCATAATCCGCGGTATGGCCGTCGGTATGCAATCTACCGGGATTCCTATAATTACCGTAGCTATTGCCCTACTGGCTGCCTATTACCTGGCCCGTGGCAATACTGGCGATGCCAGGATTGATTTTCTTATCGGCATCTATGGCATATCTCTGGCGGGTATCGGCATGCTGTCTACCCTGGGTATTACCCTGGCGACCGATGCCTATGGGCCAGTAGCGGATAATGCCGGGGGTATTGCCACTCAGGCACAGTTACCCCCAGAGGTAAGAGAACGGACTGATGCCCTGGATTCTTTAGGGAATACTACCGCCGCTACCGGGAAAGGCTTTGCTATCGGCAGTGCAGCCCTTACTGCCCTGGGTCTGACTATTGCCTTTATCCAGGCAGCCGATTTTGCCCGGGCAAAGGCCGGGTTACCTCCAGTAGAAACAAGCCTGACCCTTACTAACCCCCTGGTTTTAGCGGGGCTATTCATCGGTGGTATGCTTCCCTTTCTGTTCTGTTCCTTTACCTTGCAAGCCGTAGGGAGGGCCGCTTACAGTATGGTCAATGAAGTAAGACGACAGTGGCGGGAGATACCGGGGCTTATGGAGGGCAAGACAAAGCCGGACTATGCCCGCTGTGTAGATATTGCTACCATAGGTGCCCAGAAAGAGATGATCATACCAGCCATGATGGCCGTCATAGCCCCACTCCTTATTGGCTTTCTGCTGGGTGATGCTGCCCTGGTGGGACTGCTGACCGGGGCCATTGTTACCGGGTTCCTGGTAGCAGTGATGATGGCCAATGCCGGTGGTGCCTGGGATAATGCCAAGAAGTATATAGAGGGTGGTGCTTATGGCGGTAAGGGGTCTGAGGCCCATAAGGCGGGCGTGGTGGGTGATACCGTAGGCGATCCCTTTAAGGATACATCGGGGCCTTCCCTTAATATCCTTATCAAACTGATGTCTATAGTAGCCCTGGTCTTTGCTGCCTTGATTGTCCAGAATATGCTGATACACTGAGAAAAAGCGTGCAGCTATCAGCCTTGAGCTTTCAGCTTATTTGGTGAGAGCGTGAGGGGTAAGGCGTTAGGGGGAAATCCTCCTTACGCCTCACGACTTACTTTTTACGGAAAAAGCTGACGGCTGATAGCTGCATGCTTACCGCTAAGAGACTGAGGCAAGGATTTTGCAGGTAGAGCATATCTCAGCGATAGTAGGCATACCACAGAGGCTACAGCGGGTGGGCGGTGGAGGGGATTCCTTTCTAAAGACTGTTTTTATCCTGAGAAACTCCTGGTAGAAGCTGATCTTTGTCCCCGGGGAGCGCTCCTCCATCTGGTTAAGGATTCCTTTGAGGAACAGAGAAGCGGCACCGGTAGCATAAGAACATTCATCTTCCTGGTAAGGAATCTGGTTGAGGAAGGCGAAGAGGGCCATTTCTTTTTCAGTAAATCTTACCAGGGGCTTAACTTTGCGCACAAAGCCTTCGTCTCGCTCTTCTAGCACCGGTGCTTGCCGGGCCAGGTAATGCGGCTGCCACCGCAAGGTGCTCTGGAGTAAGGCCGCAGTCTCATCATCCAGGTTATGTCCCGTAGCCAGGCACTGGTAGCCCTGCTCACGGGCTATTTTGTTCAAGAAGTAGCGCTTCAGCTTGCCGCATAGCGAGCAACTCTTCCGCTGACTCCGTTGCTTTAATTCCGAGATACTCCGTCCTGTTTCTCTCTTAAGATCAAAGACTATGAGATCTTTCCCTAAATTTTGGGCGAGCTGCTGGGCATATTCTTTAGACCTTTGCGAGTAGAACCCCTCTTCTATCCCTAAATCCAGGTAAATACCATCTACCTTATAGCCTTGTTCGGTTAGTAAGCGCCAGAGGACCGAGCTGTCTTTACCACCCGAGACAGCCAGCAAAATCCGGTCGCCCTGATTAAACATCTGATACCTTCTGATAGTAAGCCGGAGCTGCCTTCTGAATCTCTTTA
Organism: Nitrospinae bacterium RIFCSPLOWO2_12_FULL_45_22; assembly: GCA_001803565.1. Taxonomy (GTDB): domain Bacteria; phylum 2-12-FULL-45-22; class 2-12-FULL-45-22; order 2-12-FULL-45-22; family 2-12-FULL-45-22; genus 2-12-FULL-45-22. The sequence continues at coordinate 4,641 of MHDQ01000055.1, read as the reverse complement.
TAAACTTGTTCTTGACAATCCGGAATCCCCCATATATTCTACAACCGATTTACGGCCCGGTAATAAATCCTGAAGGCAGTGCTGAAGCCTTACAAAGGAGTATCGCCGATGGGCATAGTAACTCTCACAAGAAGCGCCGCGGGCAAGATAGCCGTTACCTTTCCTTACAGCCCTGACTTCGTCGCCAAGGTCAAAAGCATCCCCGGTTACCGTTGGCATCCGGAAAACAAATCCTGGAGTTTTTCCCATACCGACGAAATCATAGATAAGATTCTCAAGGTTTTTGAAAGCGAAGAAATCCGTATCGATCCTGCCCTGAAGAGATCCATCCCAAATGAACAATCAGGCGCCCCTGTCGCTGCAAGAGAGGCGACCGTCTTCCAATCGCGCCCCCATACTGAGGCCCATGGTGTGAACAATCTTGAAGACCTCCGGCGTGAGATGATTTCAAGAAAATACAGCCACAAGACCGTAAAAGCCTATCTCTACTTCAATAGGGATTTTCTCAGTCATGCGGGTAAGAGTTCATCCGTAATCAGTGAGAGCGACGTCAAGAATTATCTCCTCTATCTCGCGGAAGAAAAGCAATCCGCCACCTCTACGCTGAACCAAGCCATCAACGCCCTGAAATTTTACTACGGGGGCACGTTGAAAAGAAAGTTCCTCTACGAAATCAAACGGCCCCGCAAAGACAAGAAGCTGCCCGTTGTCCTGAGCCAGGAAGAAGTTGCAAAGATTTTAACATCGTTAGATAATGTGAAACATAAAGCGATATTAATGCTTGTTTATTCGGCAGGTCTTAGAGTTGGCGAAGTAGTAAGATTAAAACCTGAAGACATCGATAGCAAGCGTATGCTGATTCACGTAAGAGGTGCCAAAGGCAGAAAAGATAGATATACTCTGCTTTCAGAGTCAGCCCTAAAAGTATCAAGTGAGTATTGCAATAGATATAAACCAGCCCTCTGGTTATTTCCCGGACCGGATAAGGAAAGACATATTTCAATAAGAACGGCTCAAAGGATATTTGAGATGGCATGTGATCGGGCAGGGGTTAAGAAAGAAGTGACGATACACAGTCTTAGACATTCATTTGCCACACATCTACTGGAAAATGGGATTGATCTGCGGTATATTCAGGAATTATTAGGGCATAAAAGTTCAAAGACTACGGAGATTTATACTCATGTGAGCAACAAGGATTTAATGAAGATAAAAAATCCTTTGGATCAAATTTTAGGGATAAAGGGAGGTGGTGGAATATGATTTAAGAATAGAACCTATAGGAAGGGATAAACGACACTGTCGTCTATACCTCTAAAATCGGGAAAAAGACGACATTGTCGTCTGTGAACGAGTTATGTGAAATAGGCCAAATTTTATTAACCTATAATTAACGTAAAAATATGATTTACATTGTGCTTTTTCTACTCCTCTTGGGTGGCTGGCAAAGCTTTATGAGAGGAAGCAAGTCGGAAGTGATAAGCGGAGCTTCGCTTTGGCTTGCTGTGATTCTTTTAATAATCGGACTCGTAATTGGAAAAATTGAAATGAGCGTTGTTCTTTTTGCGATATTTGTTTTAGTAAGCATTTTTGTTTTAATGCAAATCTATCGTTTTTCAACTTACCATAAGTATTTCCCTAAAATGTTTCCGATACTTCTGGGTTATGGTGCGTTGGTTGGTTATTTATTATTTGCTTTCAATTTTTCCAATTACTTTATTTGGTTTGCTATTTTAACTATTGGGTTTTTGATTGTGAATTTTCGCAAACAACAGCAAGCCAAAGCTTTCACTTCATTGACAGAAGACGAGGAGCAGAAAAAACTTCTAACTAAATCGGTCGCTGATACTATCAAATTTCACTTATTAAGCTCAATCGTATATATTATTGCGGTTGTAGTTTCATTTTTATATTTTTACAACGCATAAAATTTGGCCTACATCACATAACACGGCATATACGGCTACGCTAACGCTTCGCCCATATTGCTATCGCAACATCGTATATGCCGAAACGTTAGCTGACATCTGGCTTATTGATTTGATAGTGCAGAAAAGGTGTTTTAATGAAAGAATCAATATATCTTGAGACGACTGTGGTAAGTTATTATACTTCCAAGCCCAGTCGAGACATCATAGTTCTTGCTCATCAAGAGATTACACGAGAATGGTGGCCTAAGGCTATAAGACGATTTGATGTTTTTATTTCTGAGGTTGTAGTTGAAGAAGCTGGCTTGGGTGATCTAGAAGCTGCCAAAAGAAGGTTGGAAGAGATAAAGGATTTTCCCCATCTGGAATTGAATGATAAGGTTGAGGAAATGGCTAAGGTATATATGGAAAGATTAGAAATTCCAGAGAAATCTTTTCGTGATGCCGCTCATCTTGCTGTAGCCTCTGCACATAATATTGATTATCTTGTAACCTGGAATTGTGCTCATCTTGCAAATGGTGAAGTCATCAAGAAATTGATGAAGATAAATGGGTTCTTTGGTATTTATACGCCAATTATTTGTACTCCAGAAGAGTTAATGGAGGTGTGATTATGTGGCAAGATCCAATTGTTCAAGATGTCCGCAAAGCAGGTGAAGAGCTTGCCAGACGGGCAAATTACAACCTGCATACTTTTTTCCAAAACTTACGGAATAATGAAAAAGAACTGAACCCTAAGGTAGTTTCAAGAGTAGAGGATAAAGTAACACATTCAAAGATGCCAGACGTCAGATAACACAGCGTTTGCGGCTTCGCACCTTTGGCGCTCCGCTCAAATTGCCGCTTCGCTAATGCTCAGCGGCAACCTCGCAAACGCCTAAACGTTATATTCAATTGCTCGGGCGCCTGGACTTCCAAAAAGTTTAAATATAAGATAAGTATATAGATAAATAATAAAGGTTAAAATTTATAAAAAATAAGAAAGGAGAAAAATACTATGAAAAAAAATAATATTTTAATCATTTTTGGGTTTTTTGTTCTTTTATTTGGCGCGGCTCAACCTACGTATGCAGGCATTGATAGCGTACAAACATTCGGCCTAGTATTAGGTCCTGGTCAAATAAAGATAATCCGGCCAGTTGCCCAACTTAATGCTGCTGCCAGCAAATTTGAGGGGTTGCTTAGTGCTACTATTGCCACCGCCCGCGCCGAAGCCAGTGGCTCAGCGAAGTTAGACTTTAACGGATTGGAGAAACAGCTTTTCACTGCTGCGAATGATTTAAGCGCTTCTTTGAATGAGTTTAATACTGTTTTGAGTGAAATCTATCCTGATTTGACCGAAGAAGAACAGCTTGCTATTGATAATGCATATTCATCGCTAGAAGTATATTTTGTAGATTTGGTCGCAAAAGCGAATTCGGTTTTTGATAAAGAGCTTTTTTGGATAGAATATGGAGAACCATTAAATAAGACAAGCAACTCTACCACCCAAGGCAGATTTATTACAATAATTGATGACTTGAATAGTGATCTTTAATTTGATACTTTTCTAATCAGAATTTTCGGCGCCCTCGCAACTCAAAAATTTCCCTTCGGGGCATTGCACTAAATTTTTGCCCTTCGGGGAATATAACAGCGGATAAAAGACTACGAAACCTTGCAGGTTTCTCCGTCCAAATTTGCTTCGCAAACTTCTTTTATCCGCAAACATTATGTGATAATGGGGTGCGTGGAAAAAGACAGAAACAGAGGATGTGAGTGTTTGACAGGATTGTGAAAGAGATGCGGGATAAGATCCGCAACCGTGAATATATTTTGACAATCCACGGGGAAGAAGAGATGGATAATGATTCCCTGTCGATCTATGATCTTGAACACCGTATTTTGACTGGAAGGATTCTTGAAAGGCAAAAAGACTTGTTCTTTACAAAGGGACAGGAGATATTGCCGCAGATTAATCACGGCCTTCTCGGCCTGGCATTGGCTACAGATCATCTCTTCTCATCATCCTCCTGATATAGCACTGATTACCCTTACTTCGTCGGTCTCTCCCACGAATTCATCCTCGGTGATTACCTCATTATTTTTTATTACCAGAACCGCCTGGGCAGATAGAGCCAGGTCTTTCAGCAGGTCTTTAACCATGATCATCCCGGCATATTCATATATCTTACCCCGAAAATACACTTTCATAAGTCCTACTCCGTCTATAGTAGATATTCAGAGAATCTCAGATCTCACGGATAACACAGATTATAGCTATAGAATTATACACCAGACGCAAAGAGCGCAAACAATTCAGTGAGGAGTAAGCAGTAAGCAGTGAGAAGTTACTCCTTACTGCTAACGGCTCACTCCTTACGATTAACCCATCTTTGTGGCTGGATGGTTCCTCCGATAGCTAAAAATATCAGGGCCATGAGGGAATAAGCCATAGCAAACTCTATCGGGACAAAAGAAGGTGCTGCCCAGGGTAAGATCAACTCAGCATTAGGCATAGGCGAATGGATCAAACCGAATAAAGAACAAGCCGCCGCAGCCAGGGCAAAGCCCGCCGCTTTGCGGAACTGACCATCAATCAGGTTGGCCAGGATCGCTCCCCAGATCATTGCAGTAAAAATAAAACCGTTGGCCAGAACCAATATAGTCTGATAAGTACGGGCTATCTCCCCGGAAAGGGCTTCTGGCCTTAAATTAACGTTGCCAAGCAAAG
>MHDQ01000054.1 GCA_001803565.1 Nitrospinae bacterium RIFCSPLOWO2_12_FULL_45_22 | reverse complement strand
AGTACCATGCTAAGGATATAAGTTATGGTAGAGAGAATAGCCGTAAATTCTTTATTTCTTTTTAACAATTGGATCCCAAAGAATAATGAATCATGGACCAGACATGGGCAAAAGTTTCTGTAACAGTTCAGCCCCTATCGAAGATAAATGTTTCCGACCGAAGGGAGGAATCTTTATTTACCTCCGGTCTCGGAAAGATTTCTCGCTGTGCTCGAAATGACAAAGAACATGAACTGTTACAAGTTTTCCATGGTTTCCTGCGGAAGTTCTTCCCTAAAATAATTACCATCTTAAAAAAGTGCGAAAAAACCTCCTTAATCCGCCGAAGATAATTCATAGGACTGACTCTTGATTGAGGGATATAGCTTCTTTGGGCTATGATTTGACGCGGAGGGAATAATGTCCTCCAGACAAATCTCATCTTCCTAAATAACCCTTTGTTCATGGACAGATGGACTAGGTAGCTTAAGCCCGGAGAGCGGTCATTGTTTGATATAGAATTTATAAAGAGCTTTTCGCCTAGGGTAAACCGTTTTGGTCTTAGCTTTAATAAAACATCATGGGGTATCCTCGTTGCCAGGAATTTACCAGCAAAATATAGGCTTAAATAGACCATTCTACTAAGGTTGAACTTATCGCTCTCTCTAAGCAGCTTATCCCAATCCAATCTTTCCTGGTAAAAAGTGATCGCTTCATTGATATCACAAAAGAAGCAAAATTTGCTCAGAGAGTGCGTAACTCTTAAGGCATGTTCTGAGAGGTGTATGATAAGGTGGTGAGGGACCATCACCTGGGTTTCTACCTGGGCAATCCTGGTTTTTTCAGCATCCCGCCATATATTTTCAATTGGAATATCCTTGATATAAGAGTCATTGGGAATGGTGGAATTGACAAAATGCCAGTGGATATGAAAAGAAGGAGAATTATTGGAAGAATTTCTATAATCAAGGGTGGTCAGATATGATGGAGAATATAAGTCAATATCGTCAACTGATCTATCAGATGGCCAATAGCCCAGCGTCTTTAACTGTTTATCAAGGGACAACAGGTCTTCTTTTCTTACCAGCAGGTCTATATCTGACATTGGCCGCAAAGCTAGATTCTCATATACGGTTTCCGCCAATGCCGCCCCTTTAAGGACTATTACCTGAAGCCCGACTTTATTACATGCCTCAAGGAGCTTTCCTAACTCCTTAAAAATTAAGGTATTTTTAGTGGCACTCAGATAATAATCTTTTTTTAGCTCTTCTATCACATCCTTGGGGATATTATTCTTACTTATAACAACTTTTTGAAGCCGGTGATAAATTAGAGGCGAGATGCCTTCTGTTCTCGCCTTTTTTAGAAAATACCCCCAATCTATTCCGTTTCTTTGTGTATCAATTAGTTCATCTGTATCGCTGTTGCCAATATTAGCTTGGCAACAATAAAGCATTAAGCGATCCTCGTTTGTCCAGGTCAATTATACTCTCCTACTGGCGTAGAGGGGTCAGGTCTTGACATTTGACATAAACTTACGAATGATATCGTCCTAAATTTTACTAAACCCCTTATGTCAAATGTCAAGACCTGACCCCATTTCCCTTTATTGAGGTATTGATATCTGACGAAAGCCCAGCAGTCTGCGGCCGCTGTGCTTAACTCGGCTCCCGATTAGATAAGTCCAGCGGCTGAAGGGAGATATTCCCGCAAAGAGCAAACCAATTACCCGATAAAACTTTGTATCTAATCTCTTTTTCCACCCCTTTCTTTCAATTGCGGTCACCTTGCCCAATATGTTCCGTATATCAACCCTTTCAGGGAGGCCAAAAGAGGCATCCCCTTTAATGAGAAATGTCGTTGTGCCATTGTTTTTATATTTTTTAATAATGCGATGAACAATAGCCTTATTTTCATCAGTGGAATAAAATACCACATCTCCTTTTTTAATAGAGGAATTTTGAACCGGGCTCACGATTATAAAATCTCCATCTTGAATAAAAGGGCGCATACTCCAGCCTTTGGCTTGAAAGCGGATTGAGTTGCCTTTTTCAAGGATAGCCTGGCTTAATTCTAATAAGTCAGTTATTCCTAAATTAACACTCTTTCTCACTTATTTATATATTCCTTACGAAACTGATAATTTCTTTATCTGGCACAAAATTTAGTTCATAACAGGGTATCTTACTTATTATGCGGTGGGATAAACCGACAGTATACTCCATCCCTTTTTTATCCCAGAATGGAGGAAAACACCGGGTTAAAAACATTGAAGCTGCCTCTGCATACTTTTTGGGAACCGCAGAATTCCTTTCTCCATGACCCAAGAAGAATACCTTGCGGATCGGTAGTCCTTTAGGCGACACCTCCTTAAAAGCCCCATGCCATGGTGTCCCATACATCCAAAGCTCTTCATCTTTTTCCCTTACGATAATTCTATCATCATTAAGAACTGTCGCCTGGTTCTCAAACCACAATCTGGAGATGGTTGACTTTCCATGGGTTGAATTACCTAAAAAAAGATACCCATTACCATTATCATCAATACCGCACGCATGCAGCAACATCCCTCTGGAACGGGATAGGAGCATTATCATCAAAACCTGATTCAAGGGATATCCTAACGGATCGGGGAGAAGGTTTTGATTGAACACACCATTCCTCATGTATATGTCACCAGATTTGAAATCAGATTCTAAGACCACAATTCTTTCAGGAAGTAAATCAGGTTCAAAGGAACAATCCTGCAAGACGTATTTTCCCCCATTGCAGTAGAGTGACCAGGTGCTGCCGGAATCGAATATCTTTTTTTCAGGTCTCTTTCCGGGAATACCGCCATGATGCACCCGAAGCTTTACTTCAGCGCTATTGTCTGTAACAAAATCATCCTTGATATCTTTAAGTCCACATCCAAAAAGGTTTTGACCGAAGAGAAAAGATATACCGATACCAGCGATACCTACCGTCACTTCCCTTAGTCCCTCTTCATTTACCACCACGCAATCAACCCCCTAAAGTTTCTTCTGAAAATGCCTGACGGGGACAAAATACCGTTACAATGATGTCATTTCGAGCGAAGCGAGAAATCTTATTTGCAACAGTGGGTTAGAAAGATATCTCCCTTCGGTCGATATGACATTTTAATAAGGAACCGCTTTACTAGACTATGAACCATAAACACTTCTCTTGCATTGAGCATGATCACAATTCTTATTTGTCACCCCTGGCGCGCCTGCGCCTGTCTTACAACCTGCCAGGACCGCTTCCTCGATCTTCAACATGACTTGATTTATTTGAGGTTTTATATAGCATTTCCGGGGCTTTTCTCTGCTCTCCATTTTTACCTCCCTTCATTTTTTGAGGGTTTCCTTGGGCTAAATGCCTCTGCCCGCAGATGGGCTACCTGGCAGAGATATTCAACCGGGGTTTCGGCATTGCCCGCCTCCAACCATGACCAACCCGGGCATTGACCACATAGGTCGCTCAAGTCGCACTGAGCGCATGGGTAATCATCCTTAGCTTTTAGCGTCAAAAACTCAGGGATAGATTGATACCAACCCTCTTCAAAGGAACCACGCTGCAAGTCATAATTCTGAAAACGAGACATCTCACATACGCTCATTTTCCCGTAGGGATTGATATGGAATGCGGAAATTCCAGCGCCACAGAGGTAAAGATCGTCAGATGAAGGAGACCCGGAAAACTTATCACATAACCTCTGCCATTCTTTCGTTCTTTTTTCATCAGCTAAATCCAATTTTACCACCTCTTCCGGTGATAGCCTGAAATTATAAGGGGTTTTAGAGCCATCCAGCCGGGGGTTGAATATGGGATCAAAACGAAACTTCACGCCTAATCCCTCAGCATATTCTTTTATTTGCCAGAGCTCATCTCGATTTAAGGTCATCATCATGGTCTTCAACCCCAAAGGAATTTTTCGCTCTAATAGTAAGTCAATGCCTCTTTTACAGCGCTTAAATGAACCAGCGACTCCAGTTACTTTCTCATAGGTCTCTTTAGTAGCACCATATAAGGTTATCTCCACCGCAAATGGTGGCCATTCAGCCAGGTAATCGGCAATCTCCGGAGTAATGAGTGTCCCATTGGTAAATAGGGTGATAATGAAGCCTTTTTTCTTGGCGTAAGTATAGATTTCTAAAAAATCCTTCCGCACCAACGGTTCCCCCCCGGTTAGCAACAGCCACAGACACCCAGCATCTGCCATCTGATCAAAGATATCAAATATCTCTTCAGTAGATAGTTCCTTGTTGATGGCATCTTGATCATTCAGGGACAAGTTGCAATAGCAATGAGCACAGCGCAGATTACAGCGGAAGGTAAGCTCAAATGATCCATTAATTGGGATTCTCTTTGCTACGACCTGCTTATACAACAATTCATCAAACTCAGTATAGCTAATAGCTGGTATATGGGGACATTCCATAGCTTCACCCTTCGATTATCGCCGATACTTTCTCTAATTGCTGTAAATACTCCATTAAATCTTTTCCTGCTTCTTCAGGCGCTACTTCAAATTCCTCAACTATCTTCTCCTTTATCTCTCGAACTTTTATTTTCCCATCCATCAGTTCCCAGATACGCGTAGCGGTCCCATTTAATGTATAAATACTTTCCAGATCACCAACATTTTGCCTTATCGGAACTAAAATAACCTCGTCAGCTATCTTTCTAAAGACAATAGAATCACTTTTCTTATAGGCCTTTTCCAGAAAATCCATTAGGCATTAACCCCCTCTCTTGCAGACCTGATCCGGCAATCAATCGTTACCCCGATTGTAGTAGGGATCAATGGTTGCTTGAAATTCACATCAGCCGCTATATCTTTGTGACTTTGGTTCTTTTTGCCATTCCTTAATCCTGGTAATAATTGATGCAGCCCTCTCCAGCACCGTCACCAGGACCAGTATGATGGCGGCCTGAGAAATCAATAAAAGGGCATCAACAATCTGGGCATTTCTCAGGGCCAGGGCACCTATTCCTAATGTGGTACTCAAAAAGAATATAAATATCACCGTGCTCTTGCAGTTTTTAAGGACAGAGTTTAGCCGGTGATGGAGATGATCTTTACCCACATAACTGATCCATTGTCTAAAATTGACTACCTTTTTAGAATAGATTCTTGAGACTGTGATATAGATCATGTCAAAGATCAGCACCCCAAATATAAGTATTGGGTTGGTTAGCGAGACAAAGGGGGCGTTGTCGGCCCATTCTCCCATAACCGCCAGGGAAGCCAGCACAAAACCCAGGAATACGCTGCCTGTATCCCCCAGAAAAATAGAGGCTGGCTGGCGGAGCCTAAAATTATAGGGGAAGAAGCCCAGGCAGCTCCCTACAATAGCGGCGGATAACCAACCAAGGAATGGTTGAAAGGTCTGAAAGGCTATGATCCCCAGGAACGCGGCAATAATTGCCCCCAGGCCGGTAGCCAGCCCATCCATCCCATCAAAGAAGTTGAAGGCATTGGTGATCCCTATTACCCAGAGGAGGGTCAATAATATGTTCCCTATTGCCCCCACGGTTGTGGCAGCAGGAAAAAAGTTGAGCACAATCCCGGATTTGACGAGTAACAGGGTAGCAAGAATTTGGACCAAGAGCTTGCTCCCGGCAGGAGCCCCCTTATAATCGTCCCAAACCCCGACAGCTACCAATAAAGCACCCCCTAGGAGTATGGCCCCTACCTTCTGGTCAAAAATATAATTGACCAGAATAGCACCCAAAAAAGCCAGATAGACAGCGATCCCTCCAAGGAGTGGGGTTGGCTTTGAATGTATCTTCCTGGCATCAGGATAGTCCATGATACCAAGCTTCATTGCAATATAGCGGGATAAAGGGGTAAGCAGATAGGAGAGGCAAAAAGAGAATAGGAAGATATAGAACCATCTACCTCCCCCCTGGAACCACCAACCCCTTACCGGTGGAGCTGCCAGCAAAAGCAACAGCAAGGATACCAGGATATAAAATGATTTCCAGAAATATCCAGGCTTACTCTTTTCCATTATTCATTATCCTTCTAAACTTCTCCCAAATTATGCAGGTTCATTTCAAACATCCTTCCAGGGAATGGTCATTGCGAGCCTTAGCGAAGCAATCTATAAGCGATCAGATTGCTTTGTCGAGTTCCCTCGCTTGCTCCCTTGTTTCACTCGGGACTTCGGCTCGGGACAAGCCTCGCAATGACATGCCGGGAATCTTGCATAATTTGGGATTGTGGTGATCACCACAACAGGGGTTGATTATTTCTTCTACTTCACTAATTATCTTTTCCTGTTCATCATCCGTGAGGGAAGGGTAGATAGGAAGGGAGAGGGCAGTCTGCCATACTTTGTCGGTTATAGGAAAACCCCTCAGCCCCAGGTAATGATGGAGGGGCCGGTAGACCGGCCTCTGACACCCAATCCCCTTTCTATGCAAAAGTTCCAGATATCTCCCTAATTCCTCTTTATCGCTCCGTACCTTTGTAACTCTGTGCCTCTGTGCCTCTATCCCATCTATCCTAATAACATAACGATAATAAATATGCTCCCGGTCAGGATAGGCCCGCGGTAAAACAACAGGAATGTGCTGCATTGCCTCCGTGTATCGTTGAGCAATCTCTCTCCGTCGGGCTAAAAAAGAAGGCAACCTCTCTAGTTGAGACAGCCCTAAGGCAGCCTGGAGATCGGTCAGCTTATAGTTATACCGTACCCGGTAGTCATCCCTATTATCGTATTCCCGCAGATCCCGGACTTCATCCAGTAACTTTTGAGAATCAGAAAAGAGCATCCCCCCTCCGCCGGTAGTAATGAGTTTGGTAGCATAAAAGGAGAAGATGGAGAAAGTACTAAGACCTCCCACCATCCTTCCCCGGTAAGTGGCCCCCAGGGCCTGGGCACAATCTTCAATCAGTGGGACACCCAGCGTAAGAAATTCCTCTATATCGGCGGGCAGGCCAGATAGATGAGGTAGGATTATGGCCCTGGTATTTTTACTAAGGGCCTTCTTTGCGGCAGAAACGTCCAGATTAAAGGAATCAGGACATATGTCTGCCAGGACTGGTTTAGCACCCTCATAATTTATAGCATTCAATAGGGCAGTGCAGACATAACTGGGCAAGATTACCTCATCCCCCTTTCCTACCTTGAGGGCCTTTAAGGCCAGGTGCAGAGCAGCAGTCCCCGAGCTTACCGCTACCCCTTCTGCTTTAGCCCCAATAAATCCAGCCATATTCTCTTCTAATTGAACTACTTTGGCGCCTTGAGCAATGTTGCCGGAACGTAATACCTCCTCAACGGCAGAAAAATCTTCTCCATTCAAAGTAGGCTTAGAGTGGGCAATCATAGTGATAATTACCTTTTAGTGCTCCTTAGGGTCACTTCGTGGCTGAAGAGTTAGCAAAAGTTTATTTCTTTCAGTGAGGGATATTTACGAATAACCGCAGAGAGACGAACCCTTCAGCATGTTTCACCCGTCCCTGAATCCCACGAAAGTTGGCACAGGACCTGGCTATCTCACTGATAGACATATCCTCAATATTTGTCTTTAAGACCTGAGAGGTATGGGCCTCTAGTGAGGACATCTTCTGCTCCAGGACATCCCCTATCTCTACAAAGACATTAGGGGTAAAGTTTTGGGTAGTAGGTACTTCATAGAAGAGTACATTTTTGATGTATCGGGTTGCCGAGATAGTGGCCTGAGCCAGATAGCGATGGTCCTGGTGAGTATCTTCAAAATAGTTAACAAAAATAAAATCAGGTCTTATCCGGGCTAAAACCCTCTCTACGTGAGTAATTAATCCATTATTCAAGTTGATCCCAGTATCGGCGTAGCCCCCCCAGAAAACATCCTGGGCTCTAAGTATCCTGGATGAAACCATCTGCTCCTGGCACCTTTGCTCCTTCTCACCCCCCATTTCACCATAAGTAAGGACCATCAAGTAGACAGCATGACCCTTTTGGCTGAACCGTAAGAGGGTCCCGGCACAACCAAATTCAATATCATCGGGATGGGACCCCAAAGCCAGGATATTCATCTCTTTCTCTCCTTATAAGCTCTAAACTTTGTGGGCCATAGTTAAAGAGAAGGTCAACTACAGACATATTCGGTTCGAACTCTCCAAACAACTGGTCATAAACCGGATGGTAAAAACCCTGGAAGACTACATCAATACCCTCGGCCCAAAACTTGCTCAGGTCCATATATTTGTCACCATCTCTGCCTGAAAGATAAGTATCTGCCCCTACGGCCTTGCAGATATCTACTAATCTCTCTGTGGGGTCTTCTCTTAATCTTAATTGAGAGGCCAATACCAACTCAGTCTTGATACCAATAGCATCTATAAAGTATTTTATGAGGTGGATATTTACATCTGCCAGATATTCCCAGGTATGTGCATAGGCATCTTCAAAAAAAGGTAGGTACTCATGGAAGTAATGGGCCTTATGATAATTGGTAAGCAGGGTATTAAGGTGCTTTCTGTTCCATGACTCGCCGTTAGCAACCTTTACCTCATTTATCCTTTGAGGGAAGTGATATAAGACCGGTACGGTAATCCATTGCCATCTCTGAGCAGTCTTTATCCGGTTCCGGTTTTGCCACTCATTTTTTTTATACTGGACATTGTCCAGGATAACAAAAACATCTGACCTATCTATTTTGTCAAAATAGCCTAACCAGGGTAGATATTGAGGTTGGTGAATTCCTACAATCATTGCTCGGCTTCCCCTTTTTTATACCCAACTAAAGTCTTTTTTTCTTTTTCTAGTATTCTTTTCGGAAAATTTTCTATAAAGTTAAGGGCATCCAGCAAAAGTAGTTAACAATTTGACAAAAGAAAAATAATTTTTTTAACCCTTCACCACTCCAGGAAGTTAAGGAGTGGGAGAGTTAGGGAGTAAGGGTTGAAGGGGGTCCGCAAACTCCCACACTACGCAACTCCCACACTTCAAAGAGGCCAGAGAATAGTCTTCTCTGTTATCTCTGTGTGCTTAGTGGTAAAAGAAACTCCAGCTAATTGGGGGGCTTATTCCTGGGGGGCTTCTTTATATTGGGGAAATTTTAACGGAAGAGCTAAGGGCCCTTGGAGGGGACAGATACAAGAGTAAATACCTGCTTATCATTGTCTATCCTGACTGAACCTCACAAAGACGGGATTGGAGACCAGTACACCGGGGATGTCTATCCGGTAGTAGACCTGCTCCCCAGGCTGAAAATAATCATCAGAAAAGTTAACTGCCAGGGGTGTAGTTCCAGAAAAAGTATTTATCAGTTTGCCAGAACGAATAATCCTTATCCTAATATCATATCGCCTCTGGTCTGAAGACAAAATCTTAATCCTTATTCTTGGTTTACTCTTAGAGATGATAGTCTCTCCCAGAGTGCCCCAGGAGCCCGTTGTGGGGTCAGAGACCGAGAAATCTTCCAATACGAACCGGCGGAAATTGTCTCCTGCCCGGCAGGCATACATCCTGCCTTGCTCGAAGGCCCTGAGCACTTCCTCTTTGGTCTTACTCTTAACTAGAAATATAGTAGGGAAATTACCCAGTTTCTCCCCAGCCTCGCCTTCCCCATGAAAATCAGCCGACGATATACCCCATGGAGGATCGGCTCTCTTAGCCCGACAGTAGTCTATCAGGAGCTTATCCCACTCATGACCAGGTTCTGTGACCGTGATTCTATCTCCATAGACAACTGCAAATCCGGTATATCCTTTACTCTCTATTAATACCTCAGGATGAGGAGGGGTATTTACCTGGATAGGGCCTTTTCGCGCTATGCCAGACCTGGTCTCCGGATGATTCCAGAAGGTCATCCCACCACGGCTCCTAACATAATCAATCAGCTCTTGATAAGGAGAAATCCCTTGATCTCCGTGATACTGGTCAAAGGGGGAGCCCTTGAAGGGATGGGATTCTATCAACATTAGTGAAGAGAGCAACAGGATTGTAATACCCATAAACCTATAGCTTCCCTTCCTCAGTATCAAGAAGGGGCTCAGGCATAGAGGAATCAAAAATATCATACTCCCAGGCAACAACTGTCTGAAGTAGTGCGTAGAAAAGCCGTTATGAAGGAGAGGGAGATGTTGGTAATCCTGTGGGTCTTCCAGACCAATAATGAGCAGGTGTCTCTCCCAGTTATGGGCCGTAAGGGTTCCCCTAAGATAACTACCCGTCCAATAGTAAAAAGGCGCCGATTCAGCCCCAGGGATAAGGATCATATCGGGGTAATGCTGGGCAATCTGTTTTATCGCCTGCAGGTATTTATCCGCACCCAGCTTAAGAATAGAAGGTCTTTCCTCGCGTTTTTTCAATATCTTCCGGAAAGGGAACAGCCCATACTCCATAGCCATTCGGTCATGATCGTTAATCACTACTACTTCAAAGCCACGCTCTTTTGCCCTCCTTACCAGGGTCTCTAAGGATAATTCACCATCACTAAAGGTAGAGCGCAGGTCTATCAAACCCGCCAACTGAATATAGGCCGGTGGTGGAGCGGCTAAGGAAGGATTGAGAAAAAGAGATACAGAAAGGCACAAAGTAGCAAAGGCATATAAACAAGGTTTATTTAAGTAAAGCTTCATAAAGGGCCTCTATTTTCTGCACCATATTCTCTGCACTGTAAAGAGGGGCCTTGGCCGTCCCTTTTGCCCTCAGCTCTTCCATTAAAGTCCTACTGGCTAAAAGGGTAGTGATAGCCCGGGCTAAGCCCTCGATATCTTTCGGCAGAACCAGTATCCCATTCTCCCTATCCTGGATAAGGTTAGGAATGCCGCCTACCCGGAAGGCCACAATAGGTTTGCCTACCGCCATGGCCTCAACAAGAACCCTTCCCATTCCTTCATTCAAAGAAGGCAAGACAAAGACATCCATGAGCGCGAGTAAGGCAGGAATATCATCTCTCCAGCCCAAAAAAAGTACCTGCTGAGAAATACCTAACTCTAAACACAGACCTTCCAGATAACTTCTTAATTCTCCCTCACCAATCAATAAAAACCTGGTCTCAGGGAAATTTTTCAAAATCTTCCCGGCTGCCTTAATGAAATACTCATGCCCTTTCACCGGGGCCAATCGCCCTACCGTCCCCACAATGGCTACCTCATTAGAGAGCCCCAATTGTGCTTTAAGCCCGTTAATATCTATCTGGTTTATGTTGGAAGGAGAATATCTCTCCAGTAATACTCCACTATGAATTGTAATAAACTTGGCTTTAGGAGCGATCTTAGATTGTAGATGCTCTTCTCCTTCTTTATCGGTCAAGGTCACAATTTTATCGGTTATATAGGAGGAGTACCGCTCCAATAAGATAAAGATTCTCGTCAAGGGCCGGCCAAAGTATCCATAAAAGACATGGCCGTGAGGGGTATGGATAATTATAGGAACACGGGCCAGGTAAGCGGCCCAGCGGCCCAATATGCCGGCCTTGGAGGTATGGGTATGGACTATCCTGGGCTTGATCTCTTTCAATAGCCGGTAGATACTAATAAAGGCGCGGAGGTCATCTATGGGGGATAAGCGTCGTACCAATGAAGGGATAGTGAATACCCTGACACCCCTGGCTTCTGCCCGAGTCAGGTCATACCCCAGGACATCACTCTCGGCGGGGCTCATGTCTGATTCTAGTGAAAGTCCCCTGATCAGGAATACCTCATACCTCTCTTTGTCCATGAGAGAGGCGGTAAGCAAGGTATTTTCAGCCGACCCTCCCTTATCCAGCCGGGTAATGATATGAACCACCTTAGTCTTTATACCCACCGATATGCCCTTTTGTACTAGTTCTCCTCTGTATATCTTATGTACTCTCCAGAAAGGAATACGAGCCTCTCGGGCAACTCTTTAAAGGGCGTTATTCGTCATTGCAGAAATAAAAACCTCCGGTTTTAACACCCTAACTCCCTTATACTCCTTTATATTTAAGAGATGATTATCCCTGCTAACTATATACAACGCTCCGGCCTGGAGGGCTGCGTAAAAAAACTTATCATCTCCCGGGTCTGGTAGCACGACCTTATCGTGAGGAGGTGGTGTGGCAACGACATAGGCATGTTTCTTAAGTAGGTTCAAAAAGAGGTCAATCCTTTCTTCAGACCATCCATGGAGCTTTTTTATACGGGGATAATTTAGAACCCTTTTTATCTCAATTAAAATCTCTTCCGAAACGACCAACTCATATTTTTGATCTCCTTTAAGACCAGAACTCATGAGGATCACATCGCCAAGCCCTTTTGGGTTTAGTATGGCCGAAACAATCTGGTTGGTATCCAGGACAACCTTGATCATTGACTTTTAGAATCCCGAACAGCCTTTAAGGCCTCCGAGATCAAGGCCTCTATCTCTTCCGGTCTCTTAGTTTTATTCTTCTCATGGACTTCCTCAATCATCAAAAGCAGGGCCTTTTTAGATTCCTGATGTCTCTCTGCTATTTCTATAGGGACAATAGCTGCTGAAGGTTTCCCCTTCTTGCTAATAATATAAAAATCTCCCCTCATCCTGACCCCATCAACAAGATGACCCAGACTCTTTCTTGCCTCTTCTATACTCAATATCTTTTCCATACTGACCTCCTGATTCATTCTTGCTTTAGTTACTTAAGTAACAGTCTAAACTATATAGATAAAATGTCAAATCAAAAATCTCGGTTTCTTCAAAGATTAAGCCCGGAACGGAAGATGGAGAGAGTGATAATAAAGTCCTGAGAGTGCAAAATAGCAGGTTTCCAGCGACAAAGACTTCCCTAAATAAAGGTTTATGTCGATCTCAGTCCGGATAACCATCATACCAAAAATTAAGGTTTGTTGACCAGTTCTCTGATATTTACCATTAGCTGCTGCACGA
>MHDQ01000053.1 GCA_001803565.1 Nitrospinae bacterium RIFCSPLOWO2_12_FULL_45_22 | reverse complement strand
CCTATCCCTTCCCGGTCAGACCAGGAACAGGTTTCCTGGTCTTTTTATTCCTATGTGATAGTGAGCCTGGATAATAAGGGAAAGGGGGAGATAAAGTCCTGGGTATTTAATGAAGATAGAGGGGAATTTGAGGAGGAGGAATTAGCCTGGGAATGATAGGCATATATTTGCATAATTCAGGATAATAGCCCTACCCTAATCTAATTCATTGAGTAGCCTTACTGCTGTATCTGCCGAGTTCCGGGCTACCAAAGCCAGATGGTTCTCAAACTCTGAGGCAAAATTCTCCTCTGCCAAATCCGATATAGCCCTTATTATCAGCCAGGGTATATTATTGATCCTGGCTACTGTAGCTATAGCGGCTCCTTCCCACTCGCCGCACTGGGCCTTATACTTCTCCCATAGGAATTGTTTCTTTTCTCGGCTATTAATATCCTGATCACCAGATATTATCAAGCCAGTGAAGATTTGTGATTGATAAGAGGAGGATAGACTGGCTTTTAGGGCTAGTTGTAGAAGGTTTTTATCGGCCTTTTTGGGTTTTTGTCCCACCTCTTCATTGCTATGAAAATCATATTCTAGAGTTGCCTCAGAGAATATAATATCACCAATCTCCCTCTCAGGGTTAATGGCACCGGCTACGCCCACATTTATAATAGCAGCCGGGGAGAACTGGTCTAGCAATAATTGCGTAGCAGAAGCTGCCCGTACTTTACCCCAGCCTGATTCTACTATAACAGTCTCTCTACCCGCCATAAAACCTGGATAAAAATTCCTCCCTTTGATCGTAAAAGTCTGGTATTGACCCTTATCCCATAAATTATGGAATCCCTCGACCTCCCTTGCCAGTGCACAAACAATGCCAATTGGTTTTTTATCCCATGTCATACCTGACTATTCCAGCATTTCAATAAACTCTTCTATCTTATTCAGGTCTTGTTCGCGGCTGGCACGGTGGCGGCTATCGCATAAATCGCCATCGAGGATAAGGGTAGGTATGCCAAACTCTTGATATATAGCCTCTTTAATGGCCAGGTGCTGCCCTCCCAGTACCCGGCATCCCCAATGCGAGAGGATAACCGCACCATCCGCTTTATAATCCCTAACAAGCTCCTTGATACAGGCTATATGAACCGGTAAGGAATCTAAGGTACCATAATTCAAGATCAAGCGCTTAGCCCAGCTTTCCGCCGGCCTTTCTGGGTCTAACCTACCTTTTGCCCAGCCTATATCTACCCCCATTTTAACTAGAACGGCACCAAGCTCTTCAAAGTAATTTAAAATACCCAGGTCATACCACCAGGCAGGGCCACTTAGCAAAAGTAAACGGTGTCTTTCATCATCAATGACGCCCTGGCCATTTTTTACCCGCGCTGCTACTTCATTTCTAACCCCTTCGAGGATAGCTACTGCTTCCCTTGTGCCAAGGAAGGCCATAGGGATGAAGAGAAAGATCGCCTCATCTAAGGCACTCATGGGTGAGGGGATGGCCTTTCTCAGCTCACTTGTCTCATCCCATAATTCAAGGGCCTGATTGGTAAGTCGGCAGGTCTCTTTTAACTTTTCCTTATCTAGCTTGTGACCGGTTTGATTTTCTAAAAATTTTACCAGTTCACCATACTGTAGCGCCATATATTCTACATAATCCTGAATCTTCTCTTCGTCTATTTCACCATCAGGGGTAATCTGGATGGCCCTTGGAGCATCTATAAGAAAAAGGGGTATTTTAACCTTTTCGGTAATAGCCACACTCGATTTGGACAGTCCGTCACACATGCAGGTAAGACCTAGCATAAAATCGGGTCTGGGTATAATAAGGTCATCTTCGGACAAGAGGGCTCCCACGAAGCCCCTGTGCAAGGATCACGAGTCCCTCCCAAAACCCTCTACTTCGGCAAGCTCCAGGTATTTTGCTACTGCCTCACCCTTGGCGGCCATTTGTCCAGAGAATCCCTCCGCCATTATCGGTGTGATATCCATCGCATAAAGCAACTCTTTAGGTACCCCTGACATATACCAACAGATAGGTTTTCCTTCTTTTTTCTTTTGCCTGGCCTTGGCATAAAAATCCTTAATTAATGGCCATAGTTGCTTACTGGTCTTTAGGGAAAATCTTTTAATTCCTTCTCCTGTTTGTCCCATGGCTGCCCCTCCTAAATTTGTTAAACCTGGCCTCTCGCCATTACTTCCAGGAATGCCTGAACCCTGGTCTTAAGCTGTCCGACACCTATATTAGAGTATTCTGTATCAAGTTCCAGTACCGGGATACCTAACTCATCCAGCTCATCCTTCAAGCGGGGGTTATCATAGGTAATGTTATCACAGAATTTTATCTGGAAGCTTATAACCCCGGCTACATTAAAATCTCTCACCATATACGCTATGTGCTGGAAGCGCTTATCGCGGGGATAAATACAGGCACAAGGGATTTTCTCTATGTAGTATCTGGTAAGAGAGTTCAAGGGAGTACCATTAAGGGTAACCATATCCCAGAAATACCTGCTCCCCACACATAGATCGTCGGCTACGACGATCGCGCCTGAATCTTCTACTAGTTGTACCAGGGCAAAGTTATCGAGAATGATACCTGTAATCAGAATTCTTGGGTGTCCTTTCCCTCTGAAAGGGTCCACCTTCCTTTCTTTGAGGACTGTTAGTAATCCCTTTAAAAGGGCATTGCTCTGGTCTTTGGGGAGTATGGTTGTCGAGCGGATAATATCTAATGTCTCTACTCCATTAATAGGCGGCATTTCTGCTTTCCTTAAGTTGTATATCTCCCGCAGCAGGCGCCTATTCTCATTATAAACCTCTATAGCATGCCTCAAATTAGCCTCGGTAAGACTGTTACCGGTAAACTCTTCAAGATGTTTTACAAATTTGTTTATCTCTTTATTATAATAAGAAATGGCCAGATCAGAAACCATGTGAGGATGGTCTATCAAGTGGGAAAAAGGCATCTTTATGGAGAAGTCCCAGACATCATAGAGCTTAACTATCTGACTGCAAGTCCTGGGAGCAACGATACCGTCTAAGAAATTGTATTCACCTTCTAGCCCCTGAGACAGGCAACTCCGGACAAAGGAGCATATATTCACCTGGAGTAATGATTCCCCTTTGGTACTGCCATTAAGGCTACCGTATATCCTTATTGGCAGCACATCTAATGCATACATGATCTCCTCAGGCACATAGAGACAGGTATATCCGATGACCTTTTTCCCCCGGGCCTTCCATTCCCCTATAGCCTGCTGCGAGGTTTTAGAAATATTGGTGTAAGATAATTGTTCAAGTATATCTTTGGTATTCATAGCCGATACTCCATTTCCCCTCAATGGTTATAATGATTAGGTAATCATTCGCCACGGATAACCACGGAGCACGCTGAGAACGCAGAGAATAAATAGTCATTGGTCATCAGTCATTAATTATTAACCAATGACGCAGGAACCAAGTCTCTGCGTTCTCTGTGGTGAACGGTTACGTTTTTAAAACCTTCCTAACTATTAGCTGCCAGCATCTTTAGGCATACGGTTCTTCCAGAAATTGGGTGTCCTTTTCTCAAAGAAAGCCTGCTGCGCTTCCTTTACCTCTTCGCCATCAAAAAAATCCGGCGCCATCTGCACCAGATAGCGACCAAAATCACCATCCATATAGTCTATATCACCATCAAAGCTGGCCTTTACCAGGGATAAACAGGTGGGGCTTATATCCATGAGCTCATCGCACCACTGATCAACCTCTGCATCTAACTGCTTCACGGGGACTACTTTATTTGCCAGGCCCATTTGTAATGCCTCCTGGGCTGTGTAACGCCGGCAGAGCATCCATATCTCCCGGGCCTTCTTGGCCCCTACCACCCGGGCCAGGTATGAGACGACAAACCCATGGGCTGGGCTCCCAACCCGGGGACCATTCTGACCAAAGATGGCATTATCTGCTGCGATAGTAAAGTCACAAAAATAGGCCAGGTGGTGGGAGCCACCAATGCAATAGCCTTTTACGGCAGCGATAATAGGTTTACGGCAAAAACGAATAATTCGATTGTAGCCAGTAGAGCTGAGAAACAAGTAGCGGAACGAGGGACCGGCCTCCCATTCAACATCCCCACCAGTGCCGAAATGATCTCCTACCGCGCTTATAACTACTACCCCAATAGTGGAATCATTACTGGCATTATCTAAACATAAGCACAATTCCTGTATACCTTTTTCAGTAAAGGAATTCATCCTTTGGGGACGATTGAAGAGAATCCGGGCTACACCTCCACCCTTATCCCGGTACTTCTTTTCATAAATGATCTCTTCCTGCTTACATCCTGCAACGTCCGTTCTTTTCCATTCCGTCCATGCCATAGTCTCATCCCTCCTTTTTCCTGAATTAGTTATTAGGTAACAGTTCAGCCACAGAGGCCCAGAGAACTCAGAGGAAGGGTAGTTGCAGAGCCTTGCTCTGCTTAAAGCCTTTACCTTTATGGCAGGGCAAGGCCCTGCTGCTACTCTGTGTCCTCCGTCACTCTGTGGCTAAATGTCTGAAAAGTTTTAGGGAAAAACTTTTGTCTCTAAATTTTGCTCAAACAAAATTCCTGTTATTAAAAAGTACCTATTACCCTCTTAGCCTCTTTCAGGCACTTCAGGGTGGCTGCGGAGTCAACTTTGGTTAACTCCCCAGGTAATCGTTCCTGAATACCTAACAAGGCTGTCCAGGCTGGACAGGCCATCAGATTTACGCCAGCCTCTTTTGCTGCCTTTAACAACTGATAAGTATCAGTTTGCCGGGCATCCTTGGCATGGGCTAAGGGAATACCCATACTTTTAGCATTCTTGGCTATCTTTGCCCTGGTATCTCGATCCCGGAACAGTGGTGACCAATCTAAGGATTGGCCCGCTAAAGACGCTAACGCCTCCTGGGTAAAAAGGATTCCTACATCTGCCCCGGCCTTTTTCTCCTCCAGGGCTACTAACAGATTACCAATAATAGAATTCTCTAAAGCATCTCGGCAAATAAGTAACAGTTCCATATTTCCCACCTCCCCGAATAACTGTTATAAATTATATTTAGGACGCAGATTATACGGCCTCCTTAGCTGCCTCATCAATAGAGACCGTCCGGCCGCAATAAGGCACCCCATACCTGGCTAATATCTTATACCCTTCTTCTTCCCAGGCCCCCGGGATACGGAAGACAGCAATGGTTTTAGCTGGGTCTCTGCCCAATTCCAGCACCCCTTTTATCACTCCCCGGGCTACTAAATCCACCCGGGTATTGCTTACTACATTCATTATTACAGCAATCTTCTCTACCCCGGGTTTAGATAGTAGTAGTTTGGTCAACTCCTTTACTTTAAGGACCGTCGGGTTACCACCGATCTCACAATAATTAGCTGGCCGGCCACCATGGCGTCTGATAGCATCAAACGCTGCCAGGCTTGCTCCACCACCGCCAATCAGGAGGGCGAGATTCCCGTCAAACTCTATCACCCGGCCCGCTACCCCCCGGTGGTCCAGGTTATCAATAGCTGCCGCCTGCCTTTCTAGCTCGGTTACCTGCCGACCTCCCCCTCCTTCTCTCTTTAGAATACCAAACTGTGTTTCTAATTCCTTATGCCGATAGAGGGCATCATCATCAATATCTATATGGCAGTCCAGGGCTATATAATTACCATCCTTCGTTTGTGCCAGGGGATTAATCTCTAGTATGGTAGCATCAAGATCCAGAAACAGGGACACCATACGGTACAAGATATCAGATATTTTTAGCAGCTCTGATCCCTGCAAACCTGCTTCCGCGATCAGCTCTCGGGCCTGATACTCAGAAAAACCTTGCAGGATATCAAAATCTCTATAGAAAAGGCGCCCGGGATCTTTTTCCGTCAGCAGCTCTACCTCTACGCCGCCTTCAGGGCTAAAGAATACCAGGGGGCTCTTTCGGCTACTATCATAAATAGCCCCCAGGAAAAACTCTCTCTCTACTTCTATAAACTCCTCCCATATAATCTTTGTTACCGGCAACCCATGTATAGGTTTCTGGAAAAGCGCTTGCACGGTATCAGCTATTTGGTCAGGCCCAGAAACGATAACGACACCACCGGCCTTCTGGCGGCCACCGCTTAATACCTGTGCCTTAAGCACTCCGGGGCGTGAGGTGTCTATCTTCTCTCCCGGGCTCAAGACCTGTCCCCTGGGTACTGCTATACCCCGGCTCGGCAAAATCTTCTTCGCTTCGTATTCATACAGCCGCATAATTGTATCCTTACTTAATCTGTAAGCGTTCAGCTATTAGCCATCAGCTTTCAGCTTAACTTATCGTAAGGCGTTAGGCGTGAAAGGTAAGGGGAATTTCTCATTTGTCCTCTCCTTACGCCTTACCACTTACGCCTAGCGGTTGTTTTTATTTGTCTAGCTGACCACTGATTGCTGACGGCTGAACGCTTCCCTTAATCTTTATGATACGCTTATTTGCTAGCCCTGTGATTGCCTCTGGCGAATATCCCAGATAATCCCGAAGGATTTCCTCTGTATGTTGCCCTAGCAATGGCGGAGGCTTAAACGAAAAGCCACTCATATCAGATAGTTTAACCGGATTGCCCAGCACTCTTATATCACCGCATTGCGGGTGACAGATATTCTCTATCATTTGGCGCGCATGGGTTTGTGGGTGATTAAGGGTCCGATCTATAGTATTGAGAGGCGCCGAAGGTATACCTTTAAGGATAGCTAACCACTCCTCACCGGTCTTAGTTTCAAAGACTTTTTCCAGGATAGGGATTAATAAGTAGCGGTGTTTTACCCGGCTGGCATTATCTTTGAAGCGAGGGTCCTGGATAAGCCCTTCTTTGCCGATGATCTGGCAGAACTTCTGCCAGAATTCCTCGGTAAAAATAGCCACTATGATATAAATATCCCTGGTCTTAAAGGCCTGATAAGGAACGAGATTAGGGTGGCCTGTACCCTGCGGCTGGGGTATGACTCCCCCCATGAGATAATAGCCAGCATGATAAGAGAGTTGGGCCACTAAGGCATCATACAAGGAAATATCAATAGCCTGGCCCTGGCCAGTATGCTCCCGGGCATAGAGGGCACTGATAATGCCATATGCGGCATACATACCCCCGGCAATATCTCCTAGAGGAACACCGATCTTTACCGGTGGACTATCGGGCTCGCCGGTTATACTCATCGCACCAGACATGGCCTGGATAGTGATATCATATCCTGGTTCGTTTGACAAGGGACCAGTCTGGCCAAAGGCAGAAATAGAACAGCAGATAATGCGGGGGTTGATCTCTTTTAAAGTTGGATAGTCAATACCCAGCTTGGTACCTATGCCGGGACGGAAATTCTCGACCGTTACATCAGATTGCTCTACTAAACGATGGACTAAAGCCCTACCTTCCGGGGTTTTCAAATTTAGGGCCAGGCTCCTCTTATTACGATTGAAGCTCATAAAATAGGCACTCTCACCCTTAACAAAAGGAGGGCCTACCGCCCGAGCATCATCACCACCGTGGGGTGGCTCGATCTTGATAACCTCGGCCCCTAAATCCCCCAGCATCATAGTACAGAACGGACCTGCAATAACCCGGGTAAAATCCAACACCCTTACCCCGCTTAATGGCCCCAATTGTCCCACCTTTCCTTCTTCACCCATTTTAAACTTTTGCCTTACTATATCAATAATTCACCAGGATGTCTAGCAGTCGTTTGCCTTTGCCCACCCTCTTTTTTTGGGGTATTAGAGCAAGCCTAGTAGAGGGCAGAGGAGTCTTAGCATTAGTACTATGGCACAGAGGCCGAATATGTCCAGGATAATACCGGTCTTGATCATCCTGGTTATAGGAACCAAACCAGTGCCATAGACAATGGCATTAGGTGGGGTAGATACCGGGAGCATAAAGCCAAGACTACACGCCAGGCAAGCCCCCAGGGCCGGGGGTATACCACTCACACCCGCGGTTTTTGAGACAGCAACAAAAACCGGGATGATCATATTAGCAGCAGCGGTATTGGAAGTGAATTCCGTGAGAATAAGAGCTGAAAGGGCAGCAACCGCGGTAATACTCCATAAAGATTGCGCACCGGTAAGTCCTATAATTTTCTGCCCCATAACCTCTGCCAGCCTGGTTGAAAAAACCATACTGCCCAGAGATAACCCCCCGCCAAATAGCAGGATAGTGCCCCAGTCAATCCTTGAGGCCTGAGGCCAGGATAGGGTAAATTCTTTCTGTTTCCAGTTAGTAGGCAGAAAAAAGAGGAAAGAAACACCGATAATAGCTACTACTCCTTCTGGCAATATACGGCTGTAGAGTTTATATAAGGGGCCTTCGGCTCCTTCAAATAAGGCTATAAAACCAGGTAAGAGCCATAGGCTTATCATGATAGCAAATGCGATCAGGACATTCATCTGGCCCCGGCTCCATCCACCTAGTGCCTGCTTCTCCGCTGTTAGGTATTCCCTCAAGCCGCCCATACCGGTTGATTGAGTTGGATAAAGCCCTTTTATTAAAAAGAAAAGGATTAGATACATAACTATTACCAGAGGTAAACCGAGCAGCATCCAGGTAAAAAAGGTTATCTTGATCCCTAATAATCGGTCTATCATGCCAATACCAATAAGATTGGGAACAGTTCCAATAGGTGTCCCGATACCACCAATAGAAGCGGCATAGGCAATAAATAACATGGATCCGGTAGCATAACTAGATGCTTCACCACCAGCTTCTTGACTCCTTAAATTGGCCATGGCCCGTAAAATACCCAGTATTATAGGGAGCATCATAGCTGTAG
>MHDQ01000052.1 GCA_001803565.1 Nitrospinae bacterium RIFCSPLOWO2_12_FULL_45_22 | reverse complement strand
CCAAATTTTATGAAGAATGTCAAAAACTACACGAGTTAATAAAACAAGCCCCATCCTATAAGGAAATTCACACTGTAGGGCTAACGGGATGGCAGGATAGGGAATATCGGGCTATTTACTCCCTTATCGGTGAACCCTGGGCTGAGAATCTTAGTCTCCAAGGTTTTTTAAAAGAGCATCTGTATAAGCGGGTAGGTTGCTTTGGCTGTCCTGTAGCCTGTATGGATTCCTATCAGATTTCTGGGATAGGTGCCGGGGTAGTAAAATGCAGTCCCTATGCTGATCTAACCTGGGACCTAAGGAATACCGATATGAAGGTATTCTGGGAGGTCATGATTTTGTGCCAGAAGGCTGGCATAGATGCCCGTTCCCTGGCCAATATCATTGCCTGGCTAATGGAATTATACAAAAATAAGATAATTACCGAGGATGATACTGATGGCATACCCATGCAGTATGGGAGCCGAGAGGCTATCTTAGAAATTAGCCGGAAGATACTTCAGCGAGAAAAGATCGGGGACCTTCTGGCCGAAGGGATAGTAGAGGCAGCAAAGAAGATCGGTAGAGGGGCAGAAGAGTATCTTCAACATGCCAAAGGGTCTCCGATGGATACTCACATCCCACCTCTTAAGGGAATAGGGTTGGCCACTGCCGTATCGGCCACGGGTGAGGGGATAAAAGGATTTATAGTCAGCGAAATGGATACTGCTTTAACTTTTGGCATGAGTGGTGATCAAGAAGATTTAGAGAATAGGTTAAAGAAATGGGAAGCTATTTCAAAGCAAATAGCTGGGACAAGAGATGCCGCTGATCCCAGGTTGACAGAAGGGAAGGCACCGTTTGTAAGTTATAATGAGGACCTAAATGGTTTGGGAGACTTATTAGGTATATGTACCTGGATGACCCCCTTTATTGGCCTCCCGATAACACCGAAACATATGGCTCATATCTTGAGTATAGGCTTCGGAGTTGATACCCCGGTGGGATCTCTCATAGAAACCTCAGCCCGGGTACGGCATCTGCAAAGGGCCTTTGAGGTGCGAGAGGGCCTGAGCCGGGCGGATGATAAATTAGCCAAAGGTTTCTACCGTGAGATGAAATCAGATCGGGACAAAAAGACTAAAGTATCTATTGACCCAGAAGAATTAGAGAAGCTAAAGGATGAATATTATCAACTGCGGGGTT
Source organism: Nitrospinae bacterium RIFCSPLOWO2_12_FULL_45_22 (assembly GCA_001803565.1). Classification (GTDB taxonomy): domain Bacteria; phylum 2-12-FULL-45-22; class 2-12-FULL-45-22; order 2-12-FULL-45-22; family 2-12-FULL-45-22; genus 2-12-FULL-45-22. The sequence goes on along the minus strand of MHDQ01000052.1, from coordinate 8,462 downwards.
GGGATATCACTGGCGGTGCCCCTAAGCGGGAGACATTAGAGAGATTCGGGCTAAAAGAGGTAGCGGATGATCTGCAAAGGCATGGTAAACTCCCCTCCTAGATAGGTCTCCACCTATTCTACCTAAAATCGCGGTGCCCCGGCCCTAGGTAAACATACCGAAGAGATTTATTGTGGCCTATTAGGGCTGTCACGAGAAGGTCTATGGAAATTGCAGGAAGAAAAGATTATATAAAAGTTTGGTAATAGCCATCATGATATAGCTGGTAAAGGTAAATATGTGTATCTATCCAAATCTGTACCTTGCTGGTTAAATGAAATCAAACTCTGCAGCCCAACATTATCTCGGCCACAGAAAACGTCTGCGTGAAAGGTTTAAAAAAACTGGCCTCGCTTCTTTTCAAGATTATGAAGCGATAGAATTCCTGCTCACATTGGCCGTACCGCGAAAAGATGTTAAAATGATGGCTAAAGAAGCCATAAGGAGATTCGGATCTTTCCGGGGTGTCCTTGATGCCCCAGCGGAAGAATTGAGGAAGATACCCGGAATTGGCGAAGTCGCTCCATTAGCTATTCGTTTCATTCGCGAGGCCGCTACGCTTTATCTACAACCTAAAAGTCAAGCCGATCTTACCCTGGAAAAGAATGAACCTGAAATCCTATCTTTAGAAGATCCAAATCGTCTACATGATTATTGCAAAGCGGCCCTCGGTGCCCAACCAAACGAAATGTTTAAAGTCATATACCTTAACAGTCGCTTTCGTATAATTGATTTAGAAACATTGACCGAGGGAACTATAGATCGGGCAACGATCTATCCGCGTAAAGTAATGGAATCGGCTCTAAAAAAGAAGGCATCAGTCTTAGTATTTGCCCATAACCACCCGGACGGGAATATCAATCCCTCAGAGCATGATAAAACCCTTACACGAGCCCTTGTTCTTGCGGCCAAGACACTCAACATCACTGTCTTTGACCATATCATCGTCTCAAACGATGAGGTCTTTAGCTTCCGGGCGGGGGGTCTCCTTTGATGAGCATTGTCGGCCAAATCATCAACGCATTCCCTGATTTAAACAGCGGCCAAGTCGAAGCAGTGGGTCATACTGAGGGCCCATTGCTCATCATCGCCGGGCCTGGTTCAGGTAAGACCTTGGTTTTAGTAGTAAGGGCCCTTAACATCCTTCTTCAGCAACTTGCTCAACCACGGGAGATGCTTATCTGCACCTTTACTGAAAAGGCGGCCTTCGAATTGCGGGATCGAATTGCAGCGGCAGCTAAAAAACTCAATTACGCTGGCGATATGTCAGACCTCTTCGTGGGTACGATTCATGGCATTTGTAATGATTTCCTGATGACTTTTAGACATCTCACTCCCCTCGGCAATAATTATGAAGTCCTTGATGAACTTACCCAACTCCTGTTTCTCTATGACAATTTTGATAAGATTATCGGACCTGAGCTAAATGGGAAATATCTTAAGCGATGGAAAACACGCTGGACTGCTATTGAAGGCGCACGGAACTACTTTGATAAGATAACAGAGGAATTGATAGATCCTGACAGGCTCCTCTCGGTGCCTGATCCATTTATCCAGGCCATTGGCGGTGCCTACCGGGCTTATGAGACCGCCTTGTATGAGAAAAACTGTATCGATTTTGCCCACCAGCAAAAGCTCTGTTACCAACTCCTTCAGAATCCGAGAACGAGTGAGGGCATCAGGGGAAGGATCAAGTTTATCATGGTAGATGAATACCAAGACACGAATTATATTCAAGAACAACTCCTTCTCCTTCTGGCCAACCCGCAGAATAACATTTGCGTAGTCGGTGATGAGGATCAAAGTATTTATCGGTTTCGTGGAGCCACTGTAAGAAACTTCCTCGAATTTCAGGAAAATTTTACTGCCTGTAAGATTTGTAAACTAGCCATTAACTACCGCTCCCACGAGAAGATTATAAAGGCATATAACAAATTTATGTCGAGCCACGATTGGAGCAATCCGGTCTCTGCCTCCCAGTTCCGGTATGACAAGGAGATCGTCCCTGACCCTGAAGGAATTTTTCCAGAATATCCGGCTGTCTTTTCCATATGGGGTGAATCCAGAAAAGATGAGGGAAGTCGAGTGGCAGATCTCATCCATTTTTTGAAAGAGGCCCGGGTCATTGAAGACTACAGCCAGGTAGCGCTATTATTGCACAGCGTGCGTCTGGAACACAGTGGCCACTATATCCGGGCATTGGAAGCTAAAGGGATTCCGGCTTTTTGTCCTCGTGCCCGGGGTTATTTTGAGAACGAAGAGATCCGATATATGGTGGCCTGTTTTGCAATCCTGCTCGGATATTACGGAGAAGGACGCGGTGAAGTTAAGGGGAAGAGTCTTAATGAAATGGTGAGCTATGTGGATGATTGCCTCATTGAACTGGGCCGTAACTTCGGGAATCCCCATCCTCTTTCCCTCTGTATCCAACAATTCGTGGCCGATATCCGGCTATTACAGGAGGGTGAAACCCTCGATCGCAGGCTGGCCGATTACTTTTATCACTTATTAGCCCATGAGCCATTTGCTTCCATGGTCAAGAATGAGAACCGGGCACGTAACCTTGCCATCTTCTCCCAACTGTTGAACATATTTCAGAACTACTATCATTATACCATTGTCTCACACCGCAACCGGGATTTTCTTTGCCTCCATTTTTTCAACAGCTTTCTGCGTCTCCTCTATATAGGCGGGATCAACGAGTATGAGGACCCCGATCAACCTTTTCCCAAAGGGTATGTCCAGGTGATGACTATCCATCAGGCCAAAGGGTTGGAATTCCCGGTGGTTATCGTTGGTTCCCTTGACAAACAGCTCTCTTCGCCAAAAGATGTCGAAAGACATCTGTTACCTTTTTATCACAGAGAACCCTTTGAGCCGGAAAACAGGATCACAGCCTTCGATCGAATGCGTCTTTATTACGTTGCTTTCTCACGGCCAGAGAAGATGTTAGTGCTCACTTCCACAGAACAGCCCAAGCCCCACTTTAAACCCATTTGGCAGGGTTTACCTCAATGGCCTTATGTGAGGAAAGATCTCCTCCAGTCGCTCTTCTTTCGCCTGAGGAGTCGTATGACCATAAAGAAGACTTTCAGCTTCACCAGTGACCTCAAAGTTTATGAGACCTGTCCCAGGCAATACCAGTTCTTTAGGGACTATGACTTCACTCCCTCCCGATCAGCGGAAATCTTTTTCGGGGCCCTGGTGCATCAGACCATCGAGGATATTCACCGCCGGGCCTTGGATAAACGAGCCGATGAGTTAGCAGAGGGGAAGATTCGAGAGTTGTTCGATTTCAATTTCCGCCATCTTATTACCCGGGGAATCCGTCCCATTGGTAAGGTGCAGCGTGATAATGCCTTCTTTCAGGTCATGAACTATTTCAATCAGAATCGGGCCGAGATGGACCGCATTATTGAGACTGAGGTCGATGTATCCGTGGAAAAGGATGATTACATTCTTACCGGCAAGATCGACCTCCTACTGGGGACGGATGACAAGTTAGAACTCCTTGACTTTAAGTCACAGCCTCGACCCCTTGAGGATGATCTAAGACTCGATAGCTACTACAAACAACTTTGTATTTATGGTCACATCCTTGAGCGGCGGTATGGCAAAAGAGCAGAGAGGCTTCTCCTTTATTGGACAGGTGAATCAAGTCGAGATGAGGCCCTGATGCAGTTTCCCTATCGCTTCGAGATGGTGAATGAAGCGGGTATTTATTTTGACCATGTCGTTGAGCAGATTCTCAAGAAAGATTACGAGATACGTAAGAAGCCAGAGAATAAGGTCTGCAAGGAATGTGACCTGCGGGTATATTGCGGCCGTGAAGGTGTAATCAGATCAGATAAGATAGAGATATGATGAAGAAAAACTCTAAAGATAAGGGGATAAAAATAATAGATCATCAAGACTACTCTGGTCTTCTGACTGGCGTCAGTGAATTGTTAGAACAGGCCCGGCATACAGCAGCCCGTTCAGTCAATAAAATCTTAATTATAACCTACTGGGAGATCGGAAGGCGAATCGTTGAGTTTGAGCAGAAAGGAAAAAGAAGAGCAGATTATGGAAGAGAGTTATTAAAAAAACTTTCAAAAGATTTAATTGCCAGGTTTGGGCGTGGTTTTTCGGAACGTAACCTGGAGCAAATGAGGCTGTTTTATGTAACTTGGCCAATTTCGCAGACACCGTCTGCGAAATTCCTATCCTCTGGTCCGCCTATTTCAACAAGGGAGAAATCGCAGACACTGTCTGCAAAATTTATTGGCGTAGCCTCTGAAATCTTTTCCCTCTCTTGGTCTCACTATATCCGTCTTATGGCGATAGACGATAAGGCAAAGCGCGATTTCTATGAGGAAGAAGCCCGACGGGCCGGCTGGTCTGTTCGGCAACTTGATCGCCAGATCAACTCCATGCTTTACGAGCGTATTGCTCTTTCGAAAAAGAAGGGAGAATTACTTAAAAAAGCAGAGGAGGCTGGAGATCGGGTTAGTGCTGAAGAAGCAATCAAAGACCCGTATGTTCTCGAATTCCTCGGTCTTCCAGAACCGATTTCGGAACAAGATCTTGAAAACGCCCTCATCCAGCACCTGGCAGATTTCCTTTTGGAACTAGGCTATGGTTTCACATTCGTTGCCCGACAGAAAAGGCTTCAGATTGGGAGTGAATCCTACTACCTGGACCTTCTTTTTTATCATCGAGGGCTTCGCTGTCTTGTGGTCATCGATCTAAAGGTCGGCAAATTCACCCATGCCGATGCTGGTCAGATGAACCTGTATTTGAATTACCTGAGGGAGAATGAGGTGATCGAAGGCGAAGAGCCACCGGTCGGGCTGATTCTTTGTTCCGAAAAGGATGAGGCCGTGGTGCACTATGCCCTTGGTGGACTGAATAACAAGGTATTCGCTTCACGTTACAAACTCCAGTTGCCAGACCCGGCGATCCTGAAGCGTGAGATCGAAGCTGAACGGCGCAGATTGGAACAACAACGGAGATTGAATAGACCGCAAAATTAGATGTTAAAAAGCGTTTCATAAAGCACCGGCCTTTCTTATACCGTTACCGTAAGATATATAGGGAGATTAACCAATGAGTAACGGAAGGAATAATGAAAAGGTTAATGACCTTATATCCAACTCAGGCTTTGAAATTGGTGGTGAAGATCAATTGAAACAGGTTGGGCTTAAAATTCAAGAAGTAAATCGAAATAAAAAGGATGGGAATCATTTGAATAGTCATTGGATGTTACTGCTATTTTAAAGTTCCCTCATTTTGGACAATTTGGTATTCCTAGCATTCGCCAACTAAACGTACTTTCGCCTTTCCTTTATTACAAGAATTTTGAGCCGGACCAATTAATAATGCGGGATGGAATAAATTATAAAGCCGTTATTAACCCCTTTTCTTCCTTACACAGTAACTTTCTCTTCTACTTTCACCAGATCACCTTTGTTGTCCAATTCTATAGCTGTTTTCTCTTTATAAATTACAGGTATATTACGCATATCTCTACCTCCTTTCTCCCGTTTAAGAATATATTTCATTGGCTCGGTGAGATATGCAGCGGATTTTATTTCAGCATTGCTCATATTTCCATATTTTTCTATAACTCTTAAGACAACAGATAGTGCATTCTCATCAAGGTGGGATTCGGGAATTGGATTTGGACCTATTACTATATAGGGAATTTTATTTTTATAGTTAATTTCAATGTTTGAGCTTTTTATTGACTTTAAAACTTCATTTAATTTGGGTACCCAAGGCCCTTCCTGTTTTCTTAAATAAATTTCCCCACTTAATGTTTTTCCCAATTGCTCTAGGGCCAAAATATCTGTGAGATAAAGCAGTTTTGTCAGCTTAAAAATACTCAATTCTTTAAACTTATTAACAAAAAGTAAAACCATTTCATGTAGTGGAGTTCTATTCACACTAAGAAGGGATAATTGAGATGAAAGCTTTTTGGTTTTTTTTATTTTGCGCCCTTTCAATGGATCGATTTGTTTTGCTAAAAGCATATAGTCAGCTCTTTGTTTGATAATTGATCGATGTACCAATGCTCTTGGACCTGGATGATAAAGTGGAAAAATATATCTTCCATTCCATGGAATAATTTTCCCGATATCTTTTTTTAGGGAAATAAAGTGTGGATAAAGCAAAGTTAATCCCTCTAAGGCTGTTTTGCCCATTGGGACAACTACCCCTGGATCAATTAGTTCTATTGTCATTCCCAAATATAAGGAACAGTTAAAAATCTCTTCTTTAGTGGGGGTGCCATTATTACCGTTTTCCTGCCTTGGATTGCACAAAACAGTATTTGTAATAAAAATTTGTTCTCTTTTCCAACCAATATTACTAATTAGCGACTCAAATATGTCCCCAGTACGATCTCCACATAATGGAATTCCAGTACGATCTGCTCCTAAGCGGCCCGGCGCTTCGGCAATAAAGAGAACCTTAGAGTTTATATTTCCATTTAAATCGGATAATACTTTGGTTCTTTTAGATAACCTGGGGCATATAGAGCAGTATTGAACTGCTTTTTTAAATTCATCGAATCGTTTTTCTTTTGAGAAAGATTTAAAATTTCTCATCGATACAATCCTATTTCCCACTCTTGATACACATAGGATCGGGTTGTTTTCTTAAATCATTAGATATTAAAACTTTTTGTGCAAGACACCCTGATAGACACAATTCAAGTACGCTACAATTATTGCATGGCTTAGCGAAATTAGTTGTAAGGTGCTCACGTATGGCCTTGAGATAAGGAGATTTTTCCCAACACTCCCATAGAGTCCAACGATCAATAGCAGAATATTCTAAAGTTCCCACTAGATCTTCAGCCTTTATTTGTTTAAAGGCATCACAGGGATAAATTCTTAAATCTGGTCCGATTATAATGCGATCAATTGCTGCTGAACATTCCGGTTTGTCATTCAGTAATAAGAAATTGAAAGGGGACCCAGTTCTGACATTATACCCGTTCTTCCTGGCAGCCTCAATCATTTTTTTCAGTTCCAAATATTGTATTTTATTTAACGAGTAGCGTCTTATAAGATAACCCCTTCCCTGCGGGACAAATCTAAGTACACTAATTTTCTTTACACCTAGAGATCTGGCCAGATTAAAAATACCTGGCAATTCTTTATAATTTATTGATAGCGGTACAAAGTGAAACTCAACATTTAACCCGGCTTTTTTTGCTGCTTTAACAGCATTTATAGTATTATTAAAACTACCTCTCCTTCTTGTTATTACTTCATGTGTGGAATAAGAACTTCCAAAGATACTAAAAATAATTGTTGATATATTGCAAGATGCTAATGATTTCATTTTATTTTCTAAGTGTGAAATATTACCTGAGGAATAAACGATCACCTCAACTTTATTACTTGAGGCAAACGTGGTGGCTTCTTCAAATCCATTCCATTCGAGAGGTTCACCGCCAGAAAATGTTATTTTTTGAGTACCTAGAGCAATTGCTTCTTCGACTATTTTTAAACATTTCTCTTTAGAAATTTCTATTGTACTTTCTGGTGTTGAATCGCTTGAACAGTGAATACATACCAGTGGGCAGCTATAAGTTACTTCGATTTTACATTCTTGTAAAAGAAACGGCGGTTGGTGGTACCTCATAGCGTAGAATCTACAAATTTTTTAAAGCAACTCTTTTTATCCTTAACGTAGCTACGGGATGAGATACATGTCAGATATCCCGGGTTAAAGTTTGTTTCCCTTGCCATAAAATCTATTAAATTGCACAATCCCCAATAATTTCCATATGCCATTTCTAGAAAATCATGATTTCGGTAAACTGCTAATATCCCCAGTGTTCTTTCATTTGGATCGAGTTGAATAGCCAAATAATTAAGACATGGCCCTCCTCGTGGTCTAATTGTTTCGCTCCCAGCTTTTTGTATAATAATTGTATATGCGGCCTTGCTAATATATCCACGATTATTAATGGCTCCAATAATATTAGCAAGTTGATTTATTGTACCGCCAGATGTAGGATAGTGTGTCATCCTTTTAAAATATGTTCCCCAGGTATTAGGTTGACGAATTTTTAAGCGTTCATAGAGACCTCTTCGCCTATTATAGGCATTAAATAAATTGGTAGCGTTTCCGCATTTTTTGTATAGCTTATGTGGGAAGATGGTATATGCCACAGCCTTGGGAGTTTTCAAATTATTATCAACTGCAAATTTTATAAACTTCTTGTTCAATTTAATGTCGAAAAGCGTTGGATTCTGAACTCTAACTATTAAGTTTTGTATTTCCCATCCACTTTTACATAAAAAATTTGCAACGTCAGTCCAAGCTTCTTGAAAAGATTCTTTAACACCGATTTTCGCAGAACTATTTGATATAAGATTTTCATCGGTTTTTCTCTGAGCCGATCGTAAATAATGTAATAAAAAAAG
>MHDQ01000051.1:9026-10043 GCA_001803565.1 Nitrospinae bacterium RIFCSPLOWO2_12_FULL_45_22 | reverse complement strand
TTGTCCAGAAAGTCATCACCATCAAAGACAACATCTTTAGTATCCTTAGAACCTTTCAGTGAATAGTAGTCGTTTATGTATCTTGCCAGCACTTTGTCATTGATACCGAGGATAACAATGGTATTTTTGTTCTGAAGGTAAAACCTTATGCTCTCTATAAGGGAAAATGCCTTGCCAGGCAAACACCTATCAAGATCATCTATTATGATTACAAACCTCTTGCCTTCATAATCTGGCAATTGCCACCCGTTGGCATATTGTTTCCATCTATTGGCCCGGTCAGTAAAGTACCTTGTTCTTTTTGGGGTATATTTTACTATCTCCGCTATAGAGTCTCTCATAAAGTCAAAGAGTCTATCGTGCTCGACCTTTCTTTCATATGCCCTTTCTTCCAGGGATTCTACCAGCTTGAAGACCTCCGCAATATCCTTTACTTCACCCGCACCTATTGTCTTTAAAGCAATATCAGCGGCTGAGAGAAAAAGCACCTTAGAAATCTTAGCTATATCCCTCCCAAGGGACCTGACCTTTTCTGATCTTACATCCCTGAGGAGGTCTTCGAGCTTAATAAGGAGGGGAATCAAGGGGTGGTGTTCATCCTGATACTTCCAGGCCTCAAAGAATATGACCGGAAATTCTTTGAAGTATCTGTAATAACCCTCCAGCGCCCTTAGTATAGATGTCTTACCTGTACCCCAATCACCCTTAATACCAGCTAAGAAGCCTTCTCCATCTGAGGAAAGCCCTTCAATGGATGAGACGACAAGCTTCAGCGTCTCATCAGGCTCATAATCAAGATAATCAAATAGGGTCTCTGTTTTCATAAGGACTAAATCAAAATAAATGCAGGGAGATTATAATATAAAGTCTAAAATTGCACAAACCGAATAAATAAAAATTCCTTGTCCCTGGCGATGAAATATAATAAAATTTAACCCATTCAACAAAGAGGGTAGTACCACGGATGGAATTTTTAGGCATGGTAGCTCAGGGGTTATGGGGATAGAAGAGTTAAGA
>MHDQ01000051.1:600-8988 GCA_001803565.1 Nitrospinae bacterium RIFCSPLOWO2_12_FULL_45_22 | reverse complement strand
GAAGAGTTAAGAAAGCAGATTGACTCTATTGATGATCAGATCCTGGCCCTATTGAATGAGAGGGCAAAATTAGTTTTAAAAATGGGCTCTCTAAAAAAAGAAAGAGGTCTTCCTATCCATGATCCTACCAGAGAAAATAGCATCTTAACCCGGCTCCAGGGGAAAAATAAGGGGCCCTGGGATAACGAATCATTGGTAAAACTATTTGAAAAGATTATCGAAGAATCCCGTAAATTAGAAGACCAGACCTCGGAGGGCTGAGAGGCATTCTGGTGCCCCGGATAGATTCTCCAGAGATCTCATTGGCTTGACAGATAATTATTTTATTGCTTATTATGTTACCATGATTTTTTTTGGTGAAAACAACCTGAGAACTTTAGGGAGGAAGAGAGGATGATTGTAGCAGGCTGTGATATAGGCTCTACCACGGGTAAAGTGGTAATTATGAAGGATGGTGAGATTAGCGGTACCAGTTTAATTCCCTCCACGACGGTATGCGAGCAGACGGCCAGGATGTCTATGGATATAGCCCTGAAAGAGGCTGGCTTAACCCTGGAAAATATCGAATACTGTGTCGGTACCGGCTATGGCCGGGTCAATATCCCCTTTGCCACAAAGAACATTACCGAGATTTCCTGTCACGGCAAAGGTGCCCATTGGGTAAACAACAATATCCGCACAGTAATAGATATTGGTGGTCAGGACTGCAAGGTAATCCGGGTAGACGATACCGGGACGGTCAAGGATTTTGTTATGAACGACAAGTGTGCCGCCGGAACAGGCCGGTTTTTAGAGACCATGTGCAAGATCCTCCATATCAATATTGGAGACCTGGGCCCATTGTCCTTAGACGGGAAAGAGATTTTAGAAGTTAGCAGCCAGTGCAGCGTCTTTGCCGAGGCCGAGATAGTCTCCTTAATGGCAGAAAAGAAGTCTAAGGCCAATATTTGCGCTGGTATAAATAACTCGGTTGCTAACCGTCTGGTCTCGATGTTGTATCGAGTAGGAGTAGAGGAGCAGGTCATTATCTCCGGTGGCGTTTCTAAGAACGTTGGGGTAGTGAAGATGATCGAGGATAAGATTGGGCGGAAGCTGGCTACCTCTCCGGCTGTGGACCCCCAATTATTCGGGGCTGTGGGAGCTGCCCTCTTTGCTAAAAGGGCACTGGAGAGACAAAAGAAATAGGATGAAAGCACAAGCCCCTATGGGTATCATAATGTTAGATACCCAATTTCCTCGGATCCCCGGGGATGCTGGGGGGGCTGAAACCTGGGATTTTCCGGTTATTTATAAGGTAGTAAAAGGTATAACCCCGCAGTTTTTCAAGGAAGACCAGGATAAAAAGTTACTTAAGGTATTACAAGATGCTGCCCAGGAATTAGAAAGAGAAGGCGTAGCAGCCATTACCTCTACCTGTGGCCTCCTGGCTATATATCAGCAAGAGATAGCAGAAACAGTAAAAATCCCTGTCCTTATTTCTAGCCTGCTCCAAATACCCCTGGCATACCACCTACTAAGCAAAGACCAGAAGGTAGGGGTGATTACTATAGATTCCAGACTCCTGGGGCAAGAACATCTAAAAGCCATAGGGGGCGTTAGTATACCAATAGCTATTATCGGCCTGGAATCTGGCCAGGAACTGAATTGTGCCATATTAGAAAACAAGAAAGAACTGAATATTGTCCAGGCAGAGCAAGATATGGTGGGAGCGGCCCGGAGACTCGTTGAAGAAAACCCAACCGTAGGAGCTATAGTCCTGGAATGTGCTAATATGGCTCCCTATGCCACGGCCGTGCAGGAAGCGGTATGCCGACCGGTTTTTGATATAACTACCTTAGCTAATTTCATCTATCAATCCCTTTACCGGCAACGGTTCTTCTAAGGAGGTTGCTATTCCGTATGGTCAAAAAGTCTTCTAAACTTTGGTCAGGACGCTTTACCCAGGAGACGGATAAGCTGGTAGAGGAATTCTCGGCCTCTATATCGTTTGATAAGGTTCTCTATAAATATGATATAGAGGGGAGTATTGCCCATGCTCAGATGTTAGCCAAAGTCAGGATTATTTCTGATGCGGATACCCAGGCTATTATCAAGGGGTTAAAAGATATCCAGCAGGAAATAGAAGCGGGTAGTTTTAAGTTTGACCCGGCCCTAGAAGATATCCATATGCATATTGAGCATAGGCTGATAGAAAAGATAGGGGAAGTAGGAAAGAAACTCCATACTGCCCGCAGCCGTAACGATCAGATAGCCCTGGATATAAGGCTCTATCTCAGAGATACTATCCAGGAGATAGAAAGAGGTACTACTGCCCTACAAAACACCTTGCTCCATATGGCAGAAGATTATATTGATTGTGTAATGCCCGGCTATACCCATCTGCAGCGGGCCCAACCCGTCCTCTTCTCTCATCAACTGCTGGCTTATTTTGATATGCTGGAGCGGGACAGACAGCGCTACCTGGATGGTCTCAAAAGAGTAGATATTATGCCTCTGGGCAGCGGGGCGTTAGCGGGTACCTCTCTGCCCATAGACCGGCAATATGTCGCAGAACTGCTAAATTTTTCTGCTGTATCTACCAATAGTATAGACAGTGTCAGTGATAGGGATTTTGTGATAGAGTTTGTGGCCCATTCTGCTATCCTGATGATGCATCTAAGCAGGTTTTGTGAAGAGTTGGTGTTATGGTCTTCAGCGGAATTCAATTTTATTACTATAGCAGATGCCTTCTGCACTGGCAGTAGCCTCATGCCTCATAAGAAAAACCCTGACATACCAGAGCTTATCCGGGGCAAGACCGGCCGGGTATATGGCAGCCTGATGGCCCTATTAACCGTTATGAAGGCCCTGCCCCTCTCCTATAATAAGGACCTACAGGAAGATAAGGAACCTTTATTCGATACTGCTAATACCATAAAAAAATCCCTAAAGGTCCTTAACCGTTTCCTGGAGAATGTCCGGCCAAACAGAGAAGTTATGGCCGCGGCCAGCCAGGATGAGTTTATGTTGGCAACAGAATTGGTAGACTATCTGGTGGGCAAAAATGTCCCCTTTAGAACGGCCCATGCGGCCGTAGGTAAGTTAGTGAATTTTTGCCTGGAGAACAAAAAAACCCTTCGGGAACTATCTCTCGAGGAATATAAAGCCTTTGCGCAGGAATTTGGCTCTGACCTCTTTCAGCGACTTTCCGTGGAAAAAGCTATAGAAAGTAAAAAGGCTTATGGTGGTACCGCAAAAGAGAATATATTGAGGCGGGTCCAGGCATTAAGGGCCCAAAAGAGTGGCCGTGAGGAGTGAGCAGTGAGCTGTAAGCCGTTTGCGGTGATCAGTAGACCATTAGCACGAAATAGTTTTTACTCCTTACTGCTTACTGCTTACTGCTTACTGCTTATTATAAGTTGTGGGATCAAGGCCCCACCCTTACCCCCCGAAGAGTTTGCCCCGGAGAAGATCACTGACCTGGAAGTCTATACCAAAAATAATGAGGTTATTCTAAAATGGGCTATTCCTACCAGGCGGGTGGATGATACCAAGCTATTAGACCTCGATGGTTTTGAAGTCTATAGAAAAGAACAAGGGGACACCGAAGAAGAGGCATATATTCCCTTGTATCGTTCTGTACCGGCTGATAAGCAGATAGATTACTCCCTGGAAACCGAGGTAGAGACAGAAGAGCTTATTAATACCCTGGAGGAACCACAATCAGCCCTGGAAGCTGAGGGGCCAGATAAAGATGAAAAAGATGTTCAGCATCTAGGCCAGGAAGAGCCTGCCGATTTTATCAAGCTCCCCTCAATCCAGGAAAGGGGTGAGGATGAATACCTGGTAGGATACGAACGGATTGATCAAATATTGTTAGAGAGGTTGGAAGGAGTGGAGCTGGAAGATGATTATGTAATTTATAAGGACAGAAGTTTATCTAAGTTCCCCGAAGGGCTCAAGGCTGATAGAGGCTATAGCTATCTGGTAATCAGTTTTGACAAGAGTGGTCTGCCCAGTCAGCCATCAAATATTGCTCAGGTATGGCTCTCGCCCACCCCTGACCCACCAACGAACCTCGTTGCTATCCGGGGTGAAGGTAAAGCATGGTTGGCCTGGTCCCCTCCCAGGGCGCGAGTTGATGGAACTCCGCTAACAGAATTGGAGGGTTTTAACCTTTATAGAAAAGGAGGGGGAGATAGTGATTATCCCTTCTATCCCTTAAATGAAGAGCTAATAAAAGACAATTCTTATGTAGATACCGGGTTAACTAATGGAGAGACTTATGTCTATGTAGTGCGGGCAGTTACTACAGATGCCCTTCCGTGGCATGAAGGTCCGGCTTCTAATGAGGTAGCCGTTACCCTACGGGATACTTATCCCCCTCTGGCGCCTCAGGGGTTAGTAGGTGTTAATAAAGGAGACGGCATTGTCCTGAACTGGAATCCTAATTCTGAGCCAGATCTTTTGGGATATTATGTATACCGAAAAAGTACTACTGAAGAGCATTATCAGCGGATAACTACCTCACCCATCTCTGAAACGACTTTCAGAGACCAGGATATTCAGCCTGGCCAGGTATATTTTTATGCGATTACCGCGGTAGATAATGCCTCGCCCCCTAATGAAAGTCCTTTCTCTGAAAAAATACAGGTATTCCCTATAAAGAGAGAATAGTTGTCAGGTTTGACACAAATCCTCTCCTATGCTACATTCTTGTTACCATTCAGACTCTAAGTAACTAATAGGCTCAAAGCGTAAAGCGCAAAAGGTAAAACTAAGGTGATTAGTCCTCAGCTTTGCACTTTTAGCTTTGCGTTTTACGCTCTCTAGGTGTTTTCATGCCTTCGTGGCAGATAAAGCTCACTTACCCAAATTTTGCCGAGGAGCAGGGGTTTAAACTATGCATTTCTTTCATTACCGAAATGGAGAATTATACTGTGAGGAGATCTCTGTCCTAAAAATCGCCCAGGAAGTAAAAACTCCTTTCTATCTCTATAGCTATAAGACATTACTTCGTCATTACCTGGCCTTTGATACTGCTTTCCAGGGTATACCTCACCTGATATGCTTTGCTATGAAGGCCAATTCTAACCTGGCTATCCTGCGGATATTCATTAGAGAAGGGGCAGGGTTAGATGTAGTCTCAGGCGGCGAACTATACCGGGCATTAAAGGCCGGCGCTGATCCCCAGAAGATTGTCTATGCCGGTGTAGGCAAGAGTAAGGAAGAGATAAGATATGCCTTAGAAGCGGGTATCTTAATGTTCAATGTAGAGTCCGGCCAGGAGCTCGAGGCCATTGATGAGTTGGCAGGGCAAATGGGAATAAAGGCCCCTATTGCCTTACGGGTAAATCCAGATGTAGACCCTCAGACTCATCCCTATATATCTACTGGGCTCAAGAAAAACAAGTTTGGGATAGATATCTCTAAAGCCCTGGATCATTACAGATTAGCTAAAAAAGCAAAAAATCTGCAAATTCTCGGTATTCATTCCCATATCGGCTCCCAGATAACCGAGACCGGGCCCTTTGTTGAAGCAGTAAAAAGACTTGCCTATCTACTGGATGAGCTCAAAAGGGAAGATATAGTGGTTCAATATCTGGACCTGGGGGGAGGATTAGGAATAACCTATAACGATGAAGAGCCACCCCATCCCCAAAAGCTTGCTGAAGCCCTTACTCCCCATATGGCAAAAATGAATTGTACGGTCATCTTTGAGCCCGGACGGGTTATAGTAGGCAATGCCGGGGTCCTGATTACCCAGGTGCTCTATACTAAATCCACTACTGAAAAGAATTTTGTTATCGTAGATGGTGGTATGAATGATCTGATCCGCCCTAGCCTCTATGGCTCTTATCAGGCTATCCAGCATGTAATGCTAAAAGATAAGCAAGCTACAACTCACACGGTAGATGTGGTCGGACCTATCTGTGAGAGTGGCGATTTTTTGGCCAGGGATCGGCCCTTACCGGTTTGTTCAGCGGGCGATTTATTGGCGGTTATGTCAGCCGGGGCTTATGGTTTCTCTATGGCCTCTAATTATAATTCGCGCCCTAAGGTAGCGGAGGTCCTGGTAAAAGATGGCCAATATTATGTTATCCGTCAAAGAGAGAGCTATGAAGACCTTATTCGGGGCGAAGCGATCCCAGCTTTCTTAAGATAGTCATTAAGCTGTTTTGTAGACTGTAGTGGTAGAGCTTGCTCTGCATAATAGATGCCTTGCCCAGACCAACGTAAGGGAAGAGACTCATGCAAAAGATACTGTTCTATAAAATGAGTGCCAGTGGGAATGATTTTATCCTCATAGATGATCGGAATAAGGGGTTGGATAGCGAGGGCATACGGCCTTTTGTCCAGCAAGTCTGCCGCCGGCGCTTCTCAGTGGGGGCGGATGGTCTGATACTGATAGAATCTTCTACTAGAGCCCATTTTAAATGGAGGTTTTTTAATGCCGATGGCAGTGAGGCAGAGATGTGCGGCAATGGTGGGCGATGTGTAGCTAAATTGGCCCATCTGTTGGGGATAGCCCCTGCCCAGCTATCTTTTGAGACCCAGGCCGGGATCATCCAGGCCGAGGTAACCACTACCGGCGTGAAACTAAAGATGACTGAGCCATACAATCTCCGACCGCAGATAGACTTGAGCCTGAAAGATCGGTCTATCCAGGGGGGATTTATTAATACCGGTGTGCCCCACCTGGTCTGTCTGGTAGATGATCTTGCGAAGTATCCCGTGGTAGAAGTAGGGAAACAGATCCGCTTCCACCCTGAATTCTCTCCGGCTGGGACTAATGCCGATTTTGTCAAGATCATAAGCCCCGATAGGATCGCTATCCGGACTTATGAGCGGGGGGTAGAGGATGAGACTATGGCCTGCGGTACCGGGGCAATAGCCAGCGCTTTAATGGCCTCTGTTTGGAAAGGTATGGGCTCTCCTGTGGCGGTAGAGACTTATGGTGGTGAGGTATTGACTATATTTTTTCAAAGGACGGGCGAAGGATTTTCGGAAGTATATCTGGAAGGGCCGGCTAAGGTTATTTATCAGGGCTATCTCTGGGAAGAAGCCCTTAAATAAATCAGTTATCAGTGTTCAGGGAACAGAGATCGCTAGAGAGAATTATCCTTTTCCTGATCCCCGACCCCTGGCCTCTGACAACTAGGTAGGGAGGAACAGCTTGATGTTTACTGGTTCAATAGTGGCTTTAGTAACCCCGTTTAGGGATGGTAGGGTGGATGAGAAAGGGCTAAGAGAACTGATAGAGTATCAGATGGATAATGGGACGAATGGTATTGTCCCTTGCGGTACTACTGGTGAGTCCGCTACGTTGTCCCATAAAGAGCATCAACACCTGGTTGAGATAACCGTTGATGCGGTAAGGAAGCTGGTACCCGTAATAGCCGGTACCGGGTCTAATTCTACGGAAGAAGCCGTTAGTCTTACCCAACATGCACTAGTGGCTGGTGCCGATGCGTCCCTGATGATCACGCCCTATTATAACAAACCTACCCAGGAGGGTTTGTATCAGCACTTCTGCAAGGTTGCCTCTGAAGTAGAAATACCGATCATTCTCTATAATGTCCCCAGCCGTACCGGCGTTAATCTCCTTCCTTCTACAGTAGCACGCCTGGCTAAGATAGGGAATATTGTGGGGATAAAAGAGGCCTCGGGTTCCCTCCAGCAAATAATAGATATTATTGCCCTGTGTGGCGAAGACTTTATTGTCCTCTCGGGCGATGATTTTTTAGTTTTGCCTATCCTGGCTGTAGGCGGTAAAGGGGTAATCTCCGTAGTGGCCAATGTAGCGCCCCGCGATATGGCGGAGCTGGTGCGAGCCTTCCAGGGGGGTAACCTGGCTAGGGCAAAGGCCCTACAGTACAAATTAAGGCCCTTAAATGACGCTATGTTCCTGGAGACTAACCCGATACCAGTAAAGACCGCCTTAGCTTTAATGGGTAAGATCAGCGGCGAATTGCGCTTGCCATTATGCTCTATGGCCGAGCCCAACCTGAACCGCCTACAAGCTACCCTCAAGGAATATGGTGTACTCGCATAGATTGGATACTACCCCGCCAGTTATTTTCCCTAGTGGGATACATTAATTCAAAAAATACCATAAGCATGCCATAGATCGGGCACTGTAGGACGGCCTTCTGGCCCATCCTCATTCTCAAGCCGGAAGCTCAGGCTACGAACCCGACAACAAATTCGCGGGCAAGTTGCCGCCACCTTACGGTCATTAATTCCTGATAACTCTGGTCTTATTTTATAAAAAATAATATACTCCTTACCGGCTATCCTGGTGTTGAAAAACCCCCTATAATCAAAGACGTAATTACCCGGCTTGGTAGAACAGGAGGTTTTTATACCGATAATTGGCATTACCTGCCCGATGATATTTGTTCCACA
>MHDQ01000051.1:0-577 GCA_001803565.1 Nitrospinae bacterium RIFCSPLOWO2_12_FULL_45_22 | reverse complement strand
TGTTCCACAATAACCTCATAATCGGGATATAAATGAAAAGAAATTTCAGCCCAAAATCTGATAAAATGCTAAGCTGGATAAGCTAAGTTTATCAGGGATTTTGTTTATAGCCTTTTTAAGTCTGCAAAGAGACATTAATTTTTCCCCAGTTTAGAGAGATATTAGCTTTTTTAATATTGCCACAGAGGCCCAGAGAACTCAGAGGAAGGGTAGTTGCAGAGCCTTGCTCTGCTTAAAGCTTTTACCTTTATGGCAGGGCAAGGCCCTGCTGCTACTCTGTGTCCTCCGTGACTCTGTGGCTAAACGTCTGAAAAGTTTTAGGGAAAAACTCTTGTCTCTAAATTTTGCTCAAACAAAATCCCTGTTTATGGAGGTAAAAGATTTAAATCTATACCCAGGGGGTTCGATAAAATGAGGAAACTAAATTTTGAATATCTTCCGTTAGATAAAATTGACATAAGCCTTTCAAATGTGCGAAAGGCAAATATTAAAGAGGGTATTGGTGAACTCGCAAGTAGTATTAAAGAGATAGGCATTCAGCAGCCAGTTGTGGTTTTTCAAAAAGGAGATAGATATG
>MHDQ01000050.1 GCA_001803565.1 Nitrospinae bacterium RIFCSPLOWO2_12_FULL_45_22 | reverse complement strand
CCGTAGACCAGAATAAAAGAAATGTCAACAAAAAAAAATAAAAATTAATGCTTATGCATTTAGCTCCTAATAAATCTAGCTCAATCGTAACTATTCAGGCACAAAGAGACAAAGGCACATAGGCACAAAGTTATATACGACCGAAATGCAGAACACAACCTGTCCACACACCCCTTTGTAAATACCTTATAGGAACTTAGCATTCTCTTTAGATCTCTCGACTTTGTGCCTTTGGTGCTCTGTGCCTTTGTGCCTACCTGAGTAGTTACGCTCAATCTTCTTCTGTAAAGGCTTTAGGAGCAAAACTGTGCAGATTATTCAAATATCTAATTCATCAATAAAACCGCATAGTTACAGTTTATTTTAGGAGCTAAGTCAATAGGCATATTTATTTTAATCAGGAATTCGTAATTGCTCAATATCTTGTGGGGAATTAATATCACCGCAGAGGGGCTGGACAACGGACTCCGCCGGCCCGGCCGGGTCTTGAAGTTCCTTATCTTTTAAAGAAGGGAGTTCAGATAAGTCTTTCAGGCCAAAATATTGCAAGAATTCCCAGGTAGAGCCATACATCAAAGGCTTACCCGGGACATTTTTACGGCCCAAAACCTTTACCAGCTTCTTTTCCAGCAACGTCCGTAACACCCCACCACTCTCCACGCCCCGGATTTCCTCGATCTCTACCCGGGTAATGGGCTGCTTATAAGCAATGATGGCCAGGGTCTCTAACGCTGCCTGCGAGAGCTTAGTGCTCTTTTCTATCTGATAAAATTTCTTGATCCAGGGGCTGTACTCTGGCCGGGTACATAACTGATAGCGACCACCTATCTCGACCAGTTGCAAATTCCTACCCTGGTACTCAGCGATTAACTCATCCAGGATAGTCTTTATTGCAGCTCGGTTAATCTCCCGGTCAAATACCTCTCTTAACCGCTCCAGAGTTAGTGGTCTGGTGGAGATAAAGAGTAAGGTTTCAATTATGCCCTTGGCTTGCTGCCGATTCATCTTTCCATATCCATATCTGGCCAAACGGACGGGATTGCCTGAGCTTGATCAGTCTATGGTGAACCAATTCTAATAAGGCCAGGAAAGTAACGATCAATTCCAGCTTATGGTTCATACCCTCGGTTAAAGAAAGGAAAGAGAGCTTGCCTCCTCTCTTTTCCAATTGCTCCAGGATATAGCTAAGCTTGTCAATCAGGAGGATTTCATCTCGGGTTATCTCTCTGATTTGCTCCGGGGCCTTTTCCTGCAGCAACCGCCGGAAGGCTTCCAGGAGATCAAACATACTAACATCCAGAAAGAGGTCTTTTTCGGATTCTGTACTATCATCTTCTATCCGGGTAAATACTTCTGCCTGGTGTCCCTCATGCTTGCGTAACGCTAGAGCGGCCTCTTTAAACTTCTGATATTCCAGTAATCTTTGTACCAGCTCTTCCCGGGGATCATCCGTCTGCTGGTTTATTTGTCCTTCCGGGTCAGGTATGACGGGGAGGAGCATCCGGGACTTTATCTCGATCAAGGTAGCTGCCATAACGAGAAATTCACTGGCAAAATCGAGGTTCAGTTGGGTCATCAACTCCAGGTATTCCACGTATTGCTCAGTAATTAAGGCAATAGGAATATCGTATATATCTACTTGATTCTGCTTAATCAGGTGGAGTAATAAGTCGAGGGGCCCTTCAAATACCTGCAATTTTATGGTGAAAGGTGTTGAGCTGGGGCTCACAAAAGTTCCTCCAGGGCCTCCTTGATATTGGTTACTGGGACTAGAGCGATAGGTAAGGGGTCTTTCAGCTTTAGCATATTACTACGGGGAACTATGGCCCGCTGGAAGCCCAACTTGGCTGCCTCTCTAACCCTGAGCTCTAGTTGCGGCACTCCCCTAACTTCACTAGTCAGGCCCACTTCACCGATAGCTACTGTATGGTTATCAATAGGTTTATCCCGGAAGCTGGAGGCAATAGCCAGGGCAATGCCCAAGTCTACGGCTGGCTCTTCTATCTTTACACCACCAGCAATATTTAGAAAGATGTCCTCGCCAAAGAGGTGGAAGCCAGCACGCTTCTCTAAAACCGCAATCATCAAGGCAACGCGATTATAATCCAAGCCGGTAACCATCCTCCGGGGAGTACCGAGGTTGGTAGGAGTAACCAGGGCCTGCAATTCTACCAGGATAGGGCGGGTACCTTCTACACTCGAGACCACTATAGAACCTGAAGCCCCCTTGGGCCGTTCTGCCAAAAATATCTCTGAGGGGTTACTGACTTCTACTAAGCCGTTACTCCCCATCTCAAAGACCCCTATCTCGTTAGTCGAACCGAAGCGATTTTTTACCGCCCGTAAGATACGAAAGGAGTGGCCCCGCTCCCCTTCAAAATATAATACCGTATCTACCATGTGCTCCAGGGCTTTAGGTCCAGCTATAGCCCCTTCTTTAGTAACATGACCAATGAGGAAGATAGGTATCTGCCAGCCCTTAGCCAGGCCCATCAGCTCTGCCGCTACTTCCCGTACCTGACCTATACTACCCGGTGTGGAAGGCAATTGCTGGGTATATATAGTCTGGATAGAGTCAATAATAACGGCCGCAGGCCGGAGCTGCTCAATATGGGGAATAATATCCTCCAGGCAGGTCTCCGCCAATAAATAGAGATTATCAGAAAGGGCACCCAGGCGATTGGCCCTCAGGCGGGTCTGGCTGGTAGACTCTTCTCCAGTAACATAGAGGATAGTACTGCTCCCAGCAGTTATCTTACCCGACAACTGGAGCAATAAGGTAGATTTGCCTATCCCGGGGTCACCCCCGATCAATACTACAGAGCCCGGGACAATACCGCCACCTAATACCCGGTCAAATTCGGGCATACCCACTGCTAGCCGGTCTTCTTCCTGACCAGAGACCTGGGTTATCGGGACAGGTGAGCGACTGGATGTTTGCCCTCTCCTATATTCCTTAGCGGCTTTTGCTGGGGCCTCTTTTTCTTCGACAAAGGTATTCCATTCTCCACAGTCAGGACATCGCCCCAGCCATTTCGGGGCCATATAACCACAACCCTGACAGGTATAATTAATCTTCAAAGGGCTCAAATCACCTTCTTTTAGGTTAGGAGCTGGCCAGAGGTCTTGCCCGCTACTACTTTATTACCGTCCTGGTCTTCACACCAGATCTCGCATTCCACAACCTTCTTACCCGCCTCTTCCTTCTTATCCACTACCTTGCCTTTAATCGCATAGCTAAGTTCTGGCCGGGTAGGGGCAAAAAAGGTTACCTCCATATTACCACCATATATCCAGCCGCTCCCTAACCAGTTGGTCATCATCTCAGAGATATAGGCCAGGGTCATCATACCATGGCCTATAGTTCCTTTGAACATGGTATTCTTAGCAAATTCGGGGTCTACATGGATAGGATTATAATCACCCGATGCATCTGCATAGCGGTTGATCTTTTCTTGAGTTATGGTCTTGCAAATAGCGGGTATCTCATCACCAATCTTTATCTGATCAAAACTAGGGGTGGGCATTTCGATCCTCCTTTTCTGGTTAATAGTGAGCAGTGAACCGTGAGGAGTGAGTAGTTAACTCTTCACCGCTTACTGCTTACTGTTCGCTCCTCGGCGTTTATTATTGGGGGATAATAGCAGTCATCTTGCCCGTAACTATCTTTTCTCCTTTCTGGTTGACCGTGGTGGTCTCGAAGACTACATATTTTTTCTCGCGCTTGATATATTTATCCACTACCGTGGCAGTAGTAGTCAAGGCATCGCCGGGCCGGGCCGGTGTATGGAACTCGAAAAATTGTTTGGCATGGATCCCTCCTGGCGGCATCTCCCCTTCAGTCATAATGGACGCCAGGCTATAAATAGCGGCGGTAGTAGGGTGGCTGATGAGCCCTTTAAAGGCCGAGTTTTTAGCCTGGGCTTCATCCAGATAAAGGGGGTTTCGGTCTTCTACTGCCTCAGCATATTTCCCAATAGTCTCTTTGGTTAAGGTATAGGTAGCGGGTTTAAACTTTCGCCCTACTTCCAATTCATCATATACTAATAATTTCTTGGCCATACTGAAACCCTCCTATTAATATTTGATATTGACTAACCAGAAAGAACGACATTACTTTATTCCTCATCCCTACTCCATGTCAAGGAAAATTGGCTGATATTTATTTGTTCAGCTCTTCTGGTAACAGCAAGGCCGCACCCCCTCTTATGGCAGCCTGGATAATCAAAGAATCCCAGAAGGAGTACCTATGCCAAGAGTCTATTTCTATAGCCTCTAATTATGTTACCGGCCTATCCGCTTCACTCTCGTAGATACGAGATATAGTTACAAATCGTTGATTTATGGGATTTTAACCGCAATATATAGTATGTACAAGAGTCAACCGGATAGGCCGATTATGTTAATTGCTCTGAGCCTGGGCTTTAAATTCTTGGTACAGGAGTCTTAAAAATTCCAGGACTTCTTTCTGTTCAGTAAGATAGGAATGGGCCAAGGTAGGGGAAGGGCTATCCCCTACGCGGATAGTTATCCCCTTATCAGCTAAGGCCCTAAAGGCATCTTCATCGGTTCTGTCATCACCAAGATAAATAGGTAAGGGATCTGGTTCTGAGATCGATAGGGATTCTAAAATAGTTAAAACGGCGCTTCCCTTGTTACAGGCGATCCTGGGCCTTATCTCCCATACCTTCTTACCATTAGCTATTTCTAACCTCTGGCTATAGCCTGCTAATGTCCTTTCCAATAGCGTTTTGAGGGCTGGGACATTATTCGGAGCCAGTTTCCGGTAATGGAGGCTTAAGAGCAACCCTTTGTCCTCCAATAAACTGCCCGGGAAATCTGGTAAGTATTGAGATAATATCTCTTTTAACTCTCTCATCTGGGATAAAAAGCCTTTCGCCTCAGGATATACATAGTGGCCCGCTAGCAGGTCCATCTCTAAGCCATGATTACCGACATAAATAATCCCTTCTAGATTAACTAGCTCCTTTATTTCGGCTAAAGACCTGCCACTTACTACTCCCAATATTACTCTGGGATAGTCACTAAGCTGTCTTAATAAAGAACGAGTATTTTCTGGCAATAATGCTAATTCCGGCTTCTCTGCGATAGGTACCAGAGTCCCGTCATAATCTAATAGGAGCAATACCTTTGCCGCTCGCTTAAGGCGCTCCCTTATCTGATCAATAGCCTGGAACAGGTTGGTAGCCCTTAGATTATCATTTATATTGCTTTCGTGAGTTAATGCCGAATTTTTATCAAGGCTCATAAGCGCAGGGATGCAAATGTTTTATTAATGTCATTGCGAGCGTTAGCGAAGCAATCTCTAATTGATTAGATTGTTTCGTCGCTCTGCTTAGAACGCTTCATAATCCAGGGTGATTTAAATTCTTGTTTATATGTGTCCGTTCGTGACTAAGATCAATTTTTGGTAGTTCACCCCCTCCGAAATCTTTGGCTGAATCTTTTGAAATAACTCCTAAGGGAAAAAGTTGGTTCTGGTTGCTGGTCACTTAGCTCTGCTACAAATTCCGCACTCCCTAATATAGTTATGCTATCCCCTTTTTTCAATATAGTATTGCCCCGGGGTCCCAGAAATTCTCCGGTTCTCTTAATAGAAAGGATAAGACAATCACCCGGTAGTTGAAGCTCTCTTAAGGGTCGTCCCAAGAAATTAGACCCATACAAGGGTATCTCCACTACATTCTTTCCAACGACCTGTTCGCTCAGTAGTTCGGCCAGGCTGGGATGGTGGATAAAATTATGCAGTCCATTTACTAAAGAAAAAGTGGGATTTACCACTTTGATCCCAGTATCTTCTGCCTTCCCTAGATTGTCCAAGTTATTTATCACCGAAACTAAATGTTCAATACCGAAAGTATTCTTCGCTAGCTGACAGGCATGGATATTGGTATCATCATCATTAGTAACCGCCACAAGGGCCGTTGCCTTGTCACACCCTGCGAGCCTTAAACCTTCTTCGGTAGCAAAATCAATTTCTGAGACCTCTAATCCTAATCGCCCGGCCCGTTCTGCTCGATATGGATCTTTATCTACAAGTCTCACCTGCTCGCCAAGGCTGGTTAACCTATCAGCCAGGAGGCAACCTATCTCATTAGCTCCAAGGATTACTATTTGCTTCTTCTCTATTGCTGGTTCTACTGAAACTAACCAGCGAAAAGCAATAGGGGAAAGGATACAAGTCAAGACAGACATAAATATGATGGCAGCATATAAGGATTGGTCAACCAAACCCATTCTAAGGAGGATAATGGCCCCGGCAATACTAAGACTCAACTGGGCAGATAGCAAAGCACCTGCCCCGATGGAATGTCGCCAGGGATAAAGGAGCCTGAAGGCAAATATGGGCAAGCCCCGAGCCAGATAAACCAGCCCTAACAATAATGGGATTAGCCAGAAGGTCTCTTTGCCCTGTGCTGAACCGGATTGAAGAGAAGATAAAAGGGGGGTGAGGTCTAAGCTAACTCCTACCATGATAAAGAAGATGGGGATAAAGAATCCATAGCCTATGGCATCCAATTTTTGATGAAGGTCTGAGCCTTCCTTATCTGAAATTAGCGATATAATAACCCCGGCTAGGAAAGAACCGAGGATAATCTCAACCCCTAGTTGCTGGGAAAGAGCAACAAAGAATAACATCAGGACAAAACAACCCCGTACCCTAATCTGAGAAGTAGCATGGGAGAGTTCCTTAATAATATTCTGAACCGCCATATATCCAGCAAAGATATGACCAACACGGTATATCACAAAAAAAGCTACAAAAATACCCAATATTAAGAGGAACTCAAAGGTGAAACCCTTAGAGACGATGGCCACACCAATAGTAAAGAGAAACATGGTAAGAAAGTCCGCCATCATAGTAGCCAATAAGAGGGTCTGACCATAAGGAGTAGAAGAGAAGCGTCCCTCTTTAATCACCGGTACTACCACACCAATAGAGGTAGTGGAGAGGAGCAAAGCTATCAGCCAGTGGAGTCGGAGGGCGTAGCAGAGGCCCAAAGAAACAGTTAGGGTTGATCCGGCAGACAAAAGTCCTATCATAATCGGATTTTTCAGATAAAATTTTAAGCCTTTACCTTTACGCTCCAGATAGGGAGACATTACCCTAAAATCGATCTCTAGCCCGGAAAGGAACATAAGATAAACAAAGCCGAAAGAGGAGAGAAAATCTAACCATGGCTCTTTTCCGATGAGCCCTAAACCACCCTCACCCACCAATATCCCACATAATATCTCCCCGACTATTATAGGTAAGCTTACTACCCTAATATGGGAGAATAGTATTGGGACAGCAAGGGCCAGCAAGGTAATAAGCAAGAGGGGAGAAAAGGATATCTCTGGTATCATATTATCTATTTGATAGTAATAAAAATCCTGACAATAATTAGGAAGAGCGGCCCAGGTTATTGATTATTTCGAAGCAGTCTAGATTACCTATTACTTTCCCTTCAGATACTACGGGGATATCTTGAAGGCTGTGCTGTACCGCGAGCTTCAGGGCCTCTTGTAGATCGTCTTCCGGTGAAACCCATTGAGGGGGGATCATTATGTCAGCGGCCGTCTTGGCCATTACCTGAGAGATCAGGGTTATAGAATCTTCTTTAGAGTATTCTATCCCCATAATATTCAAGAGCTGTTGCATGCTTACAATACCTACCAATTCTTCTTTTTCATTGACCACAAATACTGCCCTGGAGGCTGGATTACGCGACATTACCTTTATTACATCCTCGATTTTTGTATCTTCTCTGACGAGATCCGCATGCGGTGTGACCTGCTGATAGCAATCCTTGACCTTCATGGCTATCCCTCCAGCTCTTCGGGATATAATTTGATTAATAGCTTTATGAACAAAGGAGGTAGCAAAATAGTGAGGAGGCACATAAAAGCCGCGGCAGAAAATACTGCATCATCAATAAGGTGCCATTGCCGCCCTATCCCCGCTACGATCAGACCCACCTCACCCCGAGGCACCATTCCTACCCCTATTATCAGCCCTTTTTTCCGGCTAAGTCCACCCAAATAGGCGCCTGCTTGCCCCCCTATCACCTTGGTAATGATAGCTGCCAGGGTAAGGAGTAAGGCAAAGACTATGGCGGTAGAGAACTCCCAAAGGTCAACCTGAACTCCTATAGAGACGAAGAATACCGGTGCCAGGAAATAATAAAGGGGCTTAATCTCCTCTGAGATCCTTTCTGCCTCGGGGAGCTGGCCAAAGATGAGCCCGATTAGAAAGGCCCCGATCAGGCTGGCTAGCCCAGCCCAGTGGGACAGGAAGGCAAATAGAAAGGTAATACCTAATATCGTGGTGAAGGTAGTCCCTTCACCTTCCATACGTCTCACTAAGGCAATAACCCGAGGCACTAACCACCACCCGAGGGGGAGGATTACAAAGAAAAATAAGCCGGCCTTTTCCAATTTGCTTATCAGCCCCCCTCCTTCTCCAGTACCAGCAAAGGCCAGTACCACCGCCAGGATCAGCAGGCCCAGGATATCATCTATTATCGCCGCCGCCAGGATGGTCTGGGAAACAGAGGAGCGGGCCATCCCCAGATCCATAAAGGTCCTTACCGTAACCGCAACACTGGTGGCGGTAAGGATACTACCCAGGAAAAGGGAGGTCTTCCAGGGATAACCCAGGGCCTCGCCCAGTATGTACCCTACCCCAAAGGGTACAACTACGCCTATAAGTGCTACTAAAATTGCGGTTTTGCCTATTCGGCGTAATTGGCTGACATGGGTCTCCAGGCCGATAAGTAAAATCATGAAGATTATACCCATCTCG
>MHDQ01000049.1:1006-14855 GCA_001803565.1 Nitrospinae bacterium RIFCSPLOWO2_12_FULL_45_22 | reverse complement strand
ACCTAATGGAATTTTCAGGAAACGTTCGTAATAGCTAAGATATGCTTTATTAGAACCATAAGCATACATCAGTAAATATTGAAAAAGTAACGCTACCAGGTCAATCTGGGTCAGTTGATGCGGATATGACAACCTGAATGTCCCTGGAGTTTTACCCAAAATTTCATAGAAACTGAAAAATGAGATTCCGTTCTTAACCGATAAATTATCTCCCACTAATTCATTTGCTTCAATATATCTTTGGTATTTTAATTGAGTATCATTAAAATCAGGATAGAAATCTGGAAAATAAAAATTCCCTAAAAATACCAATTCAGGATATCCTTTACACCCTGAAAGGTTAAAAGCACCATCAAATTTAAAGTCTGTATCATTGATTTTATCTGCTCTACTAAATATCCTTATTTGTTCAGAATCTTCAACGTATATTAAATTGTATATATCTCTCGGTAAATCTTCAGTTGTATAATTTCCATATCCCGATGGAGTATTAATAGCTCCGTGAGATATTTTTTTCGGTTGCCATTTTTTATTGGCAAACTCGCTGATGGCAAGCTGGATTTTGAGTTTTCGCTTGGGTTTGTCATTGTTAATCACTGTTCCTGGAGTACTGTTGGGAACTGTAGATTGAGGATTTGGATCAGGCTCTTCACTGAAAACAGGCCATGCCAGGCACAAGCGATTGTTTCGGATAAATGCCAACAGGTGATCTCCGGTTATATCCAATTCCACTTTTTCCCAGGGTGTCCAGTAGCGTTCTTTTTCAAATCTTCTGTAATAGTAAATGGCAGGGTCGCCTCCTTTGGTTCGGGCAAATACATGCATAGTTTTAATATCCGACTGGTACCATGTAGCCATAACTTCCAGAAATGCGATGTTATCTAATTTCTCAAGGTATTTGATCAAAGCTTCTTCTGCAGTGAAATCCCTAAGCTCGTTTTGAAGCAACTCATTTTCCAACTCTGTAAACAAGAAGGACTTGTCGTCTCTGAGTTCCGCCTCAATCCAGTTTTCGGGATACAGGAACACCTTGCGGTTGGCTTCCCATACTCGGTAATTTTTCATCCACTTCCATTGCTCCCAGCTTTTATCGTTGTTTACATCGGCTGCTGCTTTCGGTTCCAGTCCCATCAAACAACGCTGCACAAAAAGTTGAATGGTTCCATGTGCCTGAACAATTCTGGATGAAGGCATACAGGCTTCCATTTCCACATCTACCAGGAAATAATCATACAAATCGTTCTCGTCTTTCATTTCAGGGTGTACAGCTAACAGATAAGCCACCAAAGCATCCCTTTTTTGAGGACGGATAGCATCCATGATTTCTTTGAGTGTGCTTAGCCATGTGTCTTCATCGTAGCGGGCTTTCAGGGCTGTACGCAAGAGATGGGTATCGGTACTTGTTAAAACCGGCTTAATATATTCTTTTACCTGGACAACCGTTGAGCCTAATTTTCTCAGATGCTCTGCACAATCACTAATGGCTTGCCAGGTTTTTACGTCGCTGTAATTGCTTAGGTTGAATACCGGAAATAAATGTGCATCAACAGTATCTACATCTTCTTTGATGTAGCCTGTCAGTAGAGAAAATGCCTCTATAAATTGATTCCTCATGGTACCGCTAGCCGGTAAGAGCATTTCTGCCACAGACAAGAAAGTAATTGGATTTTCTGCATCTGCCTGATTGGGTACCGGAGTAAGTTGTTTTGCCAGATCAATCATTCCGGCAAAAGCCGCATATTTGGCATAATCAATCGCTGTCTGCCCTGCTTCATAAGGAATGCTATCCCATTCAAACCAGCTCAAGTCTTTATTATTCTTGAAAAACCACTCTATCTCTTGATTTCCCAATTTAAAAGAATTGACCAAAGGAAAGAGCTTATGCGTCAGCCTGAGGGCACGATACTGATTGGGAAAAGCAACATTGGTGATGGGTGGTAAAATAGGCGTAACATGAGTTATATCCGTATCAATCAAAGTATCAGAAAGAAGTATCTGAGATAAGAGACCACTACCCGGTGCAGGTTGTTTTAATTGAGCATGCTTCAGAACAATCTTTACCAATTCCAAATCTGCTTTGAAAGCAGTTGCTAATGTTTGTTCAAGAATAGACTGCTTGCCGATTTGAAGCTGATAAGCGGCAATAGAATCTAAGAAGGCCTTGATTAAATCCTTCTGTTCATTACTGATGTCAGGGCCTGGTGCTGCTGCCAAAGCATCAATTTTGGCTTTAATCAATGCTGTATCAAACAGGCCATTTAATTTGTTATTCGTAAAGGTCTTTGCATCATTCGCTGATGTCCAGTCTCTATCAATGAATTTTATAAACGTCTTTACATCTTCTTCTCCAATGCCGCTCAGTTTGGATAAAGCAGTTTGCAATGTTTCTTTCTGCTCGTCTGCGGATAAATTGGCAACGAAAGGTGATTTGTTGGCGCTAAAATTACGTTGATACTCTTTCTGCAATTTTTCCAGTACCTGTTTGATTTTCTCATCTTTGATTTCTCTGTCGACGAGATTGGTTGCTTCATGTCGGAGCATGAATTTAACGTCGGCGAGTTTTAAAGGGGATTTATTCAGGTCGTTGGCCGCGTTAACGAACTTCAAAGTCTTTTCCGGTGAATCGGAAATATTTATGCCAGTGAGCTCCGTAAGTATTATGAAATCATCGTCTTTAAGCTTCAGTTTCTTCATCAGCCTTGAAGCGGCAAACAGGTAACTCAGGTTGGAAAATGTCAGGTTGTCATCAGGCAGCAGAGGCAATAACTTATCTAAATCCTGCTCTTTGATTTGCAGGCAAGCAGATAGGCTGGTTTTGAAATTGCTCAACAATTGAGAGCCATCAACTTTTTCCGGTAATAGTCCCTCATCAATAAATCCATTTTTTGCTTTGTTCAGGAATACCTGGTGGTATAGAGGTTTTGGAGCATCTTCTTTAAATATCTGATGCGGTATTTCTTTATAAAATCCTACCAACTCTTCAATCTTGATGCCTGTTTCTTCTGAGAGTTTTAGCAAATCGGCAGCCTTGATTAAACAAGTATCATTGCACTGCCCGTTGCCAAGTTTGCTTTGTGAAATAATTTCATCCAATACTTCAAATTTCCAGCCTGTTTTCTTTTGCAAACTAAGGAAACGATGAATGCGATCAAGAGTATCTTCATTAAGATTGGCTATATACTTTTTTGTGGTATCGCATGAAATCGTTTTTTCAGATGCATTAGGATCATCGTATTGGTGTTCGATGAAAAGCTTATCAGCCGGATCAATGAATTTTAAAGAAGGCAGTAAATCCAATTCTTTGTATGTAAGTCCTGTTTTGTCAAGAAAATGATCTACCCTTTTCATATAAACCAAAACATTTCCGGAAACAGGGGGCGTATCCCACTGGTCTGGGGCATTCCAATACAATTGCTGGTCAATCAAATTGTCTTTAGTTGTTACAATCAGTTGTCTTTCTGCATCAGTCAATCCCAATTTTTCAGCGGCAATAGCTGCATTAGCCGGATTTCCTGCCGATTGAAAATCATCCATAAGCTTGTCTCTGGAAATATCAAATCGGGTGAAATAGGCTTTTGCCTCCGCATGGTATAAATCGAAAGGAAGTTTGAAAGCGTACTTAGCAGTTTTTAAAGTATTGTAAGCATCGGAATTCACATACTCAGGTGCAGCCGCTAATTCTTCTGCGGTGGATAAGGTTTGGCGCAAACGGAAAACGGTATAATTGTTCCCACCATTGTGAATAATTTTGCAAATAGCCTTTTTATCCCTTAAATAATGAGGTAAGGTGTCTGATAATCCCGTTGTTGTTTCCGTTTCGAAAATCTGTGCCTGATCGGTTACGGGCATACCTGCCGCTACCAGCGTATTGAGCAGGCCATTTGATATTTTACCTTTCAACGGATCCGCTCCATCTGAAAGCACACCTGTGTAATCTATCCCAGCATCAGGTGCAACTGCTGCCTCTAATAGTTCACACACCAGGTCAATATAAGGAACAGGAGTATTGGCATTTTCGCAGCTTAAGTCAATCTCGCCTAAATCAGGTCTACGTTCAAATAATACATCTTTGGCAATCTTTACAGTAGGACGAACTGCCGGCGGCGGTGGTGCAGGAACAGTAAGGTCAACTACACTTCTCTTATCCAGAAACTGTAATATTTCTACCAAATACGCCGCAGGGCTATATACCGAACGGCAATGCTCGCAGGCACATAGGTCTGTGAGTTTAAAGAGCGATTTCAGGTTGGGGAAATCCTTGCTTACAGCCTCCAATTTCATGGCAAGCGATTTCATTTCCAAAGCTGGTACATCCATAGCCCGCATGGTATCCTGCAATTCACCAACAATAAGCATGGCGGCTGTATTAGTTCTTTCTGCCCTCCTGAAAATGATTTTGGCTTCTTCGGATTTAATGCCTGCTTTTGGGGCAATTTCGTTTACAAAGCGGGTTTCGCCTATGGCAGCAATGCTTTGTGCGGAGTGAATTTTCTCCTTTAGCAGTGCATTGGTTTTGCTGTAATGCGGCGCCAATTTAAATACCCTCTGCACAGATTTTAATTCTTCCCGAATGGCTTCACTTTCTTTCTTAGCTACCTTTTTATCTTTCAGGTAGATGTCCACATTATGATGCTGTAAGTCAAAACCCTCGTGTTTTGATAAAAAGGCGGTAATTTCCTTTTGGTTTTTCAGTATGAGCTTTTTCTCCCTTTCCAATTGTGCGGTAAAGGCCATAGTGGGATATGTCTTTTCCATTTTTCTCACAATAGAGGAAGCATGAAGATCGAGCATCTTCTTATCCAGGGGCTTTCCGGCAAGGTCTATCTTGCCTGCTGCTTTGGTTAATTCATCTTTCCATGCTGCTTTGTTCAGTTTGGCTAATTTTTTTACATCCTCCGGTCTTTTAATTTTTTGTGATTCGCTAATCTGGCTGATGATGAGGTCATCAAATCCCAACAATTCTCCTAAGGCAAGGCTCGTTTTTGCCTGAGTTGTTTTTTCTTTGCTGCTGAAGAAAGAAGCATCTGTTATTTTTTGCAGAAAGAGATTAAGGTCATTTTTGTTTTCCTGAAATATTTTACCGATCTCATCGATCTTGTTTTCAAGCACAAAGCGGCTGATGATGTTCAGCACTTTGCGGGGGTGTTCGTTTTTGTAGTATTCTTCCGCCTTCTTTTTATATTGCTGCAATAGCTCCGCATTTCGCTTACATTCTTTGGCAACTTTGGAAGAAACGATCATCTCTTTAACGGCAGTCTCCGCATCGCGTTGAATGGTTTTTGGGTCTGCTAATGCTGCATCATACAGAAGCGTTTGTATGTCGGTATTAATGTCAATAATTAATCTTGCATGGAATGATTTAATAAAATCATTTTTCAGCAGTGTATTTTTACGGAGCAGGGCATAGAAAAAGGCAGCATCTATTTTAGATGCCTTACTCATGCGATGAGCCACCACCAGGTGTTCAATTTTTTCTGTGGGTATTTCCGCTTCTTTAGAGAGAAAGGTAATGTCACGGTGTTCTTTGCTTTCCTGCAAATCGGTAATAGCTACCTTACCGGCTAAGTAAGTCACTTGTTTCAAGATGTAATCATACTCTACCACTTCGGGCTCTATTGCCGTTTCAATAGTGATGTTGATCTCTTCCCTTGGCGAGGCATTAAACCTTATCCTGTCCATATCTGACGCATAGAGCAAGGTCTTCTTTTCCCGTGTAAATACCTTAATGACAATATCCGCTTCTTTTTTACCCCTGCCACTCAACTGGCTATGAGACCAGGCTATTTCGTATTTCCCCTCTCTATCGGTAATACTTTCTCCCAATAGCTCCTCGCCACGCATATCGCGGTCATAAGCCTGCACGATGAGATTTGACAATGGGCGGTTGAGCCTGTCAACCACCCGTCCGAGAACGAGGTTTGGTTTTTGGTCTTCAATTTGATTTGCCATTGTATCCCTCCTTTATTTCGTTTCATTCAATTCATTACAAGGTCTGTGAAGAAACAATAAAACTCGCTTGCAACAATTTCAATTGCGCCAATGCTTCTACTATGTCCCTACGGGTTTGCTGTACAGCCAATCTTGCAGATTTAATTTGTTGGTTTGCCATATCCAATTGATCCGCATCCACCATTTGAAGAATGGCTTCTGATTCATTTTTCAGCCATCGGGTGATTTCTTTGATGCCGTCAATCATGTCTCCATCGGCAGAGTTCATTCGTTCAAACATCGATTTGATTTGCTGTGCTTCCTGGGCATCCAGCACTTTGCTGAACCAACGATCCAAATACCTTTCGTAGATGTTCATGATCTTATGGCAATGTCCACGTGCTTCGTAACCTTTGATGGTTACATAACCGCTTTCCAATGAAAGCAAAGCAGATCTGCATGGGATAAAATTACTTTTATCCGGTAAGAAAATGATTTCTAAGTAACGGACAGTTTCCTTTTCTACAAATTCCAGTATCAGGCTTAACTCTCCCAACACCTCAGCCAGTTTCGCAGAGGCTTCTGTGGGATTATTGAGCAGCTTGTTTTTTACATTGCCAAAAAGACTTTCAAGGTCTTTGGCGGTGTCAAGTATGGTTCTGAATGATGGTATCATAATGTTCCCCTCTGTAACTCTTAAAATTTATATTGCATCTATGGTTTCTTTGTATCAGCCATAGGTCAAAATCAAGAAATCAATAACAAGAGCATTTCTTTTCCCTCAATTTCTCTCCCATTGTAAAGAGTGTAGACCTGACCCTTATCTTTCGTCCGGAAAAATCAACATCATATATATACCTCATTTACCTCTATCGCCGTGTGTATCTAATAATGGTGGGCAATGCCCACCCTACTCTCATTCGCCAAAATCCTCATCCATGCTGTCTTTCCCATCACCACCCCAATCCTAGGGGTATGTACCATTTGCCACACACCGGTGAAACGTGGAATATGGCCAATCCTTCACGCATTTAACTAATCCATGCTTTACCGGATTAAAATGCAGATAGTCCATGTGTCGCCTGAAATCATCTTCATCACGAATCATGTGTTCCCAAAACCGTCTTTGCCAGATCGTTGCTTCCCGGTATTTTTGTTTTGAGTCGCTCATCCAGTTTTCCCGATGAAACATCTCCTTAGCCTTTTTGGAGAACCCTGCCTTAATCAAGCCCCAGCGTTTGGAATAATCGTCATCATTTTCCGGAAGAGTCCATATACAATGGATATGATCAGGTAGAAGCACCCATCCACAAATCGTGAATGGACGTTGTTGCCGCACCTCGTTAATCATGGCACGCAGAATTTGCCTGCTCTCCGGCATCGTCAGGATTTTTCGCCGTTTGTAAGTAACAACCGTAAAGAAATAGGTTACACCCGGTATACGTACCCTCCGATAGTTAGGCATGTTTGTATATTTCTATCCATGCAATATTTTTGTAGGGCAGGCATCGCCTGCCAAATCAAACCCATCAATAATTATGAGGAAAGGCAAGCATGTCCCACCATTACAATAAACCGTTCGTTGTCAATACATTCCCATACATTTTACCCATTCCACATCCGCACAAATTACCCACATAAATCAAAATAAATGGTAGGCAATGCCTACCCTACCTGGCTACAGCATAGCAAACATGGAATTAATTGTTCAGCATTATTTATGGGTATAGGGCAGGGCAAGCCTACCCTGGTTGTCTTTAAGTAAATATGCAAAACCAGTGGGAATATTTGTCATTTTAAAAGATTTGACCCCTTGTCTTCCCATCGTGGTCTGTCTCCCATTGCTCCTCCCTCAGGTGTGCGTTACGTCACTTGAGGAACGTACGGTAGTACCAGTCCTCCAGTTTCCGCTCTGGGTCGAGGACATCTTTGGCTACCCAACCAATGTCGGCCGCCAGACTTCCGACATCCGCCACTTGAGCGACGATGGGTATCTCCGATGCACCAGCGGCTTCAACAAATGCTGCGGCATAATTCCCAGCATAAGCCTCGTTTGCAGCAAGCCCAACACCGACTGCCGTACCTGCGAAGGGAATTACCTTTCCACCTTTCTTTACGAGAACTTCGCCGGCACCTTTGGCAAATTTGGCTAACATGCCCGGCGCTTCTTTAGCGCCTTTTTCTCCGGCTGCTTCTCCGGCCTTTGCTAGCTCTTTGGCCCTTTCCGAACTCACTTCGAGAATGTCCTTCGGCTTCCCGCTGAACCCGGGTGCCGGATCATCGGCGAATGCTTTGTCAAAATCGACCCCGGCCATATCTTTATCCGTAATGGGCGACTTGATGTCCATATTTTCAAGCAATCTGGCGTTCTTGTTGACCACGTTTTTTCCGCTCGCATCTTTGGACACCGTATCGTTCAAGCCGAAATGATAGGAATCGGACTCCATCAGAGCCTTTACCCCCTTCTTTTGCTCGTCAATCAGCCCCGCTTTTTCATATTGACGTACTGCCTCTTCTCTTGCTCGAGAGTAGCTTTTTTCGTCCCAACTCTTAATTCCACTGTCTTTGCCCGATGGAGATTGCTTTCGCTGCTCGTTAGAAATAATCGTATGTTCTTCACCTGACCCTGTCTCTAATAGATGACCTGGTGCCTTATTCCTGTCGTAGCCTGCGATGTTCTGCTCAGAGAATTTGTCCTGGATGGGGTGGTGAGATTGTAGGTTCTTGCCACCATGTCGTTCAGTGCCTTCGAATTTCCCATGTGCATCAACATCGTACCTCTGGACTTGTCGTTTCGGCTCGCTGGCACGCCCAGTCGGATCATTGCGCACTACCGGATTACTTCTGACAAACGAATAAAGATTTGCACCATCCACAAATCCCGCTCGGTCTGCACTTATCCACCTGCCCAACCAAGGTGCATAATACCGCGCCCCGTGGTATTCCAACCCACTTTCTTCATCCCTCTCCATGCCCGTATATCGATAACGCTTGGCGGCGGATTTTATGGCGGAGTTTTTAGCCTGGTAAGCAGTGGTGCCGTAGGGATGGTATTCTTCGTAGCTGATGACCCGTGCTGCATCATCCAACTCCAACGATGCCGAACCGAGATGGTTGTGGAGCTGGTAGCGTACAGTTTGGTCTGGGCTGGTTCGCCCCATAGGTATACCCAATACCACCCTGGGTTTAGTCTCGGTATCTATCATCACAAAACGGTGCTGTTTATCCATCAGGCTCAGGCTGGTGCGCTCTAATCCGGCATCTGTGCCGCTGTGTTGTTTATAAAGTTCATAGCCCGCGATATATATCCGTTCTTCTTTTTTGGTTGTAGTAAAGCCAGCGTCAGCCTGGTTTTCTGTTATTTTTCTTATCCGTTGCCCTTGCCCATCGTATTGGTAATAAGTGGTTTCAGGTGTGCCGCCATCGGTGCGTTTTTGGCGTATGGTTTTTATTAGTTCTTCTTTAAAGTTCCAGCCCATCTCTTCCAAATGCGGCATGGCGGTCATAAAGCCGTGTTGTGCATGGTGTGGGTAGGTGTAGGTATTTGCTCCAACCTGTGTGCTGATTAACCGGTTGTTCGCTGCTTGATAATTGTAGTCTCTTGTCCAGTTGCTACCGGCTGATAGATGCCGCATTTGTAAGATATTTCCCACACCATCGTATTGATATTGTTGTGTATAATTCCTCATTGCCATTGGGTCGCCGGGGTTCAACTGGTGCATAAAGGCAGCATCATTCCAGTTGTCTTTGCTATTGAAAGTTAATGCGGCATTGTTTTCCCTACCAGTGGCTTCTCTCAGGCGGTAGAGGGC
The DNA here is from genome assembly GCA_001803565.1 of Nitrospinae bacterium RIFCSPLOWO2_12_FULL_45_22. GTDB lineage: Bacteria > 2-12-FULL-45-22 > 2-12-FULL-45-22 > 2-12-FULL-45-22 > 2-12-FULL-45-22 > 2-12-FULL-45-22. Next base: position 5,115 of record MHDQ01000049.1, on the reverse strand, counting down.
ATCATAGGTGTATTCGCTTAAAGGCTCTATAAGTGAATTGGCAAAAAAACTAATAGGAATAGCTTCGTCTTCTATGGTAATAATATTTCCAACAGGATCGTAGGTATAGTATAAATCTTGCAAGACCTCATTGTTTTGCCTTTTGGTTTCTAATCGTTTGAGCCGGAAGGTCTCTTTATCGTAATAAAATTTAGTAATGACATCATTACCATAGATGATTTTATTGCGCTGCCCTTTTTCGTTGTAGTCAATATCCTTGATATAGGTAGTGGTAATAGCGGGGTCAGCATGGGTCACGCTTTCGCTATTGAGCAAACCTGCTTCGTTATATGAAGGTGTGGTGATACTTTCGTCAGGAGCGGTTTGTCTTGTAACTCTGCCGAGGGCGTCTATTTCTGTGATGAAAGTAAAGCTTTCTGTTTCTAAGTCATTTACCAGATTGGCATCTATCCAATTGGCTACGGCTTTGTAATGTTTAAATAATTTTCTGGTGATTGATTTGGGTTGACCTTTGAAGTCGTATTCAGGTGTTTCTATTAGTCCTCCGGTGTCGTAGTGTCTTACAATCTGCCCTCTGAGGTTTTTCAGTTCAGGATTAGGCTCTGTTTCTCCGTAAAATATTCTGTCAAAAATATGGTCAAGCGGGGTATCGCCATCGCCACCTAATACTTTGCTTTGCGTAGGTCGGTGCACGATGTCGTAAAAATATTGAAACTCATGATTGCGCTCATCCAATGTGCGTAAGGGGTTTCCGAGGATATTGACCAGCAGCCATCTCTGTCCGGCATCCATGCTGTTTTGATATACTTTATTGCCCAGCATATCGTATTTGTGTTGCATCACCACATTGCCCCGTGCATCGGTTACGCCTCGCAGGTTGCCTTCAGTGTCTAATTTTACTTTAGTATGGTAAAATTCATCTGCATCAGTGCTTATGTTTTTATTGTGATCAATGAATAATACAGGCCTCCCCAAAGTGTCAAAGTGCTGAACATTAGGCGTATTAGCATGCTTGGCAGCTTTGTCCGCGGCAATTTTTTCTTTAACGGGGTCTTTGCCTTCGGCGATCAGTTCAGCGTCTATCAGGCGGTTGGTGCGATTGTGATACCATGAAGACTCTAAAATGGTATCGTTGGGATCATAGATGCTTTGCTTCCATGAGTCAAATTCAGTTTTTGAAAATGTCCTATCCGGCATTTCGGTTTTGATGAGCCGCCCCGGAGCATCATAATACATTAGCGTCGGAACGCCTATTTCTAGTAATTCTTTCTCATCTTCGTATTTATGATTTGTCGAAAAATAAGGTTCATACTGTTTAACAGGATTCCCTTTATTGTTGAGAATGGTTCTGCCATTACCAATCCACCTGAGATATGGAGTGGTATCTACTTCTGATGATGTTCCATCGCCGTTACTTATTAATGCAACTCCAGGCTCGGCCTGCACTTTCTTCATTACCACCTGCCCAAGGCCGTTTGAATATTCAAAACTGAGTTGGATAAGACTTGAACTGTTAGTAGAACCGTCAGGCTTCTTGTGATGAGTTTCCCTGGCTATTGAAACCACAATCGCTGGTTTACCAGAATTTTTATAAACATCAAAATCATATACAAAACGAACAGTGGCGTTTCCCAATAACTTTTCTGCATCTAGATCAACTAGTTTATATCTAAATTTTTTCGCAGAATTGAAAAACGAGAACAATTGTCCCGATTCCGATATGGTTTCATGTTCTGTTAGACCAAGCAGGTCATCTGCCTGATCTCCAATTTCATCATTATTATTGTCTTTGCCCTCGATAGCAAGGGCTTTGAGAAATCCTAGCTCATTGTATAGCGCCTCGGAAATATTTGCATTTTGGTCTTTTAACCATCTTGGTAAAAGGGTTCTGTAATTTACCTTTCCTGTAATCTTATTTCCTAATGCATCCGTTGTTACCCTTAGTGATAAGAAATAGGCATCGTATTCTACATTGGTAACAGCACCATAGGGATCGTTATAGGATACCGGAATGTAAAACCGGCCTTGTGCATCCGCAGCCGTTTCAGTGCCTTGAATAAACTGAGTAGTTCCCGAACGTATCCACCAATTGTCATCTCCCTCACTGTGTGTGAATTTACCTTCCAACATCAGGGCTGCATTAACCTTTGCGCCAAAAATATCGGCAATAAGGGCTGGGGTATAAGCCAATTGATAGCTTTCAAAAGGCAGCGCCAATGATTCCAACTGATGTAAGGCTAAAGCGCCGGTAAGGTCATTTTTATAAAAGATATTTCGTATATGCTCGATTAATCTTTTCTGAGAAGTTCCGGGGGCAGGATTGGCATCTATCTGGTGATAATCTGCTTCATTGGCAGCCGTAAGGATATTCTCAAAATCATTTAGTGAGTATAAAGGATTGGCTTTAGTCACACCCTTCAATTCGAAGGTTTTTACTTCTGATGGCAACCGCAAACGGTATTCATCATCACTTATCACATCATTGGTAAAATGATTTTGGGTATAAATAATGGCAGTAGTATTTTGAGCTTGTTGTGTCTCAGCAGGCAATGCAGCATCTGCCAACATTCTCGGATATACAACAGCGGCCGATTCCAATACATTTCCATATTCGTCTAATTTTATATTCAGGTTGTGGGCAATGCGTGGGTCTTCGGTGTTTCGCTCGTAGCTGTAGGTGATGGCTTCGCTTTCCTTCACTGCAAAAATAGCGTGTTTGTTTTTGCCTTTGGGTTGCAGGAGTTCAATGACGCAATTATGCGTGGCAACGGAATAGGGGGTTAATTCTTTCTGACGTTGAGCAGGTGTAGCGCCAACAAGCGGGGCATCCTTTGCAAATACCTCTGAACGCAATGCCATACTTTTACAAGCCCGAAGGGCTTCCCGCCATTCTTCTGCGCTGAGGTGGTCTATGATGGATGCACCTAATCCCGGGGCAGCGATAAGCCGGGCATCGGGCAAAGGCTGTTCATGATTGACCACTGCAAAGCCCTGCCGGTCCATTTCTTCATACCAGTATTCATGTGCAAACTGGTTGAGTATTTTTTCCTTGCTTAAAAATGCCCCGGTATGAAACCAGGATTTTGTAGTGACAGGTTCTTGATGAAGGGTTTTATCTACAATATTACTGGCATTGCCCTTTACCCAATGGTCAAAGTCTTCCGCATCTGTTTGCTCCACCATGCCAAAACCCCTGAACTCCCGTTCGGCATGGTCATAGTAGCCGTGGTGGTATTTATAGGAACTCACAAAGCGATAGCCTGAAATCCTGTCTCTGGTTTCGGTTCTGGATATGCAATGCACCGGAAAATGCAGTTTGGTAACCCATGGTTTTCCTGCCAACTTGTCTTCAATATAAAACCTGGTGGAAGGTGTGTATTCAAGGGTTACCTCTTTGCCCAGATTATTTTTATAAGAGACCATGATGTGCGGTTTTTTGCTGTTCATCAGGTCTATGTATTTTAAAGGGGCAGTTGCATCCTTAGTTAGATTGCTGGACCATACTATGCAGGCTACGCCATTGCCAAGCAGATCGGTTACCGTTATTTTGGATTGATTGTGTATCTCCGGGAAGGCATCTATCTCAAAGGCTGTGGAGCTGAAACAATTGCCGCTCAAATTTTTCCAGCAACTGAATCTGTTTTTGCCCAGGTAGATAATATCCGTAGTGCCTGAGCCGTCAATATCGGCTAATCTCAAATAGGCAGGATTGAAAGAATCAGGATGGTCAAAAACAGGGGCATTGTCCATACTGACTTTAGCGCCGAACCTGCCATAACCTATGTTGGGCCAATAGCAAATCTCTCCATTGCGAATGCGGACAATATCCGTCATGCCATCGCCTGACATATCTGCCAGAAAGATGGCTTGTTTGGGGTCGGCAAATACAAGATGCGGGCCTTTCTCCTCATCAAAAGATTTAGGCGTTTTATAAACCTGCGTAAAACCTTTTCTACCAGCAGATTCATACCATGTAAAGACATTATCTTCGGTTATTAAAACATCAGGCATGCCGTCACCATTCAGGTCAAACATACGGGTATTGGCATTACCCAAATCAATATTTGGAAGGCTTTCAAAAGTACGGAATGGCTGCCATTCGTTCTCAT
>MHDQ01000049.1:0-973 GCA_001803565.1 Nitrospinae bacterium RIFCSPLOWO2_12_FULL_45_22 | reverse complement strand
GCCCAAACCGGCAAAAGAGGGTTTAGGAGAAACTAATTTTGCCTGCTCAAATTTGCCATCACCCAGATTGTGCTTGTAATACCAGCCATCGGCCTGTTCGGTTAATATTCCGGAGAGCCCCTCGCTAAATAAATCAGTGAATTGATATAGCGGCTCATCCAATCCGGTAGGCGCATGAACCAGAGCATCCGGTGAAATGGATTTGACATCTTTGTTCCACTCGTGTTTCTGATATCCAAATTCGGTAGAAGGAAGATTTTTATTTGTATAGGTCCCATCGGCTTTCTTAATATATCCATAGGCGGTGATGGATTTTAAGAAGGTAAAATCTTCTTCGGTTGAAGTGTCGTATGCAAAGTTGAGGGATTTTACCAAAGCCGAGCCGCCGGGAAGTTCCGTAAAATAGTGAAACAGCACAACCCTTTTGCAGAGTCGTGTGGTTCTTATTTCAAAGCCGGATTTGTATTCTGAAAAAGCATCAATTCTGAAATCCCAATCTTTTATTTTGTTATATGGGGCGTTAGTGTCATACTCTCCGTAATCAAATACCGTTTGGAAAAGGTAATCTGTTTCAGGGGGGAACGGGTCGGTGAAAACTTTGTAAGGCGTTTTGTTGCCGTATAGCACCTTTTCTAAATACAGATTGGTGTAAGTAATATTTCCGTTTTCAGTGCGGTTTCTATTGTGCAACAGAGAAGGGTTAAATCCTTTGTCGTCTTCTTTCTTATAGATGTAATGAGTGCAATTGCCTTTGTCGTCAAAGATAAATTCAGGCAGCCATTCAAATATTTTATTGGCATCCCTGGGGTCGGCAATCCTGGAATTGATGCTCCAGCCAAAAAGAGTGGTTACGTTCTCTTTGGTGATTACCCGCCATTTAATCTCACCCGTAGTTTTATGAGTCCACCTTTCAATCCGGGCAAACAACCCTTCAATTCTGGGTTTGTAGAATCGAATAGTAAATATGTTGTCT
>MHDQ01000048.1:5758-17353 GCA_001803565.1 Nitrospinae bacterium RIFCSPLOWO2_12_FULL_45_22 | reverse complement strand
TCTGAATCGAGCAATTGACGGCAGGGGACTTTCACCCCATAAGATTGCAGCCTTGTCGGCTGCTCCCCTAACGCTCCCGGTGAGCCGCGCCCAACAGCCGGAGCGACGCAGGAGCGGAGGCTGTTGGGCGTCGGCTCCACTGGGTTGTTAGGCGCGGGAAGGTTCTGATCAGCTGTCTCTGGTCCATCCGCTCCTCGGCCCATGCACACACTCGGAGAAATAAATCTGTCCCCATTTTCTCCCTTAGACGCTGTAGCCAGAGGCTATCCATCGACCGAATGGGATTGGACTTCAGGCAGTTGAGCTTTCGCCCTGTCACGCGGGTCTCGCCGAGCAACGGTTTCAGCGTCTTCTCTCCGTTCCCGGCTTTGTCGGCAGGCTCTTGTCCCCTCGCCCTTTCGGGTTTAGGTGAGCCGCTGACCCAAGGATGTCCTCTGAATCCTTCCCATCTACAATGGGGATGCTGCATGAACTACTGCAGCGCACCGGAGGCTGTAGGCAGTCAGGTGCAGCGCCGTGTTAGGTAGACTGCCAGACCTTCGCGGCTGCGACTGCAACCAATTGACTGTAGACTGGGCGGCGGAACTCAACCGCTGAGTCAGCGAGTTCCCGAAGATCGCTCCACCGCCAAGCTCTGAACTCGCCGCCGGCCTTCAAATTGATGGCAGCTTCGTTTCCCACGAACTCCAAGAAAAACCACTTGTGAATCTGACCTCGACCAGTCTTCTCGCTGCGCGCGTCTAGCGGCAACTCATATCCCATCCAGGTCGGTACCTCTAGGCAAATGGTTAGATGGTCCCGAGTCAACCCGGTTTCTTCTCTTATCTCGCGGAACAGCGCCTGTTCTAAAGTCTCGCGATGTTCAACGCCGCCCTGTGGGAGCTGCCAAGACCCGGATCTGTCCGATCGCTCAAAGGCCAGAACCAGCCAATCGGCTTTGTAGATGACGGCTCCTACTCCTGCGCGGAAACTTTCAGTATTAAACTTCTGTGCGCTTTTGTTCCGCTTTACAACAAAGGGAAAGTGCGAGAGGAGCACAATTCCAATACCGAACATTGCACAGAGCCAAGGAGGGTCGAACGGCCTGACCTCCCACCTGTAACCCCAGTAATTATTTTATCCAGAATCCCTAAAATTTATTCACAATCATCCAGCCTTGTGATATAAAAAAGAGCCAATTTATTCAGAAAGATCCCCTATAAACAGCAAAGCCCTTGAAGACTGCTCGGGATTAGATGTGCTAATCCTGCAAAGAATGTCTTCAAGGGCCCCTTGCAACCAAGGATGATCGTATACGATTTTGGTATCTCTGTCAAGGATTATGCGGCGCAAGGAAAATATAACCACTTTCCCAAGATAGATCTCTGCCCTAACTGCCGAAGAGGGAATGAGGTCATTGGGCATGGCTTTTATAGCCGATGGTGTGGGCAACTGGTAGTTTGGATAAAACGTTCGCTTTGCAAAGCCGGGTACCCCATGGGTGCCAGTACCTTTGCTCTCTTGCCCACTTTTCTCTGCCAGGGTATTGGTAAACCTGTGCAAGTGGTGGAGAGCTTTCTCTGGCACCGTAGCCAGGGGAAAACCTATAAAGGGTGTAATGAAGCCATTGGCCGCCCAGATATCTCTTATCAACGGGCTCAGTATTGGTGTAAACGCTGGCAGAAAAAGATCTCCAGGATCAGAGGGGCTTTGCCCCTCAAAGGGATGAAAAAGACTCTGAACATATTCCAGCATCTCTCCCTCTTCTTTGGTCTGGCCCAGGATAGTGGCCAACTCTTTGCGGCTACTAACCAATATTTTTCCCTCCATTTCTATCGAGCATTACTCTGACCAACGAGTCTTTTCCTTCCTGCCTGTGCCTTGGCAGACAGGCAACCACACTTAAATCCGTTACCCTGTAGGAACGTTTAAACTCCATTTTCTTTGCTTCCTCAAAGGCTGATACGACCAGGACCTTTCCTCTAACCCTCTAATTTTTCTCCTGGGAAGGGGGATTTCTACCCTTTTTTTTCAAATTAATCCAACCCACCAAATGCCAGGCCAGATCTCACCGCAACCACCCACACAGATCTTGCATAGCATGGGCTAGCAAGGGATGCTACCCTGACCCCCATAATCGATGGGATCGTTTTTATCATTTAACCCTTTTTCTCAAGGAGGTTTATCATGGATGAAAAGAAGCAGGATGACATCGCATTGTTCAGGTTCGGTGTAATTTCAGAGTTCTTCAGCCGGGAGTTCTGCCCCGGGGAAAAGAGCGCCCTGCTCAGGGAAAAGGTCAGCCAAACCTACTCCCTTCCCCATAGCGCCCGGACCAGCATTGCCTCGGCTACCCTGAAAGATTGGATGACCAGGTATCGCCGGGGAGGCTTTGAGGCCCTTAAGCCCAAAGAACGTTCGGATCAGGGACAGAGCAGGACCCTTCCTCCGGAGCTGGCCGAGCTTATTATCGCCCTCAAGGAAGAAAACCCCTCCCGCTCGGCAACTATCATCGCCCGGGAGTTGGAACTGGCACCGCCCATAGGGCACCCGATACCCCCTCACCAAAGGATTGTTCCTTCCACCATCCACCGCCTTTTGGTAAATCAAGGACTGGTTCATCAGGAAAGCCCGGCTAAAGACCGACGCCATTTTGAATATGCCTACCCAGGGGAGTTGTATCAGAGTGATTGCCTCCATGGCCCCAGGATCCTTGTCCCTCAAACCGGTAGGAGGAGAAAAACTTATCTCTATGCCTTCCTCCCACCCAGAGGGTACCCGGCCACTCGGGTAGTCCCCCATGCCCAGTTCTATTTTGATGAGGGGCTGCTCTCCTTTGAGCATGCCTTTAAGCAGGCCCTGCTCAAAAAAGGCGTGCCCTTAAGGCTTTATTGCGATAACGGGTCAGTGTACCGAAGCCACCACCTCCAGGTAGTCTGTGCCAGTCTGGGTATTATCCTTATCCACTCTAAGGCCTATGTCCCACAGGGAAAGGGAAAAGCAGAAAGATTTTTCAGGACATTGCGTATGCAGTTCCTTAACCAGTTTGATATGGAAAAGATCAAGGGACTGGAAGACCTTAACTCCAGACTCTGGGCCTGGCACCCAGGGGGTACCCGAGGTGAATACCACAGAACCATCCACTCCAGCCTCAATGAGACACCCCTGGACAAGTGGATGCGCCTCGTAGGGTTGAGGAGTTGTAGAGTTCAGGAGTTGTGGAGTTTTCAACTCCCTAACTCCCTAACTCCCAAACTCCAGGGACCTGGAAGAGATCTTCCTCCACCGTATGAAGCGGAAGATCTATAACGACCGCACCTTCTCTCTAGATGGCATCTTATATGAGGCCCCAGCCCACCTGGTTGGCAAAGGGGTAGAGATCCGCTTCAACCCCCAGGATAAGTCCCAGGTAAAGGTCTATTTTGAAGGGAAGCTAGAGCAGGTCGCTACCCCCACCAAGGCCTACGAAAATTGCTTCGTAAAAAGGGATGATGATAGCAAAGAGCTAGTCTCTTCTACCTCGCCCCTTAAGATCAGAAGATCAGGTATCAACTATGTAGAGCTAGTACACCAAAACTACTACCAAAACCAACCCAGAAAGGAGGACAAAGACCATGTATAAGACCTATTTCGGTATGACCGGTGAACCCTTCCCTAAAGATATCCCACCTCAGGAGCTCTTTCTGAGCTCTCACTTCAAAGAACTCTCTACCAGGTTAGATTACCTGGTAAAAAAGAGGGGCATCGGCCTGGTAACCGGTGAGGTAGGAAGCGGAAAAACCACCCGGGTACCCTCTGGGTGCCGGGCCCTCTGCACCACCCTTAACCCAGGCCTCTATAAGCCCCTCTACTTCCCCAATACGACTGGGAGTGTCCTGGATCTCTATAAGTCCCTGGCAGAGCTGCTAGGGCTTATTGCCCCAAGCTCCAGGGCCAAACTCTATATCCAGATACACCAGGAGATAGAGCGCATGGTAGAGAGTAAAAAGATCTCTCCTCTCCTGATTGTGGACGAAGGCCACTTACTCCGCATAGAGGCCCTGGAGGAGCTCAGGCTCCTCACCAACTACCATATGGATAGCCAGGATCACCTTACCCTCATCCTGGTTGGCCAGGCAGAGCTACGCAGAAAGCTAGGCCTCAATATCAATGAGCCCTTAAACCAAAGGATCATCATGCGCTACCACCTGGAGGGCCTCACCCGTAAAGAACTACCTCTTTATCTAAAACACTACCTGAACCGCGTAGGGGTTACTAATCCTCTCTTCTCGGAGCCGGCTATAGAGGCCATCTATCAGGCCTCCAAAGGTATCCCCAGAAAAGTTAACCTCCTGGCCCAGGCCTCCCTTATGGCCTGTGCCAGCAAAAAGAGTCAAATTGTTGATGGCGACCATGTACGGGAGGCCGTCACCGAAATATCATGAAACCTTAACCAAAGGAGGAAGAATGATGAAACTATATCTCGGTATTAAACAAACTAATTCCCACCTCTATCTGGTCGCCCTGGATAACCAGGGGGTAGCAGTCTTCAAAACCCGCTTCCCCTCTGCCTGCCCACCAGAGGCCGTTACCAACTCTCTAAAGGCCCTCCAGCAGGCCTTCTCTGCATCCTTAAGGATCGCTACTTGCCTGGAGGAATCTAACCAACAACCCTTGCTAGATGCAATTCAAAAGGAATTCTCTTCAGTAAAATCCTTTAGCCCCTCCGTCCTCTATTCCACCGATATCATCCCGGAGGAGCCTTTTGTCTCTCCAGATCCCTACTGCTATCCCATCCTGTTAGCTATCCTGGATAGCTTAGCTGAATAATATTATGGTGGGAGGAGACCCCGGTACCCACCGGGTGCTCCTCCCTTTCCACATTATTTTAATCGCTGGAATAATCTGCAAAAAATCTGGATTAATCCGGAAAAACCCCCTCTTTCCAGGTCAATATAATTTGGAAAATCAGGCTGGTTTAATTCGCAAGTCTACAAGAGTTGATTAATCTATGCAAATCAAAACGCTTCAGGGCACATTGGGATATTCATAGTTCGGATAATAGCTATCTTTTTTCCTTCTCACTAAGGCCGTTAGACATGGAAAAAAGCATTTACACAATTTAATCCACAGTCTTAGATAATTCGCTCTTTAGATCCTCTGTGATTTTCCATACTACCGAATCAATTACTTCGCGCATATCCTCGGTGACTGGTCCACACCCTATGAGACAATGTTCGGCTCTGAATCCAGCAATGCCCGCAGCCAGATTCTTGGAGCCAGCTCTTATTAGTTCCTCCGCATCTGTTCTCCCTGCGCTTATCTCTGTAGGCTTGTAAACTATCGATGAATCTTGATTCTTAATGATTCTTGCCTGCACAGCAAATAAGGCCCAGTTCTTGGGGTCAATGGAACCAAAGCTGCGCTGCCATATTCCTGCAGGTTCTCCTTCATCCACAGCAGTAATATCTCCTTCAAGGAGTAAATCAGTCTGAGCTTTCTCATTCTCGCCCAAAATGACACAGTTGCTGAATACATTAAGCCCGCGAAGCGACGATGCAAGTTTTTCCGCTAAATATCGTCTTAAGTTATCAATTGGCTCCGCGTCATATTTTGGTATAGACGTCACTTTGAATAATTGTATGGACAAAGTTTTGCCGCCCTTAAGCTCGGATAGAATAAAGATTTCTTTTTGGAGAGTGAATCTTTTCCCGGCACAGCCTGGAAGGCCTATCAACGAAATCGCTAGTAGAACAGCTAGAATCCGTACGAGAATCGTCAATTTCGTTTCTCCTTTTCCACTGCCGAAGACAGCATTTGCAGTACGGTTTTTTCTGCTTTTCCAGGAGATAATTTAGCTAATGATGGAAACGTTGGTATGACAATTACTTTTGTGCGATTCGCGCCAACTTCTTCTATAAGTAAATTAATGGTCACACTTTCCCCACCGTAAAAGGTGTCATATACAACAAAACCCATCGATTCATCTTCGTATTTGACTTGCCATGGGATGAACTTTTTAACAATGTTCCACATAACGGAATATTGGACAGGAAAGATCTGTGAACTTTCCACGGATGTGGGTAGATTCGGAATTGATCCGCATCCACCACACAACCAAGCGATGAATAAACATATTTCTTTCCAAGACCTTAGTGGAGAAACGTTATTCTTTCCGTTCTTTTTCATTCTTCTTAATTGAGGGAAGCGAATCAATGACTTTCTGTGACTCTTCCATTCTCTCCTTTAAGGTGGGATGGGAAGAGGTCAAGTTGGAGAAACTACATCCAACACTTATGAATAAAAGAGCAAGGCTAACTGTTACAAATTTTTTCACCATCATAGTTCTACTTGAGCCATTCGTATTTGGTTGGTACTACGGCTATTTTGAGTTTTTCAAGGACGACTTCTGAAACATCCATGGATGGTGGTGTCTTACTTGCTGCTGTAACTCCAAGTACAGTTCCCCTATCGCTCTCTTGCACTTCCACTTTCACAAAAACGATGCCAATAGCGGGCACCACCATATCACATGCAATAAATCTTCTGTCCTTTTGAAGGGATTGAATCTTGCCTCCTTCGAACAGAATCATTCTTACTATGGCTGTCCAAACCTCTTTATGAGGCAAAGGGAGAACAACCTTCTTTGGCTCGCTCGTTGCCACGGGAACCTCCCCACTGGGATACCGTTGAGATTGAGACGGAGAAGTGGCGCAAGCGGAACACCCTAAGCAGACAACCACGGATAACAAGATCGATTTAGTCATTAGCAGACTCATTTTCCCGCAGAGCCAAGAACTTGTCTAGAAACATATTTTATTCTCTCTGCCAAGGTATATTCACTAGACAAAAAATGATGAACATGCTCTGTATTTCTCTGTGCCATTCTCTTTACCCTGTCGAATTTCTGATAGAGCGAGATGACCGCTTTGGGATCGTATCCTGCCAGACTGAGATACTTTATCCCCTGCTGGTCCGCATCTCTTTCGTAGTTGCGACTGAACCCTTGATGAAGGAGAATTGCTATCATTTTGCTCGTAGACCCAATAAAAGCATTCCCTAACGAGATGCCCATACCTGCTCCTATCCTCGTCAGCATATCTGTGTAAAATTCTTGTGTGGAACCATAGAGCCCACTTGTCGCACTCGTGCCCAGTGAATAGCCGGCCATTGCACCAGCAGCAAGACCGCCTATGGTTCCAATAGTTCGTAACCCTTGTGTAATATCACCTAATCGCTTCAATCGCCGTATGGTCGATATGGGATGGTCATGAATTCCGTGAGCCACCTCATGCGCTAAAACGGCAGCCAACTCATCCCTTGGATCAACGTTCATCTCAGACTGTATGCGTGATAACATGTCTAGTAGGCCTCTACCCACGTAAATATAACCACCAGGCGCCACGGAAGCATTCACATACAAAGGGTCGTTTAAAACCCGGACTGTGAAACTCATATCAGGCTTTTCTGTAGCGCGCACGATATCTTCTACGAGCTTCTTGATAGGTCTCGTGATTTGCTCATCTGTAATCTTCCCATGCACACGAGTTGTGAAATAATCCACGAAGTAGCCAATGCGCTGCTCCTCAGGATCAATTTCTCCCGTCTCTGCAAAAACCAGATTGGAATAAAATAAAGAAGCTGTTAGACAGATGGCTTTAAAAAGGAGAAACACTTGCCCCCCATATGTCCTCTTCAACATACTGAACCTCCCTTTAAAACACTCTTTTTAGAGCATTACATATAATCACCCTAGACCATGTTCTACGGCACAGACACCCGGGGGACTTGCAGGTCTTGGAATCGGAGCATCTGCTCCGTCCAGTTCGAGTTCGTATTAAGAAACTTCACTGCATCATATCCTGACATCGATAAACCCATAACACGTGAGAAATCGCCCCACATTACAGGGCCGCCTAGTAGCATCCGAGCAAAATCAGGCGACAGGCCTTGTATAGGTTGTAGGCCTCCCAGAGTGAAAGGGCGATGTAAAACGGGACCTTGGAAAAACGATCCGGAACCTACAGACATATGGGTCGTCATAGTTGACTGGAAGTGGTATCCTCCAAGCTCGATGCCGGGAAGCGAGAAAATCAGCGGGCCTCGCTTCCAGAAGGAAGTTGAATCGATAAACCTACCACTGTATACCAGCGCAAAATTTGGCACCGTGAGTTCGAAACTTCTGGGGATCTGGAGGCGCTGAAGCATCTGTGCCCCATATACAGGGCTTGCTGCAAACGCTTGTCCGATCAAGTTTGTTTGGAGCATCTGATTGTTTGCGGTCATCAGGTTACCGGTAAACCTCCAATAGCTGTTGATGACCGCCGTTCCAATCGCTATCGATGGTCCCCAAATATTCGGTATACCTGCAATAGTCGTTACGGCTTCTGGCACAAGCGCTATGCCTTCCCCCCCCCACCTGGAAAGCGCCAGGCTTTCCTCCAAGGTTATATTAGGGTGGATAGGCTCGCTTGGCATCGAATGGATGAAATCGGCAACATTGCTGCCAAGCGCGATGCTATCGGCGACACGACCAATCCCACGTTCGGAGAACACAAAATTCTCTACCCGGTCAGCGAAACGGAAAGTACGCTCGGATGGAGAAACAGGAACTTGCGGAGAGAGCCCAACTATGCTTCGCTCAATGGGTACTCCGAGCGGTGTGTACCCTCCAGTGACCCGCGCGCCTGGGACAATGTAAAGGCGTTCGGAGAGTCGGGTCATAGCTTGTTCATAGAGAGAAAGCCCAGGAACATAAGGACGAGACCACATAGTACTGAGCGTCGGTAGCACCAAAGTCTCGGCTGCCATCTCGAATGCTATATCAACCGCTGTGACTGGTGCTTCCAGAGGTGGGATCGGTGGCAGTAACAGGATTCGCGTAACGTCGAGCGAAGATGAAGTTACTGGCCATAGTGGTGTTGGGTCTATAACTGATCCACCGCTGAGGTTATTACCGGCTGTGGAAGGAGAACCAGCGTTAGCGACAATCGGATGTCCCTCTTCAAAGAGCGTCGCAAATGGTATATGTGGCACCTGTAACGCGCACCCTACGACGAGAACTGCTAATATAGCCACCCATATCGTTCTCATCTAAACCTCCTCGTCTACTTAAAGGTAGACATTAATACAAGATAAACCCTCCTGCACCCACGGGGCGCCACGAAGCATGAAAATAGGTTTATCTTGAAGAAACTCGTTAATAGTTATGCTATCATATCTTCTACCTGTAACTATCAATTCACCTTGGATTGGACTAGGCCAGCCATGGTGCTGATAGCACCCGTAGGTGTCATCTTCTCGATCCATAGATTGTTATTATACGAGATGAATTTAACCGATCGATTGTCCATCCCAATCCTGCCATACCATATGCCCGCAGCTATATTGTGAACTGTACTTATTACTAAGCCTGAGGTCCCTCCTGTAGCAATTCCGCCCTGTGGTCTAGATAGATTCTGTATACTGTTGCCGGCATCGCTAGTGAAGTACAGGTTCCCTTCACCATCCATAGTTATACCACTCGTCCACGCTATTAGCAAGGGATCAGCCCATTGCCCTATAGGAGTTTCGTTGCGGTACACCACCGAGCTGATCCTACCTTCTGGGTTTACCTTCCTGATCCAGTGGTTGTTCTGATCCATGATATACACATTCCCCAATTTATCCACCGATACACCAGTCGGATTAGATAGTTGTGCTAACGTTGCTGGTCCACCGTCCCCACTGAAGCCATACGTCCCGTTGCCCGCCACTGTGTTGATCACGCCTGCCGGATTTACCTTCCGGACCAGGCAGTTGAAAAAGTCCGCGACATACAGGTTCCCTGCACCATCCACAGCCACAGCAAATGGCGTCAGTTTCGCCGAAGTCGCCTGCCCTCCATCCCCGTTGAAACCTCCTTTTCCAATGCCCGCCACTGTGCTGATTACGCCTATGGGGGATACTTTCCGTATCCGGAGGTTATAAGTATCTGCGATATACAGGCTTCCCGCACTATCTATCGCCACGCCAAATGGTTTATTCAGTTTCGCCGAAGTTGCCGGTCCTCTATCCCCGCTGAAGCCTCCTTTTCCAGTGCCCGCAATCGTGCTGATCATACCTGTGGGTGTTACCTTCCGGATCCGGTTGTTGCCGCTGTCTGCGATATACAGATTCCCTGCACCATCTACCGCCAACCCAGATGGCTGATTCAGTTCTCCCGAGATTGCCGGGCCGCCGTCTCCACTGAAGCCGCCCTGCCGCCAATCCCACGCACTCCGCCTTCCTGTACCTGCAACCGTGCTAATCATACCTCCAGTTGTTACCTTTAGGATCCGGTGGTTCTTAGTGTCCGCGATATACAAATTCCCCGCATCATCTATCGCCAACCCCGATGGTCCACTCAGCTTCACTGATGTTGCTACCACCGCATCTGATTCCAATAGTGCATTAGGAGTAGTGGCACATCCAGCCGTAAGTAAAAGTACCAGCACTGCCTGAATCCATTGATCAGAATTAAAGATATTTTTCAGTGGGTCGCCTCCTTTCTCTGTTCGCAATTTCAGCTAACGGTACCGGTACAAATGAGGCCCGAAAGGGTTTGGACATCAGTTTTTCATGCAGTGTTAGCCAATGTTTCGTTAATAAATATTCCTCCCTTTCCGCTTCGGGCACAAAGGAAGCATTCGCAAATCCCGAGCATACACGGTCATCGCAGGGTCTCAAGCTTACGTCGCCGCTCGGCTAGAGATGGGCTATCTTTTAAGAAATGGCTTGGCACATTGAATTCCAATGAATTCTTCGGTAGGGTCTCTAGCCTTTCGAAGAAACCGATCAACGCTTTTTTATTATATCCCATAGCCGCTGCACATCTTGCACCCATCGCATCGGCCGCAAATTCCTGGTTGTGAGAGTAGCTCTTGTAGATGTAAACGGCAACTGCCCGACCTAGTGGAGTAGCAGCCTCAGCGGCCAAGCCGGCGGCAGCCTGACCTGCTATCCAACCTCCCACCTCTTTGAGGATTATCCCTGCGGGTGTTAGTCCCAGGAACGGGACGGCCTTTTCCGCCATGATCCCGGCTGCTTGAGCAGCGCCTGTGATAACAGCGATGTCCCCGCCACGAGCTACCTTCGTCCGGAAGAAGCTTTTTTCCGCATGGTTTTCACGGATATGGATAAGCTCATGCGCGATAATCCCTGCCAACTCGTCCTTGTTTTCCACGAAATCAAGGAGCCCAGTAGTGATATATATATAGCAGGGCGGTGCTGAGAGGGCATTTATGGTCGGATCGACGATCACGCGGTAAGTACATGGCATCGGCACGCTCTTGCATCCTGCCTCTATTCGGCTGCCCATCGCGCGGAGGTTCTCCCGTACCTGTTCGTTCTCAAGTGTGAGGACGGTAGCAGTGAGCTGTGCATCGGTGAGATGACCATAGCACTCCATCTCTGGCGAGGCAGCATACACTGCCGGAAAGCAAAAGATCACTAAGGCAAACGCGATGGGACTGGCGATCTGAGGATATCTAACCATTTCTTCTCTCCTAATCTCTCCTGCAATAACGCTTCAAGTATACGGGCAGGGCGATGGGTTAGATCTCGCGGTTCTTGTGGGAGCCGAAACCCCTTCATACGGGCACCCATTATGATCACCCG
>MHDQ01000048.1:0-5696 GCA_001803565.1 Nitrospinae bacterium RIFCSPLOWO2_12_FULL_45_22 | reverse complement strand
CACCCGGGTTCGTTCTCCTACCGGAGCGAGCTTAATTACCTGGCAGTAGAAATCCTCGTCGAAAAAGGCGACCGTTCTCTCCCGCTCCATGAGTTCACTTACGATGCCATTTCGCCCAGCCGCTGTTACGGCCGCTGCCCAGGCTTCCTCCGGCGCCAAAGGAACTATCTTATCAACTGTTGTTTCGCTAGTAATCATGCGGCTGCTGCAATGACCGAACGGGTCCTCCCAAACAAAAGCACTATGTGGCTTCAGACTACAAACATTGCATAGGATGAGCACAGTCAAAAGCACTAGTCCTACTATGATGTTGCCATTGCTAACTACCCCTTGCTGCATTGAGTACCTCGCGCTCTATGCGGCCGCTCGACCCCCGCCATCCTATGTTATAAACATCATTTTTGTACTTTCCGAGGACCCGGGCCAGTGAACATACGCTAACCTTTGTGCGTCCGGGACCAATAGGGTTGACAAATACTGTCACGTATAGTTTAGCATTATATTCCACTTCCCAACCTTCCCACTCGGTCCACACGTCGCTGCTATCGGGGTACAAAGACATTGTGTAGTCACCATCGGGACTGATGCTGAAGCCAAAACTGAGCGCACCACTCTGTTTAGCGGCCACGTGGACATCATAGCCACAGCGCTGCACATAGCTCAGGAGCATTTCCCATACATGATCAACCGGCGCCGATACTATATCTTCCCGCATGAGGGGCACATCAATACCGGGCGGGTTCGATGCAATAAAATTAACAACCTCTTTTGTAGTACCAATCAGACCAAAGACGCTTAGCATCGTTTTCACAAATAGGATGGGGGCAAGCAATAAATAAGGGTTTGCGTAGGCCGATGACACCCTGCCTCCAAGCATAACTATCACCAGTATTAGTATGATAATCCTCTTCTTTTTCATGATAAATCTGCTTATGGTCCTGTTATTCAAACTATCCGGCCCGGAGTTTCCATAACGATCGTTAGTGGTATCCTCATTTCGTACCTTCCAAGGTTTGCCTCAGTCGTTCTGTGCGTTTGCCAGGCTTGGGGTGCATCGGATCATCAACTCGGACAGGGACAGCAGTTGGATTGCGCAGCTCATAGATTTCGAGAGTCTTGCTCGTTCGGGGATTATCCTTAATAAATGCCTGGATTTCCACGCGCAGCACATCTGCCTCGGTATGTTTCCCGATGCGGCGAAGCAACCGCTCTTGCTCCAGATAGATCCCTAGAAGTCCGATCATGCTGGAAAATTGAATGTCAGGATTGCCGATATTGATAGCGGCCGCATAAGTGATTCGGGCAATAGTGAGTTCCTCCAGCGCTTCCTGTGGATTTCCCGTGCTAGCCGCCATAGCAGCATGTATATTTCCGATCAGGTTCAGAATTACTGCGTCGCCAGGCGCCAAGCGTGCTGCTTCGTTTGCCTCTTCCAGCGCACTTGTAAGCTTGCCTTTTTCGCGCAATACCATAGCCAGCAGGAGATGTGCTCGCGCGCAAACTGGGGCGCGAGCCACTGCCTTCTTAAGCTGATTCTCTGCAACTTCGCCTCTTCCTTTTCGAACTGCTGTCACCACGGCGTCAAGCTCATCGCGGACGGTCTCACATGGGGATATCACTCGCGTGATTCGTGCCGAGGACTCCTGCCTGCCCGCACCGCAGCCTACTAGAATAAACAATAATACAAACGGACATAAAGCTCGGGACCAAAGTCGGCACCTCTGCAGGTGTGCATTCCTTCCACACGCGAACGTTGAGCCAACTCGATCATCAGTGACCCGGGCTGGAAAGCTGTACGGTTGTAACATGGATCGGAGACCTAAGGGATATTTCTCCTTAACTGTAGCATCTCCCTATTATAATTAAAATTATACTGGTTAGGGATTTGCAGCATGTTCATATATTCCGTTCTATATATATCTATCAAACGAAAGCTACCTGAGACAAAGTTAACCGATGGCATAGAAGAGGGAACGTATATGCCCCCAGGGAGGATACCCTTGTTTCCGGAGCTAATTTCGAAAGATGGACCTCCTCTCACTCCAATGAAAGTGGATTCTAGATTCTCAGGAATTATTGTAGCACTGTGGGGATTACTTATCCTTCTTCCAATGGCATTGTTTGTTGAAAAAGTCCAATTAAATTTAGTAAGGCCATCAAACTTACCTGGACCTATATCACCAAAAGTATTCCCTACAAAAAGCCTGTTTTTTTCTCCAATCATGTTTAATGTATTCCTACTGGCCTGTGAGGAAAACATAAAAGTACCATCAACCGACAAACCATCTTTTAATATCGCATTTGCAACAGAGGCATTCGCATAGGATTGTGACATAGTGATTACCTTGCCCTTATATACACTTCTATAAGCGGGCTCCCAACTGGTAAGCTGTTCTTCTCCCCATTTGATCTCAGATGGCCCTTTATAAAAGAAATTTTTCCGGGATGCATCATTATCTATATTTAGAATAAAGTTACCGCCACCACCACTGAGCTTACGGTTTTCAAGATATGGAAGTGGTCCCCCCATTGAAGCTACTTGTTTAGGGTCAAGCACAGTAACCTTTATCCCTTTGCTCTGGAGCTCAAGGAAGTAAATTTTGCCGGCTTGATAGCTTTTGGGGATATGAATGATTTCGTTTACAGTGGGGTCCAGTTTTAATCCCGTATACACTAAATTTCGTCCGACAGAGTCCCAACCAGACATGGTGACCATCATACGATTACTTTTGCTACTCACTGGAACGAGCCAGTTTTTTCTGTTATCATCAAGGAGAGCTAAAGGCACAGATGTCCGGGAAGCTTTCCCCACCGGGGGTGGCTCTAAGCTCGATGAGTCGAGAGACGGCAGCTCCGCGCCCGGTATGTCACTGATATTCACGCTGTCTGCGGCAGAGCCATTGGTCTGATCCGTAAGTATCTCATTCCAAAAGAATGGCTCGACTTAGGTCTGCGGCAGTGTCGCTCTCCCAAGCCCAAGCAGTACCAAGATTGACGCAAATCGCCGCTATACAGAGTCCAAAAAGAAGAATTAGTAAACCATTATAAAGACGGTACATAAAACCTCCCTCCCTCTTTTAAAGGCTACTATACTAAAAACCTTTTTCACATCCTCCATCAATAAAGTCAGTTGGAAATCTCAACACTCCAAAAAATTAAAAGGAAAACTTATTCCAAATTCAGGTATGATATAAATAGAAAACTGTTAATCTAGTTTCATTTTCTTTTATCTCCACCCTAAACACTTACTGCTTTCCTAACATAAGGTAGAAAATTTGTCAATAAAAAATTACTTGCTTTATGCGCTTGACTGAAGTTGCTTCAGCATATGGTATTTTGGAAACATATAGATCGTATATCTTGTGTGTAAGGAACGATTAGGAAAGTCAAGTGCATAAGCAGAAAAAAGCAATTTTTCAGCTATCGAAGGATACAAGAATATTTGACCCTATTCATACTTTGACAACATATCCCCCTAGAATAACATCACCTTCTATATCTCATATGACATTCGGTCTACTAAAGGACTTGGGGTTCCCTGATTCATGACGGTAATTCCTTGATTTATCTTATATTCTTTTTATAATCTTTCCTCCCTTCGGCCCGAATGTTCCGAAATTTTGATTGAAAATATTAATTGGGTCTTTGATCAACCAATCTACAAGTTTTATCAAAAATCCAAATCCAAAAAATTCATTCTCCTGATCCGGAACTAGAAGCTTGGGTTAATTCACGGATGATTTCTTGCATGTGCAAAAAACGTTCTGTTGACCAGGGATGGGATGACAGGAATCCACCTTTTACTGAACCCGGTATCTGAGTGAAGAAACGTTCCCATAAAGCAGGACCTCCAGAAATATCATATCCCGCTTTGTAAGCCCATTGTAGGCCTTCATAATCGCTTTTTTTCTCTTCACCGTGGTTAAATTTCATCGTAGAGGGGTCTATTGGCGGTGTATTCCAAATAGGAGGAATTCCCACAGTTGCAAATGCTATAGTCTGTATGTAATCAACAATATTTCTTTTTACGACTTTTCTTGAGACGCTGTTAGCATGGGAAATTTTATGTCCGAGAATAACAGCTAATTCATGATCATTTTTAATAAAGCGCATCATCCCCCGGGTCACAAAAATTTGCCACCCATTCGTCCAAGCATTAACAGAGTCAGGGTCAATTATTCCTCCGCTATCTTTCTTTGAAATCGCTAAATGAAAGGTGAACTCTTTGGCGTTGGGAGCTAATTCAATGAGTTTTTCGCCCACTTTAACTATCCGTTCTTCTTGTTCTCGCTGCCATTGTTGTGATATGGATTCGGGAATGCCTTTTTGTCGGCGATCCTCTTTAATAGATTCTCTTGAGCTTCCAGTAGCACAGGCTAGAATGATTATACTAAATAATAAGAGAGGATATAGCTTAAATAGTTTCATATCTTAACTTCTTTATAAAGATAAAGAAAGATATCGGTTAATTAATTTTTTGGGATTAAAACTGAAGAGTCCGAGATAGAAGATTCTTGTCTTCACGCTTCTTCCACAATCTTCTTTTCTTCTGCTTTAGCCATGAGAGGAAATTCATTTAGCAATTTCTCCAGAAGTTGCATCTTTTTAATGTCCTTTTGTGGATTTTATCGATTTGGAAATTTATTTTACCAAGTTCTGGATTTGGTATCAAGCCTTTTTTTCGTAAAACCTTGAGTTCTTCTGAAATAGTACTTTTATCCTGAAACCGGCAAGTAATTTTAGCTAAGAGAGGTCCGGTGACAAGAATTACCAATTTTTATCCATTTTTTCAGTAACTAACTTGGCATGTATCGCTTTTTATACAAAGAAGAGCCAACGAGGCGAAAAAAGGGCGAAAATGAGCCCTTTTTGGGCAAACCACCCCTCTCTTTTGGCCAGTTTTACCTTTTCCCTAATTGTTCAGTAAAATCAGAGCGTTCAGGCCCGGTGATAAATCAAGCAATAAGACCACTGCCAAAGGAACCGTTCTAAATTGGCCTTTACTGCTTCGACCAAAGCCATAAGGGACCGATTGGCAGCTAACCGAATCCGGCGGTAACGGCCATTACCCACGATATTTCCTGAGACCCGGAGGAAATCCATCCTTAAGGTCTTGATCTTCCATCCCTTAGCATGATCCGGCAATAAGGCCTTCTTAAAGAAGTTATGCAGGTTGTAAGCAATGAGCTTTACCGCCATAAAGGCCAGATTTCTTCTGATCTCATGTTGACTCATCTGCTCACAGGCGAAGCCGTCTTTAAGCTCCTCAATGGTACCTTCTATCCTGGCCCTTCGGTTATAGTCCTGCCATATCTCCAGGGAAGTCTCGTCCTCGATATTGGTCACAATAGCCTGGTATTTATAGAGGCCTGGGAGCAACAACTGACCATTCTGATCCATCTTCTCCCTGATAAAGATGAACCTTCTCGGTTTGGACCAGCTAGGCAAGATGAGCATCCGTTCGGCCACACTGTGGCGATTGCTTACCTCTTCCCAGTCAGATATATCTAAGGCCACCTTCTTTAGATTCTCTTTTAAGGGGGCCTTGCAGACATATTCTGTGGTGGCCTCTTCAAAATATTGGAAGTTTATCTCATCAAAGAAACCCTTGTCCAACCTGACTCGCTTGAGGACATAGTTATGAGGGAGCTTGGCCTCACAGGCATTGTGGAACTCTAAAAAACCCCCGTTGCTAT
>MHDQ01000047.1 GCA_001803565.1 Nitrospinae bacterium RIFCSPLOWO2_12_FULL_45_22 | reverse complement strand
AAAAACTCTTCCCATAGTAAAGCCAAGGTTGATTGTCTCGAGTGTCACAAGGCCGACCCACAGGAGCCTGACTCCCGAGAGCATGAAGGGGCGAGCATATCGGCCTTAGTTACTCCTAACGACTGCCAGCGGTGCCACCCCAAAGCAGTCAAAGAATTTAATGATAGTCTGCATAGCAAGGGCGCTACCTTTGTCCAGCCCCTGGATAAAGAAAGGGGAAAGGATGATTTCCTGGCTTATGTAGTAGAGGGTAAAGCCGCGGCCGTGATGGGATGTGAGAAGTGCCACGGCTCGATCGTGACCTTCAACCAGGGGGCATCCGATCCTACTACCTGGCCTAATACCGGCATCGGGAGGATCAATCCCGATGGGAGCCGGGGAAGTTGTTCGGCCTGCCATACCCGGCACCGGTTCTCTATAGCCGAAGCTCGCAAGCCCGAGGCCTGCGGTCAATGCCATATAGGGCCCGATCATCCCCAGCTAGAGATTTATTTAGAATCCAAACACGGGGCCATTTACCAGCATGAAGGAAGAGAATGGGATTGGGATGTTGCCACCCCCTATTGGGATACGAGACATTACCGTGCCCCTACCTGCGCTACTTGTCACATGTCCGGCGTAGGTGTCCTGGAGTCTACCCACAATGTTTCATCCAGGCTCTCCTGGGAATTAGAGAGGCCCCTGGCAGTAAAGACCGAGAACTGGCAGGAGAAAAGGGCGAAGATGCAGAAGATATGCCTTAGTTGCCATTCCGCTGGATGGGTAAAGGGCTTTTATCAACAATTTGATGCCGCAGTCGAACTATATAACACTAAATACTTTATACCTATGCAAGCGATGATGAATGAGCTATATGCCCAAGGGCTCCTTACCAGCGATAATAAATTTGATGAAGAGATTGAATGGGTATTCTTTGAGCTCTGGCACCATGAAGGAAGGAGGGCCAGAATGGGTGCCGCGATGATGGGGCCTGATTATGTTCAATGGCATGGCTTCTATGATCTAGCCAAAGGGTTGGTAAAGATGAAGAAGCTAGCCCAAGAACTCAAGGTAAGGTCAATTAATAGGCAGGGTAACCCACTGGTGCCCAAATAGGAGGCACCCTGAGCCAACCCTTATCCCAGGCCATTTGGCCCCTTTATTTCCTCAACCCCCACGGTTAGCTATTGCTTACTCCTTCAGCACCACCCAATAATAGCATTGGCCTTGCCCCTCCCCTTTAATTTTAAATAAACAATCATAATCGTCTTATATATCAATCCTTTTCCGCAACCCTGGGACCCTTTCCTTTACTAACTGGCATATTATTTGCTCCCTCGGCTATAGGTATTCAATCCCATGGGAAGTAATACCAATATTTGTAGTGCGTAGCTCCTGATCATGCCAGGCGAACTGCGCTACGTTCAGGAACCGCACTCTACATTTTTTATCTTCGGGTAACCATATATAAAAGAAAGGAGGAGTTATGAGGCGCAGAAATTTTTTAGTAAAGAGGGGAGTAGTTTTTGCAGTTATATCATTACTTATCGGTGCGCTCGCGGTGCCAGAGCGGGTGCTGGCTACGCCTTCAACCACTTATTGGTCTCCATGCACCATGGATATCCAGCCTTTTGGGATATGGCATTTAACTTATGATAGCTATACCACCATGGCCAGGAAGCTGAGCAATAGGGGCGGTGACTTCCCAACGGATTTAGGGCTGACAGTGGGTGTCTTACCCTTTGAAAAGTTACAACTGGAGGTGGGTATTGACCTAGTTGAACCCACTGACTATCCCGTGTTTTTCAATGCCAAGCTCGGCACCCCGGAAAATGCCTGGTTTAAAGGCTCTCCGGCATTAAACCTCGGTATATTCAATGTAGGGACAAGTAAGGGTTTAACAGCTCAGAATGCAGTAGATGTTATCGTGGGCAAGAGTCTTCCATTTGTCGGAAGGCTCCATGCAGGCTATTATTTCGCTAATAGCAGTGTCTTGAAAGACGCTAATGGAGGTGAAGAAAATGATGGTTTTATGATCGGTTGGGATAGATGGCTTATCCCGGATAAGCTTATGATTGCAGCTGATTATATGAGCGGTGACAATGTCCTTGGTGGCGGCGGTGTGGGCCTTTATTTTTACTTCACCAAGAATATAAGCTTACTGGTAGGGCCGGTATGGTATAAAGATGAAAATCTTAATGGTGAGACCAAATTTACCTTTCAATTGGATATAAACACAGACATAAGTACGGCAAAGAGTTTCCTTAAGAACTGGGTAGGAAAGATTAGCTAAAAGAGTTTTGGGGAGGCTTGTAACCCCTTTTGCAGCAAAACTTACAAAAATGCAAGGCATGGAGGAAGGAGAAAGAGTTATGAAAGTCAAAGGAGTAATGAAGAAGTCATTTATATGGGCGATCTTACCCATCCTTTTACTAATCATTTTGACCCCTTTGGCCCTGGGCGCTGAGACCCCGGAGGCACAACCGCTCCACACGATTGACAAAGGGGACACCGCCTGGATGCTCACATCCTCAGCCCTGGTACTGATGATGACGATTCCTGGACTGTTCCTCTTTTATGGTGGCCTGGTCCGAACAAAAAATGCCCTCGGCACCATCATGCATAGTTTCATTATTGCTGCCTTAATTAGCGTTCAGTGGGTGCTGTGGGGTTACAGCCTCTCCTTTGGCCCTGACAAGTGGGGAATCATTGGTAGCCTGAGCTGGTTTGGATTAAACGGGGTAGGAGCTGATCCCAACCCAGCTTATGCTGCAACTATCCCACATCAGGCATTTATGGTCTTCCAATTGATGTTTGCCATTATCACCCCTGCGCTAATCACCGGTACGTTTGCAGAACGGGCAAAATTCAGCACCTTTGTCCTCTTTGTCTTACTCTGGGCAACCTTTATCTATGACCCCCTGGCCCATTGGGTGTGGGGGGTAAAAGGATGGTTAAGGGAATTGGGGGCTTTAGACTTTGCCGGGGGGACAGTAGTGCATATCAGCTCTGGGGTATCTGCCCTGGCCGCCGCTCTTATGTTTGGGAAGCGGATCGGCTACGGACGCGAGGCAATGCCACCGCATAATCTCCCCTTTAGCGTTATTGGGGCTTCATTGCTCTGGGTGGGATGGTTTGGTTTTAATGCCGGAAGTGCATTAGCGGCTGATGGCCTGGCTACTAATGCCTTTGTCGTTACCAACACAGCAGCAGCAGCAGCAGCCCTCTCATGGATGGTTATGGACTGGGTCTTGAAGGGCAAGCCCACGGTTCTAGGCGCTGCCAGCGGAGCCGTTGCCGGGCTTGTTGCTATTACGCCGGCATCAGGTTTTGTTGGGCCAATCTCCTCCATCTTTATCGGAATAGGCGGGGGTGTCCTCTGCTCAACTGCCTGCAATGTTAAAATGAAGTTGGGTTATGACGACTCCCTCGATGTAGTGGGGGTGCATGGGATTGGCGGGACCTGGGGGGCTCTGGCGACGGGACTGTTCGCCTCTAAAGCCATTAATGCGGCTGGGAATAATGGCCTCTTCTTTGGCAATCCAGCGCAACTTTGGGTACAGTTCGTCGCGGTAGCGGCAACCTGGATCTTTGCCTTTGTAGGCACCCTCATCATCCTCTCTGTACTTAAGGTTATGATGGGACTTAGGATATCTCCAGAAGAAGAAATCGAGGGTGTAGATATAAGCGCGCACGGGGAAGTGGCTTATTCGGGTTTTCACACAAAATAAAGTAAGGGAGAACACCGTAGACACAGGGTATGAACACTGCCTCTCAGTTAACAATCTCTTTACAAAAATGGCCAAATGGTCTAATATTCACTCACTAGATGACCGAGAGGCAAGGCCTATTTGTAATCGTTCAGCCGTCATCCATCAGCAAGACTTATCGTAAGGCGTGAGGGGCAAGGCATGAGGAGAAATTTTTCTTATTACGATTGTTTTTAGCTGAAGGCTTAAGGCTGAACGCCTACATCTATTTTTAGGAGGGGGAAAAAGTGAAGAAGATAGAAGCTATCATTAAGCCGTTTAAACTGGATGAGGTCAAGAGTAAATTGAGTGAGCTAGGGATTCATGGATTGACAGTAAGTGAGGTGAAGGGTTTTGGCCGTCAGAAAGGCCATACCGAGCTTTATCGGGGGGCAGAGTATGTAGTAGATTTTCTGCCTAAGATAAAGATTGAGACCGTGGTTCCTGACCATATAGCTATGGAGGTAGTAGAGGCCATTATAGCTTCTGCCCATACCGGCAGGATAGGAGATGGTAAGGTCTTTGTCATCCCTATAGATGAAGCGGTACGGATCAGGACCGGTGAGCGGGGCGAAGAGGCCCTATAAAGGGTAAATAGGTGATTGGGTGATTAGGTTATTTAGTTACCCAGTACCCAATGACCCAGTTACCCAGTTACCTAATAACCTAATAACGGTTTGTTATAGGAGGGACAAGATGACACCGAAGGAGGTATTGAAGTTTGCTGAGAGTAAAGGTGTAAAACTGTTGGATTTGAAATTCATGGATTATCCGGGGTTATGGCAGCATTTCACTGTACCGATATTAGAACTATCAGAGGATTCCTTTGAAGAAGGGTTCGGGTTTGATGGCTCCAGCATTCGGGGCTGGCAGGCCATCCATGTCAGTGATATGCTGGTAGTTCCCGACCCAACAACGGCCGTATTAGACCCGTTCACCGCCGTACCTACCCTGACTATGATCTGTAATATCCTGGACCCTATTACCAAAGAAAAGTATAGCCGGGACCCCCGCAATATTGCCCAGAAGGCCGAGGCCTATATGAAATCTACCGGTATTGCCGATACGGCCTATTTTGGCCCGGAGGCAGAATTCTTTATCTTCGATGATATCCGCTTTGACTCCCGCGAACAGCATAGCTTCTACCATATAGATTCTATTGAGGGTCGCTGGAACTCGGGCCGGGAAGAGAATCCTAACCTGGGCTACAAGCCCCGCTATAAAGAAGGTTATTTCCCTGTACCCCCTACCGATAGCCTGCAAGATATTCGCTCAGAGATGATTCTGACTATGACAGAATTGGGGATTGAGATTGAATGCCACCACCATGAGGTAGCTACAGCCGGCCAGGGGGAGATTGATATGCGGTTTGCCCCGCTGGTCAAGTGTGCTGATAACCTTATGTGGTATAAATATATTGTCAAAAATGTAGCCCAAAAATATTGCAAGACTGCAACCTTTATGCCCAAGCCCATCTGGAACGATAATGGGTCAGGTATGCATACCCATCAGAGCCTCTGGAAAGCCGGCAAACCCCTCTTTGCTGGCAGT
The DNA here is from genome assembly GCA_001803565.1 of Nitrospinae bacterium RIFCSPLOWO2_12_FULL_45_22. GTDB lineage: Bacteria > 2-12-FULL-45-22 > 2-12-FULL-45-22 > 2-12-FULL-45-22 > 2-12-FULL-45-22 > 2-12-FULL-45-22. Next base: position 3,821 of record MHDQ01000047.1, on the reverse strand, counting down.
AGGTATGCTGGTATGAGTGAGCTGGCCCTTTATTATATAGGTGGTATCTTGAAGCATGCCCCGGCCCTATGTGCCTTTGTGGCCCCTACCACCAATTCTTACAAGAGGCTGGTCCCGGGTTTTGAAGCCCCGGTGAACCTGGCCTACTCCAGCCGCAACCGCAGTGCTGGTGTCCGCATCCCCATGTATTCCCCTAGTCCTAAGGCCAAAAGGATTGAGGTGCGCTTCCCTGATCCTGCATGTAACGGTTACCTGGCCTTTGCGGCTATGCTTATGGCGGGCCTGGATGGCATAGAAAATAAGATTGATCCAGGCGAGCCCCTGGATAAGGATATCTATGAGTTAGGCCCTGAGGAGTTGGCCCATGTACCGTCGGTACCGGGGTCTTTGGAAGATGCCCTGTATGCCCTGGAGAAAGACCATGACTTTCTGATGAAAGGGGATGTCTTTACCCAGGATGCTATTGATGTCTGGATAAGATATAAGAGGACCAAAGAGGTTAATGAATTGCGCCTCCGGCCCCACCCCTACGAGTTTGCCCTCTACTACGATATCTAAACTTTGGTGAATTGAGGAATAAAAAGGGGGAGGACACACCATAGCTCTTCGGTCATGCTTGTCCTCCCCGATAAGGTTACTAAATCTTCCAAGCCATCCTTTTCTCAGAATCTCCTTTTATACCAATCGCTATTTCTAGCAATTTCACCCCAGAAAGGGGGTTTTGATTTCTTGGGGTATCACTTCGAGCGAGGCCATCGCTGGCCCAATGCCTTCTTTGCTGAGCATGGGTTGTTCTCCTTGACCGCAGCCCATGCCGCGGTCTGTCAATCCTCTCGGAGGTGAGCTACCGACCGAAGATCCGTGTACCGGAGATCGGCATGCATGGTTCGGAGGGGGGAGGGACCTGATTTCAACCGGTCGTTCCTACCCCTATCCTGAGTTTGAAAAAAAATTGCCCTTTTCGGGTTAAATAGCAATCTCAAGCCAAAGTTAAGAAAAAAAGGTTTGCACTTTTCCTTATCGCTGTGCTATCATAACTCCCCTACAAATAATGGGCAAAACCTAAAAATTTGAAATATTATTTTCCGTTGACATGAAGGCCACCGCTAACCAAAAAAGAGGTTAGCTGACGGGAGAATCATCTATGGTAGAGCTTTTTGCCAAGTTTATTGTCAAGGGCCGTTGGCCTATATGCATTATCATCTTGTTGATCACCTTATTCCTTACCTACGAGACTACTAAGATAACCTTGCCGGAGGAACTGGCCAATATTGCCCCTAAGGGTCATCCCAATGTGGAGTTGCAAGGTTTTATGAATTATGTATTTGGTGTAGGTACCCTGGTAGAGATCGGGGTGGAGGTAAAAGAGGGGACCGTATTCAATAAAGAGACTATAAGTAAGATGCACCGGATAGGGCAAAAACTCTATGATATGCGAGGTATTATCCGGGGTCAGGTAGTCTCTATTGCTAGCCATAGTGGGGTAAAGAATATCAGGACTTATCTTGATGAGATGGGCCTCTCGGTACTGGATAGCCAGAGCTTCCGGGACCTGGCTAAGCGGGCCATCACCGAGCCTGATTTCATGACTGCATACCGCCAGACTATCCTCAATAATGCGGCTATTTATGGCAAGCTGGTCTCCTGGGACCAAAAGTCGGCTGTGATCATGGCCCGGTTCTGGGATGACAAAGAGTTTAAATATATTTTTCAGACTCTCCGGAAAATCCTTAAGGAAGAAGAAAATGCTAATCATAAATTTTATCTGGCCGGCCGGGTGATAGAGATGGGCTATCTGCATCAGTTTATGGGCTATATGGTCTATCTCTTCGGGGTAGCTATGGCTGCCATTGTGGTGCTCCTGTTCCTGGCCTTTGGCACCTGGCGGGGTATCTTCATGCCCATGTGGGCCGCCTTTATAGCAGTATCCTGGGGCTTTGGCTCGGAACACTTGCTGGGCTGGAAGATGGATATCATGACCATCATTGTCCCTTTCATGATCATGGCTATCGAGGTGAGCCACTGTGTACAGATCCTGAACCGTTTCTATGAGGAGTATGAGAAGTGGGAGGATAAGAAGAGGGCAGCGGAAGAGACACTCAGAGGCCTTACTATACCCAGCGCGGCATCCATCATTACCGATGGGGCCGGTTTTGTCGTCCTGTTCTTTATACCTTTCAGCCTCATACAGCACATGGCTATCTCCGCCTCCTATGGGATAGTGCGGATATTCTTCACCACTACTGTATTCATCCATGCCTTTCTTGCCGTGCTGCCAGCGCCCACAGCTAAGGAGATGGAGCGGGTAAGGCGGCGCAATCAACTATTTATGAAGATTTTAGGTCGGGTGGCCCAGCTCACCTGGAATCCCCGGGGCCGAGTAGTCGTATTCTTAGCTTATGCTGCCGTCCTGGTAATCACGATTATTGGGGCCAATAAGATGGAGATAGGAGATATGCAGGAAGGCTCGCCCCTGTTCTGGTACGATTCAGAATATAATCAGGCCGAGAGGCTGATCAATAATAACTTCTTTGGCGTCAATCCCTATGTGATTCATATTAGGGGTGGCAAAGCCAGTGCCCTGGCTGATCCTCAACTGGTGCGGGATGTGCATAACCTGAAGAACCATCTGGAAGACCGGGCCGATGTGCGGGGGAGCAGCGCCTATACCGAAGTCCTTAAGGGAGTAAATATGGCCTTCCATGATAATGACCCCCGCTGGTACATCCTACCCAATGATTATACTACCATCTGGCAATTTATGGATATCTTCCGTACCAGTGGTGGCCCAGACGATAGCAAAGCCTTCTTTGAGATTGATTATAGTGAAGCTATGCTGGGGATATACGTAAAGGACCACCGTGGCAGTACTATCCGGGATATTATCCGGGATACTGATGAGTATCTGAAAGAAAACCAGCAGTCTAAATACGAGTTCCGGCAGGCGGCGGGCCTTATCGGTGTCTTCGCTGCTATTATGGATACTATACGGAAGGGGCAGCGTGACACCCTCATCCTGATCTCGGTAGCGGTATTGGTATTTATCTCGATAACCTTCGGTTCGGTATGGGGTGCATTTTTAGTCATAGGCGTTCTGGAACTGAGTAACTTGATACTCTTTGGTGCCATGGGGTTTACAGAGATCGGCCTATTTATTTATACGGTCTCAGTAGCTACATTAGGTTTAGGGCTGGGAGACTATGCCATTTATACTGTATGTCGAATGCAGGAAGAACGGCAGGCGGGTAAGAGCCCGGAAGAGGCCCATTTTATCAGCCTCACCCATGCCGGTACGGCCGTATTCTTTACTGGTATGTCTCTTACGCTTGGGGTTCTGACCCTTTTGTTATCAGCTATCCGTTTCCAGGCTATAATGGGTGGTATGCTGGCTGTAGTAATAACAGCCAATATGCTTGGGGCTCTGCTGTTGCTGCCGGCCTTGATGATTCAATTAAAGCCCAAATTTCTCACCGGCCAATAAGAAGGCCTAAATATTTAAGACAGGATCAGCCTTCTTGACCCAACCTCCAATATACAGCCTAACCATATTTTGCCATGCCAGCTAGGTCTATCCTAGAGTTATCGCGGGAAGACCTAACGAACATAGCACCTATTCCTAAACCGATCGCAATTATAAGTAGATTATTGGTCAGGGCAAATGCACCTATTACTCCATCAAAAGAGAATGAAGCATCGAGCAGCTCAAGATAGAGAAATGATGCCAACCCAGTTTTTGCAACCACCTCGGTCATCCTTTTTTCTCCTGACTGCATGAATGCCCCAAAACCATCGACAGCAATGTAAGTAACTACACCCATAGC